>DAIMKN010000020.1:0-23211 GCA_036721725.1 Actinomycetota bacterium
CGTGCAGGTCGCGGAAGTTGCGTTCGGCTTCGGCCGGCGTCTCCTGGAACCGCCGTGGCGCGCCCGTCCAGTCGTACATCGTGCGCGCCAGGACCAGGCGGATGCCCACCTCTCGCGCCGCCTCCGCAACGATGAGGTCGTTGTCGTTCGAACGGTCATGCAGGTAGAAGAAGTCGACCGCCGTGGTGATGCCGGCGCGAGCCATCTCGGCGAAGTCGTACAGCGCGCCTGCCCTGATCCCGTCGCGGTCCAACGCTTGCGCGAACGGGTAGAGCACGCGGTCCCGCCAGCCCAGGAACGTCATGTCGTCACCGAATCCCCGCAGCAGCGCCTGGAACGAGTGGCCGTGGCCGTTCACCGTTCCCGGCATCACGGCGACCTCGCCCCAGTCCTCGCGTTCGTGCTCGGGGAAGCGTTCGGCCATCTCCTCTCGAGGGCCGGCCGCCAAGATCTCCGCGCCGTGAGTGACGAACGCGTGGTCGCGGTGCCACCTGTCGGCGGCGTAGACGAGGTCGGCTCGAACGAGGGTCACGAACGATTGGTATACCACCCGTTCGTCTTAGGGCCGGGCCTAGGTAGAAAGACCTCGCGGAATGGGCCGGTCCGGGGATTCGGTGAACCGTTCGCCTGGCCGAAAACTCTCAAGACGCACGAAACGCCAAGAGGCGACGCGGCGAGGACATGCGATCGGCATCATCGAGACGAGCAGCGCGCGACCTTTTCGGGGAAGCATCCCCGCCACGAGCCCCCAGGGGCCTGGCGGGTCCGGGTCGGGGTAAGCGTCGCTGAGCCTCCTCGCCATGGGGAAGGGCCGAGGGTGGAGTTCGCTCCACCCTCGCTCGTCGTTCTCCTCGATTCACGGCCTCGTGGACAGGATGGCTGCCGGCACGAACCGGTGCCGGGACAGCGCCACCATGCCGCCCAGTGCCAGCGCGATGCCGGCGCCAAGCAGGATCCCCCGAGGACCGGCCGGGAACCGTTCGTGGTACAGGAGGAAGCCGGCCAGGATCGGGCCCGTCGTATCGAGCGCGGTGATGGCGGCCCCCACCGAGGCCGCGTTGGCCCGCTGGAATGCCGCCTGTTCGAGCGCCAAGCCCAAGACGGCGAGGATCGCGAGAACCCAGATGGTCGGGCTGGCCACGAGCAGCCAGACGGCGTGCAACCCGGAGTCCGCGAACCGGTCGCCCACCTCCTTCGACAGGATGGTCACGCCGGCGTAGAGGCAGCCCGCCGCCGTTCCCATCGCGATCCCGCCACGTCGAACGACCGCCACGCCCGCCGCGACCAGCGCCGCCGCACCCAGCAGCAGTTGCGTGACGAACGGCAACGCTCGATGCGAGACCGGCACCGCGCTCGCGCCCACCGCCGCGGCGGCGCCACCGGCGGCCACCATGACGACTGCCACCAGCTCCATCCGGCCGAACCGTTCGCCCAGCCACCGCGTCCCTCCCACCACCAGCAGGGCGGTCCCCGCGCCGACCAGCGGGATGACCAGCGCGATGGGGGCCAGGGTCAGCGCGGCCACCTGGGCCACCCACGCCACCACGGAGAGCAACGTGGCCGCCAGCCATCGCCACCGCTTGACCAACGCGCCGAGTAGCCGGGCCGGCCCGACCCCCGTCCGCAGTGTCTCGTGCTTCTGCACCAGCGCGGCCGAACTGAAGCCGAGGCCGGTGACGATGGCGAGGAAGGCTCCCAGGATGACCACGGTGTGGCCCGCGGACGGGCTCGACCCAGGATAACGAACGCACCCCGAGGGTTGCCGGTCCGCGCATTCGACGGGCCCTCGATACCGGCCGGGCTGCTACCTTCTCGGCCTTGCCCTGGAGGGAGCACGGGAGGGGATGAGCGTGGAGGGTTCGGGCCGGGCACCCCTGGTGGAGATCGTTCCGAACTTCAGCGAGGGGCGCCGGGCGGATGTGATCGAGGCCATCCTCGAGGCCTGCCGTGTCCCCGGCGTCCGCATGCTCACCTGGCAGGCCGATGCCGACCACAACCGCCTGGATGCGACCCTGGTCGGCTCGCCCGATGCGGTCCGCCGAAGCGCCCTCTCCTGCGCGGCGAGGGCCATCGAGCTCATCGACATGGACCAGCACCTCGGCAGCCACCCGCGGATGGGCGCGGTCGACGTCATCCCGTTCCTGCCCGTTCGCGACGTCTCCATGCAGGACTGCGTCGACCTCGCCCGGGTAGTGGCGAAGGACATCGCCGGGACGCTCGGCATCCCCGTCTACTGCTACGACCAGGCCGCCCTGGTCCCCGAGCGGCGGAGCCTGGCCGACGTCCGCAAGGGCGAGTACGAGGGCCTGAAGGCCGATGTCGCCCAGGGACGCCGGCTTCCCGACTTCGGCCCCCACGAGATCGGCCGGGCCGGGGCGGTGGCGGTGGGAGCCCGAAAGCCCCTCATCGCGTTCAACGTCTACCTCGACGGCACCGACGAGGACGCGGCGAAGCGGATCGCCCGGGCCGTTCGCGGATCGACCGGCGGGTTGAATAACGTCCGGTCCATCGGGTTCCTGCACGAGGAGCGGGGGCGGGTGACCGTGTCGATGAACCTCGTCGACACCGACGCCACGCCGATCTACCGCGCGCTCGAGTTGGTCAGGCTGGAGGCCTCCCGGCACGGGCTGAGGATCCTGGACACGGAGATCGTGGGGATGGCGCCGGAGGCCGCCCTCACCGAGAGCGCCGCGTTCTACCTGCAACTGAAGGGGTTCGAACCCGACCAGCAGATCCTCGAACGGGTGCTGGCAACATCGCCAGGGGAGGAGACCCCGGCCGGATCCAGGCCGGCGACGGGGGACGCACCCGTCCGCGGGTTCCTGGACCGGCTGGCCTCGGCCGAGCCCACCCCCGGGGGAGGAACCGCCGCGGCCCTGGCAGGCGCGGCCGGCGCCGCGCTGGTGGCCATGGTGGCCAGGCTCACCGAGGACAAGAAGGGGTTCGAACCCCTCGAAGCCCGGATGCGGGAGATCCAGGCGGCGGCCGACGCGGCCCGGGCGGCGTTCCTCGACCTGGCCGACCGCGACGCGGCGTCCTTCGACGCGGTCATGGCCGCCTACAGGCTGCCGAAGGAGACCGAGGAGCAGAAGGCGGCCCGGCGGGAGGCCATCCAGCCCGCCATGGTCGGCGCGGCCGACGTTCCGCTGGAGACCGCCCGGCTGGCCGTCTCTCAGATGGAGCTGGCCCGAGAGGTGACCGAGATCGGCAACCCCGCCGCCGCGTCGGACGGCGCCGCCTCCGCGGAGCTGCTCGCGGCCTCGTGCCGCGCGGCGATCCGCAACGTCGAGATCAACACCGATTCGATCAAGGATCCCGCCGCCGTCGCCGCGCTGCGGGCCGAAAGCGAGGAGCTGGTGGCCCGGGCGGAGGAGCTCCAGATCCTGACCACGTCGGCGTTCAGGGCCCGGCCGGCCGGCTGAGTTCCAGACGCCGACGGAATGGCGGTAGACCCCGAACCAGGCCTCGCCTTGAGGTTGGCCTCCCTCACCCCGCGGGTTGCCGGGCGTCACCGGCACCCGTAGCCTGCGAGCCATGCCGGTGGTGGTGGTGGTGGGAGAGCCGCTCGACATCGAGGCGGTGGTGGCGGCGGCGCGCGGCGGAACCGTGGAGGTTTCGGGCGCCGCCCGCGACCGCATGCTGGCCTCGCGCAAGGTCGTCGACGATGCGGTGGCGTCGGGCCGAACGGTCTACGGCGTGACGACCGGCCTCGGCAGCCTGGCGAACGTTCGACTGGCTCCCGATGATCTCCGGACGCTGCAGCATCGCCTGCTGCGCTCGCACGCGGTGGGGGTTGGTGCGCCGCTCTCCGATGAGGAGGTCCGGGCGATGCTGGTCCTTCGGGCCCACGTGCTCGCGCTGGGGTACTCCGGCGTTCGGCCGCTCATCGTCGACCGCTTGGTCGAACTCCTCAACCGCGGGGTGGTGCCCGTCGTCCCCGAACAGGGTTCGCTCGGCGCCTCGGGCGACCTGGCGCCGCTGGCCCATCTGGCCCTGCCGCTGATCGGAGAGGGCGAGGTGTCCTATCAAGGCGAACGGATGACGGGGGCCGCGGTCCTGGATCGCTTGGGGCTCGAACCGCTGCAGCTCGAGCCCAAGGAAGGCCTCGCGCTGGTGAACGGGACGCAGGCCCTCCTGGCGGTGGGGCTGCTGGCATCCGAACGGGCCCGCGCGCTGGCCAAGGCGGCGGACGTGGCGGCGGCGATGACCGTGGAGGCCGTGCTGGGCACCGACCGGGCGTTCGACGCACGGCTCCAGGCGCTGCGTCCTCATCCAGGTCAAGGCGCGTCCGCGTCGAACCTCCGCCGCCTCCTCCACGGGAGTCCGGTGATGGCCTCGCACCGGGAGAGCGAACACCTGGTGCAGGACGCCTACTCGCTGCGGTGCGCTCCCCAGGTCCACGGGGCGTTCCGCGACACGCTGGCCCACGCCCGACGCGTGCTGGAGATCGAGATCGGTTCGGTGTCCGACAACCCGGTGGTGCTACCCGAGGACGGCGAGGTCATCTCGGGCGGCAACTTCCACGGCCAGCCCGTGGCCATCGCGCTGGATTCGCTGGCGGCGGCCACCGTGGCGCTGGCGTCGATCTCCGAACGCCGCCTGTACCGCATGCTCGACCCGACCACGAACGGGGGCCTCCCGGCGTTCCTGGTGGACCGCCCCGGGATGAACACCGGGCTGATGATCGTCCAGTACACCGCGGCTTCGCTGGTGTCGGAGAGCAAGTCGCTGGCCCACCCGGCATCGATCGATTCGATCCCCTCCTCCGCCGGCCAGGAGGACCACGTGAGTATGGGGATGACCTCCGCGCGACACGCCCGGGAGTGTGTGACGAACGCCGAGGTGGTGGTGGCGTTGGAGGCGCTCTCCGCGGCCCAGGGGCTGGACCTGCGGCGGCCCCTGGAGCCGGCCGCGGGGACCGCCGCCGCCGTTCGGGCCGTTCGCCAAGTCGTGGCGTTCCTGGACCAGGACCGTCAGCTGAAGCCCGACGTCGACGCGGTGATCGAACTCGTTCGATCCGGGGCGTTCGTGGCGGCGGTGGAGGACGCGGTGGGTCGGTTGGACTGAGCTACGACTCCACGCCGCGACCCCTGGCGCCGAACGTTCGCGGGACGCCGTCGTTGGCGATCCGACCGTAGGCGAGGCCCGTGATCAGTGCGGCCAGGGCCATGGCCGACGCCACGCCCAGCAGCACCAGCGAGCGCTGGCTGGGCGTTCGATCCAGGATCAGCAGCAGCGCCCACAGCAGCACGCCGGTCAGGAACCCCGGCCAGGCGAACTTCAGCTGGTACCGCAGCGCCAGCAGGATGCCGCCGAACCCGACGAAGACCGCGTAGACCACCAGGACCACGTACCCCGGACCGTCCAGGCGATGGGCCGCGATGGCCAGTCCGAACCACAGCGCGAGCGCCGCCGCATGGAGAAAACACGTCAGGACGAATAGGACCAGCAGGCGGCCGTCGAGCGGCTTCCTGGGTTCCTTCGTCGTCGGCTTGTCCGGCCAGGCTTCCATCACGTCTCCGTTCGGTATACGAGGCGTCCGCCGATCCAGGTCTGCCCAACGGGATCGTGGCCCGGACGGTACGCCAACATCGCCACCTCGGGCGCGTCCAGCACCACGAAGTCCGCTCGCTTGCCCACGTCCAGCGTCCCCACCCGGTCCTCCAACCCCAGGACGAACGCCGCGTTGGCCGTGGCCGCCACCAGCGCGGCGGCCGGCTCCAGGCGGTACAGCGACGCGGCCACGGACATCACCTCGGGCATGGACAGGCAGGGCGAGGTGCCGGGGTTGAAGTCGGTGGCGAGCGCGACGGCCGCGCCGGCGTCGAGCAACGCGTCCACGGGCGGCGGGTCCGCCCGCAGGAACAACGTCGACACCGGGAGCAGCACCGCGACCGTTCGGCCTTCACCGAGCGCCGCGATCCCCTCGGGCCCCGTGTTGTTGAGGTGGTCCGCGCTTCGAGCACCCGCCGCCACCGCGGCCTCCGCCGCCGCGGAGTGACCCAACTGGTCCGCGTGGCATCGAACACCCAACCCGTGGTCCGTTGCGGCCTGGGCCACCCGTTCGAAGTCCTGCACCGAGAACGCGATGTCCTCCACGTAGACGTCCACCATGTCGGCCAGTCCCTCGGCCGCGGCGGCCGGGATCAGCTCCTCACACACCTGTCGCACCCATGTCGTCCGGTCCATCTCCGGGGGCACGGCGTGACAGGCCAGCAAGGTGACCGTGGCGGTCTGCTCGATCTGGCCGGCGATGGCCCGGGCCAGGCGGGCCTGACGGAGTTCGGCCTCCACGGACAGGCCGTAGCCGGTCTTGAGCTCGCAGGTGGTGGTGCCGTGTCGCAGCATCTCGCCCAGCAGCGGCCGGCAGAACGCCACCACCTCGTCGTCGGAGGACTCCGCCAGGAGACGAGCGCTGCGGAAGATCCCGCCGCCCCCTCCCTGGACGTCGCGGTACGAACGCCCCGCGAGCCGCGCCTCGAACTCGTCCGAACGCCATCCCCGGAACGGCAGATGCGTGTGGCAGTCCACGAACCCTGGCACCACGGCGCCGTCCACCGGTTCCGCCGAGGCCGGTGCGCCGTTCGCCGGACCCGCGTAGGTCACCGCCCCGTCGTCGTCCCAGGCCAGCACGCCGTCGGCGAACGTCCTCAGTCTGCCCAGGTCGCGACCGCGAGCGGGCAGCGGGCCGTCCGGGCCCGTTACGAGTAGTGGCGTTCGGACCCCGCCGGCGGTCAAGAAACCGCCGTTTGCGTGCTCAGGTCGGTCGATAGGGTGACCGATGGAAGAAGGGTCGGCTCGTGTCCTAGACGACCGGCCCGCCGGGAAACCGGTTGGACGCAGCGCGCGGGAGGGCGCTCGAGCGCTGCACTCACCGAGGGGGGGAGCCGAACGGCTTCCCCCCTTCGGCCTCTCCGGGGCCGGGTCGAGACACCTCGGTACACTGCTCCGGTGGACCTCGACGAGTACATTGCCGCAACCGTAGCAAGGCTGCACCGCGACGAACGGTCGTTCGACTGGGTCGGCGTCTACGTGGTCGAGGGCGACACCCTCGTCCTGGGGCCCTACGAAGGCAAGCCGACCGACCACGACAGCATCCCGGCCGGCCAGGGCGTGTGCGGCGCGGTGGCCGCCTCCGGCCTTACGGAGATCGTTCCGGACGTTCGGATCCGGCCCGGCCACATCGCGTGTGACCTGAACACCCGCTCCGAGGTCGTCGTCCCAATCGTGGTCCGTGGCGAGGTGTTCGGCGTGCTGGACGTGGATTCGGACACCCTCGACGCGTTCGGTGAGCGCGAGGTCGGCGTGATCGAACGGGCCGCGAAGGAGATCGCGGCGAGGGTGTAGCGAGCATCCGTGTCGCGCCGAACCGCTCGTAACGCAACCCAAGCCGAAGCCTCCGTTGACAAGGTCAGCTTCCGGATCATCTTCGCCGACCCCGCCATCCGCACGATCCTGCTGATCGTGTTCGTCATCATGATGGGGTTCGGCATCGTGGCGCCGATCCTCCCGCTGTACGCGCGGTCGTTCGGCGTGGACTACGCCGCGGCGGGGCTGCTCATCTCGTCGTTCGCCTTCACCCGGCTGGCGTTCGACCTGGTGTCCGGGCCGGCCGTCGATCGTCTCGGCGAACGGTTGTCGATGGCGGTCGGGGTCATCGTGGTCGGGGTGACGTCGGTGCTCGTGGCGCTGGCTCGAACGTTCGCCCTGGCCGTGGTGTTCCGGGCGGCGGGCGGGGCGGGCTCGTCGCTCATGTTCGCCGCCGTCTACAGCTACATGTTCAAGGTGGTGCCGAAGGACCGGATGGCTCGAACGTTCGGCGTGTTCTTCGGCTTCTTCAACATGGGCGTGATCGCGGGCGGACCGATCGGCGGGGTCCTGGCCCACTTCTGGGGACTCCGCGCGCCGATCCTCTCCTACGCCGTGATCCTGTTCGTCTCGGGCGGGCTCTATCTGCGCTTCGCCCGCGATCCGGCGCCTCGGGCGATCGCCGATGACGAGGAGCCGCCGCCGCTCGAGGTGGGCTGGCGCGCCACCGTCGAACGCATCACCGCACTGCTCCGACGCAGGGAGTTCGTCACGACCATCATGGTGAACCTGGCGTACATGTCCGTGGTGGCGGGCGTCCTGGACACCCTGGTGCCGCTGTTCGGCCGGGACCACCTCCACATGTCCACGCTCGCCATCGGCGGCGTCTACGGGGCGGCCATCACCACCGAGCTCGCGGTGCTCTACCACGCGGGGTCGTTGGCCGACCGGTGGGGTCGCAAGAGCGTTCTCCTGCCCGGCCTGGCCGGGTTGATCTTGGCGGTCGTGGCCATCGGATGGGCGAGATCGCCGCTCATGCTGGCCGGCCTGGTGGCCCTGTGGGGGGTGGCGTCCGGCTACGCGGGCATCATGCCGTCCGCGATGCTGTCCGACGTGGTGCCGGATCGCGGCTCGGGAACGGCCATCGGCGTGCACCGGTTCTTCGGCGATCTCGGCCTCATCGCCGGCCCGCTGGTGGCGGGCTTCACCACGCGAGCGGCGGGGTTCAAGGTGGCGTTTGCCGTCGCGGCCGCGCTGCCGCTGATCGCGCTGGTACTGGCGGTCCGAACGCCCGAGACCCTTCGACGTCCAGCCGTTCGGTGAGCCTCAGCAGACGCCCTGGCAGCTCCCCGGCCGCCACACCATCAGTACGACGATCACCACGATCGAGAGCGTGAGATACATCCCCCCGAGCTGCAGCTTCTTGGTCAGCGCGATGAGCTCGGGAGGTGGCTGAGCGCCGATGGGGGGTGGTCCGGGCGGCATGGAGCTGATGAACTTGACCAGCGCCGCGCCGTTGCGGTTCTGGACCAGCACGGCGAACGCTAGGGCGGCCCCGTACAGGATGATGCCGATCAGGAGCCACTCGGACTTCCACAGCGCGAAGTGGCCGGTGATGATGAGAGCCGTCCCGAAGATCAGTACCAGGACCGCGACCGGGATGACCATGCGGCGTTCGATGAGATGCGTGAGGTGCGCCACCGCCGCGCCGTGCTCGGGGTGCTTGCCAGCGTAGGCTCCCATCACCGGGAAGGCGAACGTCGGCCCGAACGCCACGATCACCGACAGGATGTGCAGGATGAGCCAGAACTGGAACCAGTTCACTTCGCGATCCTCCTTTCGTCTCGGCCGGAGTGTGTCGCGCCGTACGGTCGCGGTCAAACAGCGCGGGTGAGGATCCGGGAGCGGTCGGTGTTCGACGCGCCGCCCGAACGTGTGTGGAGCGTGCTGGCCGACTGGGAACAGCAGGCGTCGTGGATGCCCGACGTGGCGTGGATGAAGCTCGACGGCATCGAACGCGAGCTGGGCGCGCGGTTGCGGGTTCGAACGAAGGTGTTCGGCATCCCCGCCACGACGGACGTGGTTCGGGTGACGGTGTGGGAGCCGCCGGTGCGCCTCGCCATCGATCACCTGGGGTTCGTCCGGGGGCGGGGGGAGTGGCGGCTCGTGGCGGCCACGGGCGGGCGGACGGCGTTCGAGTGGGAGGAGGAGCTGACCATGCCTCCCGGGTGGCTGGGCGAGTTGGCGATCCGGGCCTATGGTCCCGTCCAGCGAGCTATGCTGCGGCGTTCGATCCGCAACCTCAGCCGGCTGGTGGGGCCTGCGCGCTGACCGACGCGACGTAGGCCGTCAGATCGGGGAGGTGGGCGAACGCATGCCCGAACGGTCGTTGCGGAGCGCCTATGATCGACCCGAGGAGCGCGGCGAGGTCCGTTCGCTTGTCGGCCTCGTATGGCACCTTCGACCGCCACTGGTCCTCGGGCATCGTCTCGATGGCCTTCACCAGATCGGCGTGGGTGGCGCCCGCCTGCCGCCGGACCCCGGCTGGATCCGCGGCTCGCTTCCGCGCGACCGCCTCGTCGTTGAAGCGGTCGATGCCGCCGTCGACGCCGAACACCTCCTGTTCGACCCTCGGCTTGCGGCCCGCACGCCACGCCTCCAACGCCTCCAACGCCAGCTCCTCCCAGGTCCCGATGTGTGCGGCCAGGTCGGCCGCCGACCAGTCCCCGCCGCCGATGGTGGCGGGCGCCGCGAACTGCTCGAGCGTGAGCATGTCGAACAGTTCGCGGAGGCGTTCGTCGCCCTCCCGCAAGGTGGCCAGCGCCTCGTCTTTCGTCGGTACGGCCATGGGGGTCAGCCCGCAGGTTTCGAGCCCGGCGTTCCGGGCTCGGGCAGATCTGCCGGTGCGGCCTGCTTGGGCAAGACCATGTCCCACCACTGGTGCTTTTCGCGCGAGCCGGTCTGGTCGATGTGGATGTGCTTGACCTCGCGGTACTCGTTGAACCCGATCTCGCCGTGTTCGCGCCCCAGGCCGCTCTGCTTGTAGCCGCCGAACGGATACCGCGGGTTGATCATGTGCCAGTCGTTGATCCACACGGTCCCTGTGCGGAGCTGTTCGGCCACCTTCACCGCGCGGGCGATGTCCCGCGACCACACCCCGCCTGCCAGGCCGTAGACCGAGTCGTTCGCCATCCTGATCGCGTCGGCGTCGTCGTCGAACGGGATGACGGTGAGGACCGGTCCGAAGATCTCCTCCTGGGCGATGCGAAGGTCGTTCGACCCGGCCGCGAAGATCGTGGGCTGGAAGTAATAGCCGCCGTCGTGGCCCTCCACCACTGCGCGTTCGCCACCGGTCAGCAGGTCTGCGCCCTCGTCGCGTCCGATCTCGACGTAGCGTTCGATGGTCTGCAGCTGGACCTTGTTGATGACCGGCCCGAGGTCCGTGGACGGATCCAGCGCGGGGCCGACCTTGAAGGCCTGCGCTCGCTTGACCAGCTCGGCCACCAGGTCGTCGTACAGCGGACGCTGCACGAACAGCCGCGTCCCGGCCGAACACACTTGGCCGCTGTGGAAGAACACGCTCCACAGCGCGCCGTCCGCGACGTAGTCGAGGTCCGCGTCGTCCAGGACGATGGCCGCCGACTTGCCGCCCAACTCCAGCGTCGTCTTCTTCAGGTTGGACGACGCGAGCTGCATGATGCGCCGGCCGACCTCCGTGGAGCCGGTGAACGCCACCTTGTCCACGAGCTCGCTCCCCACCAGCGCCTCGCCGGCCTCCACGCCCGTCCCCGCGATCACGTTCACCACGCCCTCCGGGATGCCGGCCTCCAGGCAGAGCCGCCCGAGTTCGAGCGTCGTCAGCGCGGCGAACGGGGACGGCTTGATGACGACTGTGTTGCCGGCGGCGATGGCCGGCGCGATCTTCCACGCGGCCATCTGGATGGGGAAGTTCCACGGCGTGATGCCGACGCACACGCCGAGCGGCTCCCGTCTGAGGTAGTTGTGCGAGGGCGGAAAAGGATTGCGGGGCAACGGTTCTTCGTCGTTCTCGCGCGCCGCCAGCTCCGCCAGCACCCGGAACGTGGAGATGACCATCCCGATGTCCGCGGCCTTGGTCTTGCGGATCGTCCCGCCCGAGTCCCGCGACTCGAGCTGCGCCAGCTCCTTCCCGTTCTGCTTGACCAGCTCCGCCACCTTCATCAGATACTCCGCCCGCTGCTTGCCCTTCATCGACCGCCAAGGCCCGCCGTCGAACGCCTCCCGCGCCGCCTTGATGGCCCGTTCCGCATCCTGCCTCCCGGCCCGCGCCACTCGCGCGAACGGAAGCCCCGTCGAAGGATCAATGGAGTCGAACGTCGCCTCCGACGCCGCGTCGACCAACTCCCCCCCGATCACCAGCCGGTACGTGGGCGCATCAGAGGCCAGCGAACTGGTCTCAGCCACCACCATCTCGCTATCCACCTCCGACTCCTCCCGCACCGACCGCGCCGCCTCATTCGATCCACCGTGGGTCATGACCAAGCCTCCTCAAAGGGTGAGCGGGAACGATGGTAGACCGTACGAGAGGGCGGCCGGGGGGTGCAGAGGGCATTGGAGTAATGATGCCCGGCGCAACCCCCGGCCGCCCCCCACGCCACGTACCAAGCCGTATCCTGGAAAGACGATGACCTACGACGACCGCGTAAAGGAGTTCAAGTCCCGCATCGACGCCGGCGAGAAGATCGAGGCCGGCGAGTGGATGCCGGACGAATACCGTCAGGCGGCCCTCAAGTTCATCGAGATGCACGCCAACAGCGAGGTGATGGGGGCGCTCCCCGAACGCGAGTGGATCCCCCGCGCCCCGACCCTGAAGCGCAAGCTGTCGCTCACGGCGAAGGTCCAGGACGAGGTCGGCCACGGCCAGATCCTGTATCGCGTGGCCGAGGATCTCGGGAAGTCCCGCGAGGCGATGTTCGACGACCTCGTCAACGGTCGAACGAAGTTCCACAACGTCTTCCACTACCCCACGCAGACGTGGGGCGACGTGGCGGTGATCGGCTGGCTCATCGACGGCGCGGCCCTGGTCACCCAGAAGGCCTTACTTGACTCGTCGTACGCGCCGTACGTTCGAGCCATGCGCCGCATCTGCGCGGAGGAATCGCTGCACCTGCGCCACGGCGAGGACCTCGCGCTGGAGCTCGTCAGCGGCTCGGACGCGCAGCGCGAGATGTTCCAGGACGCCGTCAACCGGTGGTGGAAGCCGATCATGCACTTCTACGGGCCGCCTTCGAACCCGGCCAAGGACGTCCTGATGTATTGGGGCATCAAGACCCGGTCGAACGAAGACCTCCGCCAAGAGTTCTTCTCCACCTACGTCCCGAAGCTGTGGGACGTCGGCATCAACGTGCCCGATCCCGAACTGCGGTACGACGACGCCGCGGGAGCGTGGATCTGGGGCGAGGACAGCTGGGTCGACTGGGACGAGTTCTGGCAGGTCGTCCGGGGCAACGGACCCATGACGCAGATCCGCCTGACCTATCGCAAGGCGATGTGGGACACCCACGCCTGGGTCCGCGAGGCGTTCGAACCGGTCCCCGCCGCCGTCTGAGGGGCTACGGTGAGGGACGGGGCAAGAGTGGAACGGTGGCGGTCTCGGGTGGCTGGCTTGGCTGGGCTCGGCTGGGTGGGGTGAATGGTCCGAACCGCCGCCCCAGGACTATGGCGGAGGGGGGGTACTTCGTGGCCCGGGCCGGAGGAGGCGATCACCTCAGCGAGGCTCGGTGCTCACGCACCTCCCTCAGAGGCTCTTTCCGCGCCTCCGCCCCGAACCAGCCGGGTAGCTCATTCAACCCTGGGACCGCGGCGCGTTAAAGCACTGAGGTCCCCTTACATGAGCCTAGTGCTGTTCTTGGTCTGCTCTGCGGAACCTTCGTCGGGACGCTTCCGGGGGCGGCTTGCCGTTCGACAAGCCAAGTTCGACTGCGTAGAGTTCTGCGCATGTCGGTTACCGTGCCTCCCGTTCGGAGCGGGCCCGCCCCTTGGCCGACGCAAGCCATGAAGCTGTCTATCGCCGCGATCCTGGCCTCCCTCGCGGGCCTCTCCGCGCTGTCGTGGGTGGTGACGGCGAACCGGGCGGGTGGCGGGAGCATGGCGCCGGGAGTGGCAAGGCTTCTGGGGGTGGCCAACGGCATGTCCATGGCCGCCATGTCCGCCCCGCTGTTCATCGGGATGTGGGTGACCATGATGGTGGCGATGATGTTCCCGTCCGCGGCGCCCATGGTGGTGGCGCATGCGCGGCTGTCGCGGTCCCGGCGGCAGGGACCGCTCGCCGTTCCGGTCTTCGTGAGCGGCTATCTCCTGGTGTGGACCATCGTCGGGGTGGCGGTGTTCGGGCTGTACCGCGGCGTCCTCGTTGTTGCGCCCCGGATGACGCTTCGGACGGCGGCGGTGGCCTCCGGGGTGGCCTTCGCCGGCGCCGGGGCCTTCCAGCTGTCCCGCCTCAAGTCGATCTGCCTGTCGCACTGTCGCTCGCCCCTTTCGTTCCTCATGCGCTGGCGCAGCGGCCTGCCGGGGGCGCTGCGGATGGGGCTCGAACACGGGGCGTTCTGCCTGGGGTGCTGCTGGGGGCTGATGGCGGTGCTGTTCGTGGTCGGGCTGATGAACCTGGCGTGGATGGGGCTGATCGCCGCTTTGATCTTCGTGGAGAAGGTCGCGCCGTTCGGCCCGCGGATGGCCAGGGGAACCGGCTTCGCCCTGATCGGTGTGGGTACCGCGATGGCACTCGTCCCCGCGCTGTTCGCGTCGGGGCTCATGGGCGGCTGAGGCCGCCGGAAAGGAGAGGCTAGTGGCCTACAAGATCACCGGCCAGTACGTGGCCAGCTGCTCGTGCAACGTGATCTGCCCATGCCCGGTGGACGGTGTCCCGACCGACCCGGCCGGGAAGGGAGAATGCCGGGGGGCGGCCGTTTTCCACATCGACGGAGGAACCCTCGACGACGCCGATCTGTCGGGCGTCACCTTCGCCTTCTACAACCTGTTCCCGTCGAACCTCACGTCGGGGAACTGGAAGGTGGGGGTGGTCATCGACGAGGGCGCCTCCGACCAGCAGGCCGAGGCGCTCGGCAAGATCCTGTCGGGAACCGAGGGCGGGCCCTTCGGCGACCTCGCCGCCCTGTTCGGAGAGAACCTCGGAACGGAGCGGGGCTCGGTGACGTATTCGGCGGGGGACCACCCTTCGGCGTCCGTCGCCGGAAAGACGGAGTTCAGCTTCGAGCCGTTCACCGCCCCGGACGGCTCCGCCGTCACGGTGAAGGGGGCCATGTACGGCTTCGCTCCCGAGTACCAGGTGGGGCGCACCACGGGGAGCTCGAACGCGTTCGGCCTGTCGTTCGACCCCAACTACGGCGAGGCCGCGGCCTTCGAGTTCAGCAGCGAGATGGGACCCGAGGCCGTCCACGGAAGGATCTGAGCGCGAAGCCCGGAACGCCGTCGGCCCGAGGGCCCGGCCGGGGATTGACTCGGCCGGGCCCGCTTTACAACGTGGACCGCCGGGCGGAAACTCCGATCATGCCGGTTTCCTCCGCCCCGGACGTTCGGATCGAGCCGCCCAAGCCGAAGATCCTTTCGACGTACCTCTCCAAGCGGTCGCTGTCGCGGTGCGTCCCGATCGCGCTGTTCGTCGGAACGGTCCTGTCGCTGATCAATCAGGGGTCCGTGATCTTCGGCGGCCATGCCAGCGGCGTCACGTGGATCCGGGTCGGCTCGAACTATCTGACCCCGTTCCTGGTCTCGAGCACCGGTTTCTTCAGCTCCCAGCGGGCGGTGTGGAAGTCGAAGCGGGCCGGCCCCGGCCAGTGACGAAGTGGACGGCACCCGGCCGGTCAGTCAGCAGGAGGAGGACCGTGTCACGAAAAACCCTTGCAAGCTGAACAGGTCGAGGCCGTCCGCCGTTCCGGGGACTCCTGGCGTGTCCTGGACCGCCCGAACCCGTAGCAGCTCGAGCCGAACCGAGGGCGGAAACGCTCCGACGGCCTCGCGGAGCCGGACCTCATGCGGGAGGAGCACCGCGCCACGTTAGCGCGTTCGGTCCCCGCGACACCAACCGATCCTCTGACCACGCCAGCGCCAGCGGATCTTCCTCGCCATAGTCCTCGGCCGGCCGGCCTGACCCTCCAACCTCACCCCAGCCGAGCCCGCCACCGTTCCCACCCCCGACCCCGTCCCTCACCGTAGCCCCGCCGTTTGAGGGAGCCCGCGGCCCGGCTGGTAACGAAACGTTCCAGCTGGTACCGTTCGTTACCAATGAGGTTCACCTCCGCTCTCGATGACATCTTCGCCGTGCCGAGTTCCGTTCGCGTGCTTCGGGCCCTGGACGGGCTGCCCGAGGGGTTCGGGGTCAGCGCGCGAGAGGTGGCTCGGCGAGCGGGTGTCTCGCACCCTGCGGTGGCCAGGGTTCTCGCCTCGCTGGCGGACCTCGGGCTTGTCGTTCGAAAGCGATCGACCAGGGGCGACGATTTCTCGCTCAACCTCACCCACGTCTTCGTCCCCACACTTCGGGGTCTCTTGGAAGAGGAGCGAGGACTGCGCGGGGATGTCGTTCGCTTCGTTAGCCATGAACTCTCGCGTTCCGGCGTACCGGTCGACGCCTATCTGTTCGGAAGCTTCGTATGGGGGGAGATGTCTCCGACGAGCGACGTCGATCTGGCCTTGATCTGTCGGCTCGCCGACAAGTCGCGAGTGGAAGCGAACGCCGCGGCGCTTGGGGATGCCTTTAGAGCGCGGTACGGGAACCACCTCCACATACTGATCAAGACCACGCTGAAGCCACTATTCGAGTCCTGGGCAGAGGGGTTCCGCGGGCCCGGAACGAAGCTCTGGATGCGGATCATCGAGGAGGGCACGCAGCTCCCGGTCCGAACGGCAAAGACGTCGACCCGTGCCTAGGGGCGCAAAGACTTCGGCGGCTCCCCGCGGTGAGGCGCGACGGTTCCTGTCGAAGGGCATGGAGTTCCGCGACGCGGCTGCTCGGGAGTTGAGCGACGAACGCTACGACGCGGCCATGCTCGCCGCCGTTCGCGCCGTCATCAGTGCGAACGACGCTGTCACCGCGGTTCTGGCGGGGATCAGATCAACGGATCCGGATCACAAGCGAGCGGCTGATCTGCTCGAAGAGGTCAGCGGTGGCTCTCCCGAGGTGCGGGCGCAGGTTCGCCAGTTGCGCGAGCTGTTGGCGCGCAAGATCGTCGTGGAGTACGAGTCCCGCCGGGCCACCAAGCGCGAGGCGTTGGACGCATCGAACCGGGCCGACCGGTTCGTCGCGTGGGCGCAGGAAGTGGTGGATCGGGCGAGGGCGTAGGCGGGCCGGGGCCCCTTCTGGTGGCTAGAAGCCACACGCTTGCGCGAGGAACCCCAGCACTTCGCGGTTGAACGCTTCTGCGTTCCGGAGCGGGACGAGATGGTCGGCGTTCGGGATGACGACGTGTTCGGCGTTCGGGATGCCGGCCGATAGCAGTGACGCGATCTGGGCGATGGCGGGGTCGTCGGTGTCGCCCTCCACGATGAGGGTCGGCGCGGTGATGTCGGCGAGGTGGTCGATGGCGCGCTTCTCGGGCATGAGGAAGAGTTCGTCGGGCAGGGCGTCGACCTTCGCGTTGTCGAACACCATCCGGCGGATGAGCGCGTCCACCTCGGGGTCGGTTCGAAGGGGTGCCCATACCTCCATGGCGAGCGACGCGGCGCGGTCGAAGTCGCCGGCTGCGGCCGCTTCGTCGGCAGCCTCGCGCCGGGGGTCGGGCGGCCAATCGAAGCCCAGGAGGCCGGAAGCGACCAGCACCAGGGCGGCGACGCGTTCGGGATATGCCAACCCGAACTCCAATGCCAGCGTGCCGCCCAGCGAACAGCCGACGAGCATGGCGCGTTCGATGCCGAGCCCGGACATCACCTCGCCGATTTCCTCGACCATGGAGAACGGTTCGGTGGGGTCCGGCGAACGTCCGAAGCCTCGCCCGTCGAACCGGACCACGCGGTAGCCGGCCGCGACGAACGGCGACATCTGACGCTCCCACATCCGGAGGTCGGCGATGCCCGCGTGCAGCAGCACCACGGCCGGACCGGAGCCCGCAGCTTCGTGGAAGATCCGTCCGCCGGATACCTCGATGAAACCCTGTTCGGCTTTCACGCGCCGGCGGAGCCTACCAGTCGCACCGCTCAGGCCTACTCTGGTGGCGTGGACGTGTGGGACGTGTTCGGGCGCCGAACGGCGAACGACGAGTTCGTGCTGGCCGGCGGGGTCAAGGCGCCTGACGTGGAGATGGCGTTGATGCTGGCTCGCGAGACGCATTTCCGGCACAAGGAGGGCGTGCAGTACGCGGTGCGGCGGCGCGGCGACCCGGACGGTGAACTCCACATCGGCGCCGATCAGGGTGATCTTCTGGGTGGCGTGACCGACCGTTCGTACCGCCGGCAGGACGCCTACGCGGGCGTCGGGGCGAAGCTGAAGCGGGTGGCCGAGGCGACCGCCGAACGCGGGCTGCGCATCGACCGCCAGCGACCGCCGGCCCACCGTGTCCGGCGGCTGGCCCAGGAGCAGGAGGCGTCGCATGCCGGCGAGCCACCTTCCGTCGATGACGTCTCGCCGGAAGAGTTCGCCGCGGAGGGGACGGCGGGATGATGCTGCACCTGCGCGCCACCGTCCTTCCCGGTGACGTCGAACGCGAGGTGTTCGTCACGGATCACGGGACAATCACGTTCGAATCCTCCGGCGCGGCCGATGCCCGAACCGTCCTGAACGGCGGCTTCCTGCTGCCCGGTCTGGTCGACGCGCACGCCCATCTCGCGGTCGGTCCTGGTGCGCCCGAAGACCTTCCCGACGCAGAACGATCCCGCGCCGCCGCCCGTGCGGATCTCGACGCCGGCGTGCTGCTCGTCCGGGAGCCGGGCAGCCCCAACCGCGCCTCCACCGGCATCGGGCCGAACGACGGCCTGCCCCGCGTGCAGACAAGCGGCCGCTTCCTGGCGGGTGTCGGCCGCTACCTCCCCGGGTTCGCCCAGGAGGTCACTGACGACGAACTGCCCGACGCCGCGCTCCGCGAACTGGCCGCCGGGACGGGATGGGTCAAGGCCATCGGCGACTGGCGCGGCGACAGTGGCGAGGGCTGGGTGTTGGGGTTCGCACCGGACGCGCTGGCGGTCGCGGTCCGGGTCGTGCACGACGCCGGAGGCAGGTTCGCCATCCACGCCATCGGGCCGGAGGCGGTCGAGGCGGCCATCGCGGCCGGTCCCGACAGCATCGAACACGCCACGTACGCCACGGACCACCACTTCGAGGCGATGGCCGCTGCCGGCATCGCGGTCACCCCCACGCTGAACGCGCTGCTCATGGCCAGGAAGATGACGGAACAACGCGGGGCCTCGCCGGAGGAGCTGGCGCGTATCGACGAGGGCATCGCCGGGTTGCCGGCGCGCGTTCGGACCGCCCACGAGGCCGGCGTCACGCTCATGGCCGGCACCGACGCGGCCCTGCCGCACGGCCAGGTGTGGAGGGAGATCGTCTCCCTGGCCGCCGCCGGGATCCCGAACGACGCCGCGCTCGCCGCGGGGTCGTGGGCGGCCCGTTCGTTCCTCGGGCTGCCGGGGATCGAGGAGGGCGCGCCGGCGGACCTGGTGGCGTTCGACCGGGACCCTCGAGAGTCGCTGGAGGTGCTGGCGACGCCGTCGGTAATCGTGCTGGACGGCCGCGTGATCGAACGCATGCCTGCCGATGTCTGACCACACGGACCCCCGCCTCGGCCTGTTGTTGGCGCTGGCTGACGACGAACTCGTGCTGGGCCACCGCCACTCGGAGTGGACGGGGTGGGCGCCGCACATCGAGGAGGATCTGGCGTTCTCCTCCATCGCCCAGGACGAGATGGCCCACGCCCGGTTGTTGTTCGGACTGATCCGCGAGCTCGACGGCCGGGACGAGGACTCGCTTGCGCTGGGGCGAGGCGTAGACGAGTACCGTCACGCGGTGCTGTGCGAACGGCAGAACCGTGACTGGGGCTACTCGCTGGCCCGGCAGTACCTCTACGACACGGCCGACGCGGTTCGGCTGGAGGCTGTCGCGGGTTCGTCGTGGAAGGATCTGGCGGACCTGGCGGCGCTGATGCAGCTCGAGGAGAAGTACCACCTGGACCATGCGCGGGCCTGGTTCGACCGGCTGGCCCACGGGCCCGTGACGGCACGGCAGCGCTACGCGGACGGACTGTCCGCGGCGGTGGGCGAGGCCGTGGCGTTGTTCGAGCCGCTGCCTCTGGAGGAGCAGCTCGTCGCCGACGGCGTGCTTCCCGTGTCGAACGAGGCGATGCTCACCGAGTGGCTCTCGCGGTTGGGGGAGGAGTTGGAAGCGGCGTCGCTGGACTTCGTGTTGGAGCGCCACGGGCCGGGCACGGGGGAGATGGTGCCGACGTCATCAGGCGAGATCGAGGGCGGCGCCGAGATGTCGGTGCCGGGGGTCGTTCGGCGCGACGGACGGTGGGTCCACGAGGGCGGGTTCGCCGGCGCCGGCGGGCGACAGGGACGGCACTCGGAGGACTTCCCGCCGCTGTGGGACGAGATGACCGCGATGTACCGCGAGCACCCCGGGGCGACGTGGTGAGCGGCGCCGCGGTCCGCGACGGTTTGGAGCTCGAGGTGTGGAACGCGCTGGCCGGCGTGCACGACCCCGAGATCCCACCGCTCGCCATCACCGACCTCGGCATCGTCGAACGCGTCGAGGTCTCCCCCCATCAGGTCGAGGTGGCGATGCTGCCGACGTTCGCCGGCTGTCCCGCCCTCGACGTGATCCGGGAGGACGTGACCGCGGCAGTCGGTGCGGTGGCGGGCGAGCGAACAGTGCTGGTCCGGTTCGTCTACTCGCCGCCGTGGACGAGCGACCGCATCACCCCGGCCGGCCGCGATGCGCTGAAGCGCTACGGCCTGACGCCGCCCGGCGCCGGCGGGAGCCGCGTCGTCATCCCGCTGGCCGGGCTCAAGCCGCGCGGCTCGGCCGTGGGTCTGGGCGCCGAGTGTCCCTTCTGCGGAAGCACGGAGACCGAGCTGGAGAGCGCGTTCGGCCCGACCCTCTGCCGTTCGACCCACTTCTGCCGCGCGTGCCGCAACCCGTTCGAGGCGTTCAAGCCCAAGGAGGTCGAACGATGACCCTGCCCCCGCCGCCTCCCGCCGACGTGTGCCTGCGCTGCGGCGGCCCGCTCGACTCCCTCGGCGTCGAACAGTTCCGCGTCGGAGGCACGACGGGAGGCTGGAAACTGCTGTTCGGCGAGATGGCCGAACTCGGCGAAGGGATGCTCCAGTTCGAAGTCCTGGCCTGCCGCCAGTGCCGCCGCGCCGAGTTCCGCGTCCCGCCGGCCTGAGGCCGCCTACCCGGGGGCGTACGTCCGGTAGAACCCCTGTTCGATGACGTACAGCTTTCCGTTCGCCGGGAAAACCCATTGCGCCCCAGGCGCTTTCGCCGTCCACAGAAGCCGTCCGGTGGTGGTGTCGAACGCGTAGATGAACCCGGTCTGGATCTGTCCGTTCGCGGTGAACAGCAGCGACCCCGACACGACCGGTGACATCAGGGCGATCACGCCATCCTCGGCCGTCGTCGTTCGCCACCGAACGGCTCCGGTGCGTTCGTCGAGCGCGACGGTTTCCGTGTGGAGGCCTTGCGACCGTCCGACGTAGACCGTCCCGTTCGCCACCGCCGGGTCGGACAGGAAGTTGGTTGCATCGAGCGTCCACTGCAGCTGACCGGTGGCCTGGTCGAACGCCGACAGTCGAGGCGCGACTCCTTGGGTGGATGTGAACACCATCCCGTCAGCGGCCACCGGCACGTCGACCGCGCCGCCCAAGGGCTGCGTCCACAGGACGTGGCCGTTCGATGCATCGATCGCGTAGAGCCGAACGTTCAGCAAGAACGCAGACCGCGGCCTCGTCTTCCGACCCGCCACCGCGAACACGCGTCCACCGTCGAACGCAGGCGTCGCCACCGACGGCTCGGCCAGGTAGCGCGACCACTGCACATGACCGGTCGCGGCGTCGAGCGCCTCGACGTGGTTCGGGCTCAGCCCGGCGAACACGGACCCACCGGCGGCCACCGGCTGCGTCGGGACTCTCCCCTGCAGGTCGACGTGCCACAGGGTCCGCCACGTCTTCGACGTCGTGTCCTGCGCGATCACGTCGGTGCCGGAGGTCCCGATGTAGGCCGAGTAGAGCCGGTCACCCTGGAACGCCATCGCGACCTCGCCCGGTGCGTCGGTGCCGAGTTGACTGAAGGAACCGAAGGCGGCGATCCGATACTCGTTCGCCAGGCGGAGCGGGATCCGCGTCGTCTGTGGCGTCAGCGTGGCGACGTTCGATGCGTCGATCCCAGCGCCGTACGGGTCCACTCCCGTGTGTCCCGCGTCGAACCGGTACTGCACGTCGCCGACTGCCGCCGATCCTGGGGTGGGCGGCGGGGTCGCGGTCGTGGCAGCGGGCCCCCAGGACAGGATGCCCGCGCCGAACGAGTTTGGGAGCAACAGATTGAGATGACCACCGCGGTCATCCATCGACCAGATCCCACCATCCCGAACGAACGCGATCCGCGTCCCGTCCGGGGACCACGACGGCGAAGCCAAGCCACCGCAGGCCGTCGGGGGGAAGGAGGGACACCCAAGGCGAGCGGCCACCAGCGAGCCCTCCCGGGACATCAGGCTCACGCCCTCCCCCGGAACGGTGAAGGCGATGGTCGAACCGTCCGGTGACCAGGACAGTCCGATCACCGAGGTGGCAGGACCCGACTTGGGCAGTGGTCCCAGCACGTGCTGGATGCCCCCGAACAGCGGTCGGATTGCCTGCGTAATGTAGATCCCCGAATGACCTCCGTTGTAGCAGTTCTGGTAATAGGCGATCTGTGCCGAGTCAGGGGACCACGCCGGATAGAGGTCTGCGCACTGGTCGCCCGACACCGTGACCTCGCGCAAACCGCCGCCGTCGACGCCGACAAAGTAGATGTCACCCTCACCGGTCCCGAACGCGATCTTCGAGCCGTCCGGAGACCACGCGGGGTACTTCGGGTCGTGGAAGGCGGTGACCCGCCGCTCCGCGGGTGCCACCAGCGGCGTGGCCACGATTTCTCCTTGGCCTTCACTCCCTCGGGCGAACGCGATCTGAGTGCCATGGGGCGACCACGTGACACCGGTGAACGAGCCGGGTTTGCTCACTGCCACAGTCGAACCATCGGGGCGCAAGAGCCCCAGAATCCGGCCGGTGAATGCGATGGGTCCGTTCGGCGTCCCGCCTGGGGTGACGCTTGGGGGTGGCGGGACGATGAGGCGAGCTGGGTGGTCGGCGCGATATGCCTGAACGCCGACCACGGCTCCTGCCACAAGCGCGACCACGGTGACGGCGCCGACGGCCGCGGTGAGGCTCGAACGCCGTCGGGCCCGCCGAACAACCGGCCTCGCGGCCCCCGGCGGCGCGTACTCGCCGGCCATCTCGTGGAGGGCGGTTCGGAGTTCGGCTTCGATGTCGATCATGGCTGGACCTCCTGGCGGAGCGACTCGACGCCCCGGTGGATGAGCGACTTGGCGGTGCCGACCGGGCACCGCATGGTCTCGGCGACCTGGACGTCCGACAGGTCGAGGTAGTAGCGCAACACGACGGCCGCGCGCTGGCGAACGGGCAACCGCAGCAGCGCGTCCCGCATGGCCAGGCGAACGCCCACGTCCGGCGGGCCGGCGACCGCGGCCGGTGCCGCGGCCCGCGAGAGGTAGCGCTGTTCGACCTGCCGCCGGCGGTGGTGCGAGTTGGCCAGGTTGACGACCGTTCGGAACAGGTAGCCGCCGAACCCCGCGGGGTCGCGGTACTGCACCAGCCGTCCCGACAGCCGAACGAACGCCTCCTGCACCAGGTCCTCCGCCAGCG
>DAIMKN010000021.1:0-23038 GCA_036721725.1 Actinomycetota bacterium
CCATCCCGCCGGTGATGACGATGGTCTTGCCGGTCAGCGAGCCGTCGGCCGGCGTCGCGACGCGTTCGTCCTCCATCCGGACGCCGGCCGCTCGCAGCTTGGAGATCAGGCGCTGGTTGTCGGGGTCGCGGAACCAGTCGAACACGCTCTGGGCGATCTCCGGACCGACGCCCTCCACCGCGTTGAGCTCCTCGGCCGTCGCGCCCGCAAGCAGCTCGACGGACGGGAACGCCCTGGTCAGGACCTGTGCGACGTGCGAACCGACGTGCCGGATGTTCACCGCCACCAGGAGCCGCCACAGCGGCCGGTCCTTCGACCCCTCGATCGACGTCAGCAGGTTGGAGGTCGAACGCTCCTTGAACCCGGGGAGCTGGGAGAGTTGTTCGGCGGTGATCCCGTAGAGGTCGGCGGGATCGCTGACCCATCCCATGTCCATGAGCAACTGCCCCGTCTTGTAGCCGAGGTGTTCGATGTCCATGGCCCCGCGGCTGGCGAAGTGGAACAGCCACTCGATGTTCTGCATGGGGCAGCCCCGCTTGTTGGGACAGCGGTAGTCGACCTCGCCCTCCGGCTGGACCAGCGGCGTGTGGCAGGCGATGCAGCGTTCGGGCATGACCCACGGCTTCGTCCTCCGAGGGCGCTTGGAGAGCACGGGACCCACGACCTCCGGGATGACGTCGCCGGCCCGCCGGACGATGACCGTGTCGCCGTCCCGAACGTCCTTCCGCGCGACCTCGTTCGCGTTGTGCAGCGTGGCGGTGGAGACGGTGACGCCGCCGACGAACACCGGCTCCAGGAAAGCGAACGGCGTGGCCTTGCCCGTTCGACCGATGTGGATCTCGATCCGGTTGAGCTTGGTGGTGCGCTCCTCGGGCGGGAACTTGTAGGCGATGGCCCACCGCGGCGCCTTCGACGTCGCGCCCAGCTCCTCCTGCTGGGCGATGGCGTCCACCTTCACCACCACCCCGTCGATCTCGAAGTCGATGGTGTGGCGGTCCCGCTTCCACCGTTCGCAGTAGTCGAACACCTCCTGCAGCGAGTCCACGACCTCGGTGGCGGGGTTGACCGGGAGCCCCGCGTCACGGAGGAACGCCAGCGCCTCCGAGTGCGCGGCGAACCGCCTTTGCGCGTACAGGACCCCGTGGCACCACAGGCGCAGCGGCCGTGACGCCGTGACCGACGGGTCCTTCTGGCGGAGCGACCCGGCCGCCGCGTTGCGCGGATTGGCGAACACCTTCCCCCCGGCCTCGGCCAGCTGTTCGTTCAACTGTTCGAAGGCCTTCACCGGCAGATAGATCTCGCCGCGAACGTCCAGGACGGGCGGGGGTTCGCCGCTGCGAAGGTTCATCGGGATCGAACGCACCGTGCGGACGTTCGAGGTGATGTCCTCGCCGACGACCCCATCGCCGCGAGTGGCCCCTCGGACCAGCACGCCATCCTCGTAGCTGACGACCACGGCCAACCCGTCGATCTTCAGCTCGCACACGAACCGCGGCGTGCTCTCGCCCAGGACGCGTTCGACCCGCTTGGCCCAGGCCTCCAGCTCGTCGAACGAGAATGCGTTGTCGAGCGACATCATCGGCGCGCGGTGCGTAACCGGCGCGAAAAGGTCCGCCGCGGGACCGCCCACGCGCTGGGTCGGGCTGTCGGGGGCGATCAGCGCGGGGAACTCGGCCTCCAGTCCTTCGAGCTCCCGGACCAGCCGGTCGTAGTCGAAGTCGGCGATCTCCGGCTCGTCCAGGACGTGGTAGCGATAGGACGCCGTGTCTATCTCCGTTCGAAGCTCCTCGACCCGCTGACGCGCGTCCGACAGCCTGCGCTCCTCGGGGTCGTGGCGGTCGTCCGCTTCCTGCGCGCGGCGCTTCGGCGACATCGCCTACCGGAGCGCTTCGGTGATGCGGGCGCCGCCCAGGAGCTCATCGCCTCGATAGACGACGACGCTCTGACCGGGCGCGATGGCCCGCTGGGGCGTTCGGAACTCCACCCGCAGGCCGCCGCCGGGCAGGGCCTCCACCACCGATGCCACGTCGTCGCCCTGGTAGCGGAGCCGAACCTCCGCCTCGAACGGCCCTCCCGTCTCGGGCGGGCGGCCGGCGACCCAGGACGCACGGTCGGCCAGGAGACCGCGGCGCGAGAGCAGTTCGGCGGGGCCCAGGACCACGCGGTTCGTCACGGGATCGCTGTCCACCACGTAGACGCGCTCCCCCGTCGCCACCCCGAGGCCGCGGCGCTGGCCGATGGTGTAGCGGAACGTGCCGTCGTGTTCGCCGAGCTGCCGCCCCTGCGGATCGACCACGGCGCCGGCCCGAACGAGGTCGGGAGCGTGCTGGGCCAGGAACGCGCCGTGGTCCGCGCCCGGGACGAAACAGACCTCCTGCGAGTCGGGCTTGCTCGCCACCGGCAGTCCCAGTCGTTCGGCTTGGGCCCGCGTCTCCTTCTTGGTCTGCCCGCCGACCGGGAACAAGGATCGCGAAAGCTGCTCCTGGCCCACCATGTGCAGCACGTAGGACTGATCTTTCGAACGGTCCAACCCCCGGCCCAGATGCCACGCACCCGTGGTGTCCTGCCAGGTCCGAACGTAGTGGCCCGTGGCGACGAAGTCGAACCCGCCGTCGTTCGCCCGGTCCAGGAAGGCCCGGAACTTGATGTGCTCGTTGCACCTGACGCACGGGTTGGGCGTTCGACCCGCGCGATGCTCACCGTAGAAGTCGTCCAGGACGGTGCGTTCGAACTCGGCGCTCATGTCCACGATCTCGAACGGGAACCCGCTGATCTCCGCCACCGAAGCGGCGTCGGCCTCGGCCTGTGGGCCGCAGCAGCCGTGGTCCACGCCGTCCAGATGGACAAGCTTGAGGTGCGAGCCCACGACGCGGTGGCCCTGCTCGTGGAGCAGGGCGGCGGCGACGGAGGAATCGACCCCGCCGCTCATCGCGACCAGCACGGATGCCCGCTTCGTCATGGTGGTTCGAGCCTAGCAGCGGCCACCGACAGTGCGTGACCAGGGGACTCGGGTAGGCTTCGCACCGTCATGGTTCGGCTCCGCGACCTCGGCCTGTCCATCGGTTCGCTCCCGGCGGGCGCGAACAACGCCATCACCGACGTCGAGGGCGTTCGTGTCGGCGTCACCACGTTGATCTCCGGCCACGGACCGCTCCGGGTCGGCCACGGCCCGGTGAGGACCGGCGTCACCGTGGTCGTCCCGTCGAACGACATCGCCCGCGAACCGCTGTTCGCAGGCTCGCACCGGCTGAACGGCAACGGCGAGCTGACCGGGCTGGCGTGGATCCGGGAATCGGGGACGCTGACGACCCCGATCGCTATCACCAACACGCACAGCGTCGGCGTCGTCCACGACGCCCTGATCGCCGTGGAGGCAAGCCGCCGCGGGGCCGAGGAGCTGTTCTGGTCGCTCCCCGTGGTCGGTGAGACCTACGACGGACTGCTGAGCGACATCAACGGGATGCATGTCAAGGCCGAACACCTCCATGCGGCCCTGGAGTCAGCCTCCGCGGGGCCTGTTCCCGAGGGGAACGTGGGCGGCGGCACCGGGATGATCTGCCACGGGTTCAAGGGAGGCACCGGCACGTCCTCCCGCGTCGTCCCATCGGGGTGGACGGTGGGCGTCCTGGTCCAAGCGAACCACGGACGCCGCGAACGCTTCCGGGTGGACGGCGTGCCGGTGGGCGAGGTCATCACCGCTCACGAGATCCCGGTCCCGGGTTCGACCATGCCGCAGGGGGCGGGTTCGATCATCATCGTCATCGGCACCGATGCGCCGCTCCTGCCCGGTCAGTGCGAACGCCTGGCCCAGCGGGCCGGCCTCGGCGTGGCCAGGGTCGGCGGGCTCGGTGAGAACTCCAGCGGTGACCTGTTCGTCTGTTTCGCCACCGGGAACCGCGGTCTTCCGCAGCCGGATGCTCCCGGCGCAACGGCGCCGCCGACCGTGGCGCTGTCCATGGTGCCCAACCAGCACCTCACGCCGCTGTTCGCCGCGGTGGTGGAGGCCACCGAGGAGGCCATCCTCAACGCGCTGCTGCACGCCGAGACCATGACCGGCCGCGACGGGAACACCGCGCACGCCCTGCCCGCAGACCGCCTGCTCGAGGTGATGGCGGCCTACGGCAGGGGGCCTGCTTGACGCAAGTCAGGTCGAGTGCGGGTCGGAGGACTGGCCGGCGGTGCAGACCTCCAGCGGGTCGCAGGCGTTCACCGCTTCCCACTTGTCCCACGTCAGCGGCTTACTCACCAACCGCCGCATCTCTGGTCTCCGTTCGCCGTCCGCTTCGAAGCGGTCCCCGGGACGATAGGGCCCGGCCGGGTTGCTTGTATGCCTTCCGATGTCACCAGGTCAAGCGTTTACGACGAACCGCCACCGTTTCGGCGCGACTCGTTGTGGTATGTCTTGCATGGCAAACCAACCACTCGCGGGCGAACGACCGCGGGCGACGCGACGACGAGAGGACGAAGCCACCGATGAACATCGTTGTGCTGGTGAAATACGTCCCGAACCCGGCGGGCACGCCGGAGATGGGCGACGACTTCCGCCTGAAGCGAGAGGGCGTCGAGGGGTCGCTGGATCCGGGCGACGAACACGGCATCGAGGCCGCGCTGAAGATCGCCGAGGGCGGGGAGGGCGAGGTGACGTTCGTCTCAATGGGGCCCGAACCCGCGGTGGGGGCCGTTCGCAAGGCGCTGTCGATGGGCGGGGACAAGGGCGTGGTCATCACCGACGACGCGCTGAAGGGCGCCGACACGCTGGCCACGGCCCGTGTACTGGCCGCCACCATCAAGCAGAACAAGTTCGACCTGGTGGTGGCGGGCGTGGAGTCGACCGACGGCTACACCGGAACGCTCCCCATGGCCGTGGCCGAGTTCCTCGGCATCCCCAGCCTCACGTTCGCCCGCAAGGTCGAGGTCGCCGACGGAACGGTCAAGGTCGAACGCCAGACCGAGACGGGCTACGACTCGGTGGAGAGCTCGCTCCCCGCCCTCATCACGGTGACGGCCGGAGCGAACGAACCCCGGTACGCCACGCTGAAGGGCATCATGGCGGCCAAGTCCAAGCCCATGGAGCGCCCCACCGTGGCGGACCTGGGGCTGTCGGCCGAGGACGTCAAGGCGACGCAGGAGGTCATCGGGATGGAGGCCGTGCCGGAGAAGGCTGCCGGGGAGATCCTGGAGGCCTCCGACGAGACAGCCGCGAAGGTCGCCGACTTCCTGAAGAAAGCGAAGGTGATCTGACATGGCCGGGATCTGGGTCTACGCGGCCGTCACGCCCGACGGCAAGCTCGACCAGGCCAGCCTGGAGAACCTGACCAAGGCGCGCGACCTGGGCTCCGAGGTGTCCGTGGTCGCGCTGGGGCCGGGCGCCTCGCAGGCCGCGGCGCAGGCCGGCGAGTTCGGCGCCACCACGCTGTACGCCAGCGACGACCAGGCGTTCGACGACTTCATCGCCCAGCCCCACGCCCACGTTCTGCACGAACTCGCGAAGCAGCACCAGCCCGAGCTGATCCTGTTCGCCCCGACCTACGACTCGCGCGACATCGCCGGACGGCTCCAGGCCAGGACGGGTTCGACGCTCATGTCGAACGTCTCCGACCTGCTGGGGCCGGACTACGCCCAGACGCAGATCTTCGGCGGCTCCCAGATCGTCGACGTCACCCTGGGGGGGCCCGATCCGAAGCTCGTCATCGTTCGGGCCAAGTCGTTCGAGGCGGCGCCCGCGGAGAGCTCCACCGGCCCGGCGAACGTTGTCCAGATCGACATCGCCGTGCCCGAGGAGGCCAAGAAGGCCAAGCGCGTCGAACGCCACGAGGAGACCGCGGCCGGCCCCAAGATGGAGGACGCCAAGGTCGTCATCGCGGGCGGACGAGGCCTGGGCGACGCGTCGAACTTCAAGCTGCTGGACGAACTGGCGGCGGCCATCGGGGGCGCCGCGGTCGGCGCGTCGCGGGCGGTGGTGGACGCGGGCTGGGTGCCCTACAGCATGCAGGTCGGCCAGACCGGCAAGACGGTCAAGCCCGAGGTCTACATCGCCGTCGGCATCAGCGGCGCCATCCAGCATCTGGTCGGGATGAAGTCGTCCAAGCGCATCATCGCAATCAACAAGGACAAGGACGCGCCGATCTTCCAGTTCGCCGACCTCGGCATCGTGGGCGACGCGCTGAAGTTCCTGCCCCAGCTGACCGACCAGATCCGCGCGGCCAAGGGCTGAGAGGGCCGGGCCGGTCGTGACGGACGACAGGACCGGTTCATCTGCCGAACGAAGCCCGCTGGTGAGCCCGGCACCGGGACTACGTGGACCGGCCTCTTCGGGGTCCCGGCCAGCACCGTGAGCACCCGTGCGGTGGCGGTGGTGATGGTCTGCTCGGTGTTGCTGTCGGGTTGCCATCGGGGGCCGAGTTCGGCTGCCCGCGTGCCGCCGCCACCGCCGACGCCGTCACAGAACCTCGGCCCCGGCGAACCGCCCGTGGTGTGGATCGGGGGGATCCTCCAGAAGGTCTCCGCCGGCGCCCTCACCGTGCACGGCGCGGCCGGTTCGACCCTCACGGTACGGCGGCTCAAAGGCGCGACCTCGTTCTTCCACGTGTCGAACGACAGGTGGGTTCGCCTGGACGCCGGGTCGCCCGTACACCCCGGGCAGACCGTCTGCGTGGAGACCCTGCTGGATCAACCCACGCTCGTCGCGCTGCGCGTCTTCCTGGGCGCGGGATGCGGACCCGACTGAGGCGTCACGGTTCCTGCCGTGCGTAACAACCCGTCCACTTCGGTGAGGCTCCGGCACACCGCCCCGATGGGTTGCGGACGGTCTCCCGCGCATCTACTTTCGTCTCACACGACGGCCAACCCCTTCGGCCGACCGTGCCCGCCGGATGAAAGGGGTTCGCGATGTCCAAGCTTCGTCTCCTGTTCGGGGTGGCGCTGGCCGTCACCGTGGTGGCGGCCGCCTGCACCGGCCAACCAGCAGCCTCTCGAGCCACGGGTTCGTCGAGACTTGCTCCGAGCCTGCGGTTCCTCCTGGACCGCCCGGGCAGCCCGGAGTCCCCGGAGGACGTGGCGGCTCGGGACCAATGGTTCTACGGCCAACGGTCCGCTCCTGCCGCCCACATCCCGGCGTTCGCCCGGCTGGCGGCGGTCCGGCAGGCCGGGCAGCTCCCAGTCGTCGGAGGCGCCGCTTCATGGCAGCCTGCCGGAGCCGCGAACGCCGCGGCCGCCACGAGCACGACCACGTGGAAGAGCCTGGGCCCACGGCCTACCATCGACGACCCCGGGTACAACGACCCCTCCAACGGCGGCACCTACGGAGCCGGCTTCTATCAGACCACCGGACGCGTCACCGCGCTGGCGACCGAACCCACCAACGTCAACGTCGCCTACCTCGGGGGCGCCGACGGGGGCTTGTGGAAGACCACCGACGGGGGGGCCACCTGGCACCGTGAGGGGAACTTCGACACGCAGTCGATCGGGGCGATCACCGTCGTTCCGGCCCACCCACACACCGTGTTCGTTGGAACGGGTGAGGCCAACACCAGCTCAGACTCCTACTGGGGCGCGGGGATCTACCGAAGCCTCGACGCCGGAAGCACCTTCCAGAAGGTCGGCCGGAGTCTGTTCGACCAGGTCACGGTGTTCCGGATCGCGGTAACCGCCGGCACCGCGCACATCCCCACCACCGTCTACGCCGCCACGGACCGCGGGCTGTACCGTTCGCCGGACAACGGGGTCAGTTGGAGCCTCGTGCTGGCACCCGGTGGCGCCGCCGACGTCCGCGGCAACTTCGTCACCGACGTGACGAAGATCAAGCGGACCGAGGGAAAGAACATCGTGGCGGCCGTGGGATGGCGGGCCGGGGACAGCAACAACGGCCTGTGGTACTCCACCGACTACGGTCAGACCTTTACCAATGTCACCGCTGCGGCCGATGCCGCGGGGTTCGCCCCGCAGGCGAACATCGGACGGATCGCCCTGGCGACCACCAGGGCCGACCCCAACCTCATCTACGCCTCGGTCCAGGACGCCGTGTGCCTCAGCAGCCCCGCCGGATTCTGCCCCCCGGGCACCGTGTGGAACGGCCTCTACAAGTCCACGAGCGGCCCAACCGGACCCTGGGTCAAGGTGGCCGATTCGACCAAGTTCGCCTCCGACCCGAACTCGGCGCAGAACCCCGCCCACATCGGGCCCCTGTACCAGCCCGGGATCGGGGCCTGGTACAACGAGTACGTCATCATCGACCCGACCAACCCCGACCACGTCATCACGGGGCTCGAGGAGATCTACCAGACCACCGACGGCGGCGTGACCTGGCAGACCATCGGGCGGTACTGGGACTTCTGCATCGACAGCAGCACCTCGTGGTGCAACTCGGACCCGCCGGCGCCGACCACCCACCCGGACCAGCACGCCGCCGCGTTCGCCGTCACCTCCGCCGGCACGCCCAAGCTCTACGTGGGAAGCGACGGGGGCGCCTGGTCCCAGACTGGGGCGACCGACGACAACGATCACTGGACGAACCTCAACGACACCCTGTCGATCACGCAGCCCTACTACGCCGCGGCCAGCGCCGGGGCGAACCCCACGATCTACGCCGGGACGCAAGACAACGGCAGCCAGAAGTTCGACGGGACGAAGTGGGTGGAGGTGTTCGGCGGCGACGGTGGCGACGTGACGGTCGAGCCGCAGAACCCGGACCGCACCATCGAGGAGTACGTCTACCTCGCGATGTCGGCCAGCACCGACGGCGGACACGTGTGGCACGACGCCTCGACACCGGACTCGGGTTCGTCCTCCACGGCTCGGTTCATCTCGCCGTTCGACCTCGACCCGCTGGATCCCCACCGTGTCGTGGCGCTCGGTAAGAGCGCCTGGGTCCGCACCAAGGGCGCGCACACGACTCCGAACGACTGGACGAGACCTGCGACGGAACCAACGCCTGCGACCAGGGCAGCGGCCACGTGGGCACCGCGCTGGGCGTGCGGGGCTCGGCCATCTACACGGGCTGGTGCGGACCGTGCAACCCGACGCCGAACCCGATCGACCCCACCGGGACGGGCTTCCAGCGCGGCATGTTCTCCACGGTCGGCGGCACATGGCACCCATTGGCTGCGGCCGGGCTGCCCACCCGGTACATCACCTCGGTCACCATCGACCCGTCGAACACGAGCCACATCTTCGTGACGCTATCCGGCTTCTCCCGCCGGTGGGTTCCGTACGCGGGGACGGGGAACGTGTTCGAATCAACCGATGGCGGGGCGAGCTTCACCGACATCTCGGGGAACCTTCCCGACGACCCGGCCAACGACACGGTCCTGTTCCAGGGCCGACTGATCGCGGCCACGGACGTCGGGGTGTTCGAGCGCACCACTGCGACGACGTGGGCTCGGCTCGGCGCGGGCATGCCGAACGTCAGCACGCTGGACCTCTCGCTGATACCCGGAACGCACACGCTGCTCGCGGCGACACACGGCGAGGGCCTCTACAAGATCGGTCTGTAGCCAGGACCCTGCACGCGGCGGAGGGCGGCTCCCGTTCCGGGAGCCGCCATTCTCGTTCGTCCCCCGGCTGGTAGCGTGGCGGAGATGGCCTCGGCAGGATCGGCAGGGCTCCGGCGCAACTCCGTGTTGGTGGACGGGGTAAGCGCGCCGGTCCTGGAAGCGGGTGACCCGAACGCAGCCGAAGCGGTGGTGTTCGTCCACGGCAATCCCGGCTCCGCCGGGGACTGGCGAGGTCTGGCCGCCCAGGTCGGGACGTTCGCCCGGGCCGTGGCGCCGGATCTGCCCGGGTTCGGGCGAGCCGACAAGCCGTACGACTTCGCCTACAGCGTGCCCGGCTACGCCGCCTTCCTCGACGCGGCGCTGGACCAGTTGGGCGTTCGGCGGGCGCACCTGGTGCTCCACGACTTCGGGGGGCCGTTCGGCCTGGAATGGGCGGCCGAGAACGCCGAACGCTTCGCCAGCGTCGTGCTGATCGACACCGGGGTCCTGCCCGGCTACCGCGGCCACCTGATGGCGTGGCTATGGGCCACGCCGGTGGTGGGCGAGCTCGTCCAGTTCGCGGCCACCCCCCTCGCCTGGCGGCTGGTCATGGCTCGAACGAACCCCCAAGGTCTGCCCGAGGAGTTCGTCGAGGAGATGGTCCGCAACTACGACTGGGGCACCCGGTATGCCGTGCTCAAGTTGTACCGTTCGATGCTCCGCCCCGGCCCTCGGCCACCGGGAGCGCGGGCCCTCCGGCCGCTGGACCGCCCCGCGCTGGTGGTGTGGGGAGCCAAGGACCCCTTCGTGTCCGTCGACTACGCCGAACGCCAGAAGGAGGCCTTCCCCCGGGCCAAGGTCGTGGTCCTGGAGGACAGCGGCCACTGGCCGTTCATCGACGATCCCGAGGCGACCTCGAACGCCGTCATCCCGTTCCTCCGGAGGCAGCTGGGCGGCCGATGAGCTCCCTGGAGACGGTCTACCTGGGGCGCTACACCTGGAATCACGCGAACGAGATCGCGGGCGAGCTGGAAGACGCGGGCATCGCCTGGTCCTACAAACAGCCCGGAATCTTCAGCACTGTGTGGGAGTTCGGCGCGGTCAGGCTATTCGTCGACAAATCGCGGCTCGAGGAGGCCCAGGCCATCTCCGACCGCATCGCACCGGACGGGACCGCCCGCAAGCGCGGCAGATGACCCGGTTTCTGATTCAGGCCATCCTGTAGAAGGTGATCCCGTCGCGTTCGAACGGCTCCGCCCGGCCCGCCGCGACCAGCAGGTCCATATGGGCGGCCACCTCGGACACCGCCAGGAAGTTGTCGAACCCCTCCAGTTTGGGGAACAGTCGGTTCGCCAGTTGCCAGGCGGTCTGCCCGTCGGGATCGAGCATCCCCGCCAGCCCTTCGCCGCGTTCGGCATGGTGGCGCCGCATCTCCTCGATCAGGACGTGGGGTTGTTCGATGACCGGACCGTGCCCGGGATAGACCGTGGAGAGCGGGAGTGCGGAGAGCTTGTCCAGGCTGTCCAGATACTCCACCAGGCTCCGGCGGCGTTCCGTTCGATCCAGCGGGTTCGGCTCCAGGAGCGGGTTCGGCGAGATGTTGAGCAGGAGCGTGTCGCCGGAGAACAGCGTCCCGGTCGGCTCGTGCCACAGGCAGATGTGGCCGGCCGTGTGGCCGGGCAGGTGCAGGATCTCCAGGTTGAACCCGTCGAACGCCAGGCGTTCCCCACCGTCCACCGGTTCCGCGTCGGGCACCCTGGGCCGAATCGCCCCGAGCTTCTGTTCGCGCCGGCCCATATCGACAAGCGCCTCCATGGGCATGCCCTCCTGCAGCAGCAACTTGCCGGTGGCCATGAGCATCGAGTCGTCGGCCAGCTTGGGCAGATCGTCGCGGCCGATCAGGATGCGGCAGCCGGACAGCTCACGGAGCCGCGGCGCCATCCCGAAGTGGTCGGGGTGGCCGTGGGAGATCACCACCCGTTCGATGTCCTCAGGCCGAACGCCGATCCGGGCCAGGCCGGCGAACAGCGCCTTCTCCGCGGCGGGCGTGTTCGGCCCGCAGTCGACGAGCGTGAGGGGCGGCACCGTGCTGCAGTACACGTTGGCCGGCCCCACCGCGTAGGGCGTGGGCACCACGATCCGTTCGAACGGCAGGCTGCTCATGCGTCGAACGGCCCGCCCGTGTTCAGGACGGCAGCTGAACGACGCCGATGATGTTGCCCTCGGAATCCTTGAACCAGGCCGCCCGGATCGGGCCGGTGTCGGCGATGCTGTCCACGGTCTTGAGCCCGGGGAAGTCGTACTCCTCGAACACGACCCCGCGGTCCTTGAGTTCTGCCACGACCTTCTCGATGTCGTCCACGGCGAACCCGATCGCCGTGTTCTGGGCCGTCCCCGCGCTGGGCGTGGGGTACAGCAGGAACCGGATCCCTCCCGCCTCGTACCAGATCCCGCCCGGCTGTTCGTCCTTCGGCTCGAGGCCGAGCTTGTCCGCGTAGAACGCCTTGGCCCGTTCGAGGTCCGCCGCCGGGACGGTGGAATGGACCGGATAGTTCTCGAGCGTCACGCCTCACCTCCGGCCCGGACCTTACGACCCAACCGAGCGAGCCGCAATGCCGGGCCCGGGTCAGGCCGCTTCGACCTCGGAGAGCCGCTTCTTGCGGCCCCGGGGGATGTAATAGCGGACCGGCTCGTGCGCCCAGCAGTACTTAGCCTTGTTGTAGATGGAGATGGTGGTCGAGCAGCCCTCTTCGATGCACTGGCGGCCCTCGGCCCACTGGCGGTTCTTCCGGGGGAGCGCCTGCACCGGCGTGCCTCGAAGCTGGAGCGTATCGTCTTTCATGCCGCATCCCTTTCGTCGGTCCGGACATCAGCCGGACCACCGTTTCGCAGGTTGAGAGGAGCCACGTCGCGGGCGGCCAGCGCCTCGTGGAGTTCGAGGAGGTCGTCCCATCCCAGGGGCGGACCGTCGTGGGCCTCCAGCAGTTCGAACGGCGCCGGGCCGCCGGTCGTGGGAAGGATCCCCACGCCGGCCAGCGGCGAGAGGCCGCCGGGAGCCAGCCGCCGGAGGTTCAGCCGGGCGCAGGACGAACACGCGAACTCCACGAGCGCCTGGTCGCCCTGACCGACGCGAACCGTGAGGTCGTCCGCCCCCAGGGCGACGAACCCACACCACGCGCACCGGGCCTCGACCCTGGCTCGCTCCCTGGACCTGCGCTTCGTGTACCGCACCGGCCTTCCCTTTCTGGTCCTCTGCTGCAACATACGAACGATGACGGGCCAAGGATGATTCCCCGGTGTGACGAAGTTGTTGAACCCGGCGGTTCCCGGCCCCGCCGTAGGGAGTTCGGAGCCCCGCTCAGGTGTCAGGCGGAGGGTCCGAGGAGGGTGTCGAGCGGGGCGGTGAGATGGACGAACCGGTCCTCGAAGCCCAGCGAACGCCAGAAGCCGACCGCTCCCTCGTTCCCGGTGAAAACCCGGACGGACATCCGCACCGCACCTTGTGACAGACCGAACGCGGCCAGCTCCCGGACCATCGCGGTGGTGATCCCGCGGCCACGGTGACCCTCCCGAACCACCGCGCTCCCCACCTCCAAGGCCAGTTCGTCGGAGAACGAGGAAGGCCTGGTGATGTTGCCCACGGACATCGCCACGAGTTCGGCGTTCGACTCCGCGACCAGATGAAGGCTGTGGGGGTCGGTGAGCGCCTGGCGGTAGGACTCCGCCATGTCGTCGCGGTGGCGCGTCCGGAGCACGAACACCCGCCAGTCGGCCTGGTACGCGTCCAGTTCGTCGAACAGCGCCATGATGCCGGGCAGGTCCTCAGCCATCGCGCGGCGGATGCGGATGTTCGCCAGGTCAGCCACGCTTCTCCCCGTACAGCAGCACGTTGTAGAACGCGTCCTTCGGCACCAGCCCGTAGAGAACGCGCTGGTCAAGGCGGTACAGCGTTCGATACGCAGCATAGGCGAACCGGCCCCACCGTTCGCCGAGCGCCCCCGCCGGCATGGCCGCCTCGAACGTTCGGATGGCCCAGCCCATCAGGGAGGACAGGAACTCCTCCGTCTCTACCCGAACGTTCTCGAACCCCGCCGCCCGAGCCATCGCAGCCAGGTCCTGCGGGTCGAACGTGTGCAGGTCCACGTTCCATTCCAGGGACCGCATCAGCTGCTCGTCGTCCGGGAGGTCGTCCCACGGCGTGCCCATCTCCTCCCGGCCGAGCCGTCGCCGAGCCGCCCTGACCGCGTTCCAGGTATGGCGGCCGACCGTCCGGGCCATGCGGTCGCCCCGCTTGGTCGGCTCGCCGGCGAACCACACCGCGCCACCGGCCGCCGCCACCCGGTAGGCCTCGGCGAAGGCCAGCTCCGGCCGCGGGAGGTGGTGGAGGAAGGCGTGCCCGATGATCAGGTCGAAGGTGCCGTCCTCGTACGGGAGGCGTTCGGCGTCGCCCGTTCGAACCCGCAGGTCACAGCCCAGGATCCGGGCGTTCTCGACCGCGGCCGCGAGCATCCCCGGCGAGATGTCGGTGGCGTGCGCCTGTCGAACGTAATCCGCCCGCCACAGGTTGAGCAGCATGAACCCGGTCCCCGCCCCCATCTCCAGGACCCGGCCGTAGCGGTGCCGGGGCAGCATCCGCCGGGCGCGCTGGCGCATATAGCCGGTCCCCCGGTCGTCGAACGAGATCGCCCACTTCCGGTCGTAGCCGGGCGCCGCCACGTCGTGGTAGAGGAGGTTGGCCCGCTTCGGGTCGCGGCGGACCTCGTTCAGGTCGAGCGGCGTCTGGGGGGAGGGCGCGATGGGCGGAGCGGTGCGTTCGATCGGCATCCGGCGACCCGGCTAGCGGCCGGTGAAGGTGGCCTGGCCGGGCCCCTTCTCCACGAACGACCGCATCCCTTCCTTCTGGTCCTCGGTGGAGAAGAGATCGGCGAACAGTTCGCGTTCGAGCACCATGCCCGAACGGAAATCGCCCCGGCCGCCCCAGTTCACGGCGACCTTGGCCGCCCGCAGCGCCGCCAGGGGGCCCTTGGCGTATCGCCTGGCAGTCTCCACCGCGGTCGTGTAGACCTCGCCCGCAGGGAGAATCTTGTCCACCAAGCCGATGCTGAGGGCCTCGTCGGCCTTGACGAAGCGGCCGGAGAAGATGATGTCCTTGGCCCGGGACGGCCCCACCAGGCGAGGCAGACGCTGCGTGCCGCCCGCGCCGGGGATGACGCCGAGGAGGATCTCGGGCTGGCCTAGCGTGGCGTCCTCGGCGGCGAACCGGAGGTCCGCGCACATGGCCAGTTCGCACCCGCCCCCCAGCGCGTAGCCGTTGATCGCGGCGATGGTGACCTTGGGGATCTCCTCGACCAGCGCGTAGACGTCCTGCATCCCGGTGATGAGCGCTTTGATGGTGATGGGCGTCATGTCGGCCATGAGCTTGACGTCCGCCCCCGCCGCGAAGATGCGTTCGCCGCCCCAGATCACGACCGCGCCGACATCGTCGCGTTCGGTGGCCTCCTGCGCCGCGACGGCCAGGTCGCGGGTCAGCGCGTCGTTGATGGCGTTCATCTTGGGCCGGTCCAGCCGGATGGTCCCGACACCGTCCTCCACCTCGAGCCGAACGAACTCTCCCATCGGTCCCTCGTCCTTTCGTCGCGTTCCTCGAGCGCACAAACGTGCGGCCGACAGTCTAGTCAGCCCGTCCGGTCCCCCAGCGAACGAGCGAGGGCCTCCGTTAGCGGGGTGCGCTCGACGGCGAATTCGGCCGCTGCGTCGGGGGCGTCCGCCACGCTGTCGGCAGCCAGGATCTCAAGCAGAGGGAGGCTGGTGGTTCGGCCCGTGAGCTTGGAGAGGCGTTGTGCGGCAGAGGCCGCGACGTGGAGCTTGCGCCGGACGCGGCCGGCCAGGAGGTCACTCCAGGCGTCGGCCGTGAGACGTTCGGGCCCTTCAAGCCCTCGGATGCCGTCCTTGACGCCACGGCGGTCGTCGGCGGCGGCGAGGACGCTCGCCAGGTCGTCGACGAAGACCGGCGCCAGGACCTGCCGGCCGGTCCCCACGACGACCGCGGGGAAGCGGCGGGCCTGTTGGACGCTCGACGCGAGCCACTCGCTGCCGGTGCCGAACACGTGCGTGCAGCGCAGCACGACCGCCTCCAGGCCGCTCTCAAGGACCGCCTCCTCCGCCAGGCCCTTGAACCGAAGATAGGGGTTGGGCGAGTCCGGCGAGGCGCCGGGGTAGGAGACGAACAGGAACCGTTCGACGCCCGCCTGTTCCGCCGCCCGGAGCGAAAGCTCCACCGAGGTCAGGTTCTGTTCGCGGTAGGCCTCCTCGGTGGGCAGGTTCAGGCCGCCGACCAGATGGCAGACCGTGTGGGCCCGGGAGAAGACGGTCGCCAGATTGTCAACGTCGCCGAGCCAGCCAGTGGCCACCTTTGCCCCCAGCGCGCGCAGCGGTGCGGCTGCCTCGGGACGCCGGACGAACGCCCTGACCTCGGGCGACACGCGGCCGAACGCAGCCACGGCCCGCTGGCCGATCAACCCCGACGCACCCACCACCACCACCGGCATCGCCGGAGAAATCTATCGGAATCATGCGTTTACCCTGCGCGAGAGGGGGGACAATGGTCTCCAGACGGGCGGCCCGCCGGACCTCCGAACCCCCCTCCCGAACGGCCGTTCGCTTTGGAAAGGGGCCAGTCTCTTCGTGAGACGGCCCCTTCCCGCTTTCCCCGGCGCGTATCGTCCCCTTCCATGAAGGTCACTCTGCTGACCCGGGAGTACCCGCCGGAGGTGTACGGCGGGGCTGGCGTCCACGTGGAGTACCTGTCGCGTGAGCTCAGCCGCCTACCCGGCGCTTCGGTGGAGGTCCGGTGCTTCGGTGCCGACCGCCCGTCTCCGCCAGGCTTGACGGTCCGGGCTTACCAGCCCTGGGAAGGGTTGCGTTCGAACGCTCCCTCTTCCTCCGTCCTGCAGACGATGTCGACGGACCTCGCCATGGCCGCCGGGATGGAGGGTGCCGACGTGGTCCACAGCCACACGTGGTACGCGAACCTGGCCGGCCACGTGGCCTCGCTGCTCTACGGCATGCCCCACGTCGTCACCACGCACAGCCTCGAACCGCTCCGGCCCTGGAAGGCCGAACAGACCGGCCCCGGAGGCTACGCGCTGTCGTCGTTCTGCGAGGCCACGGCGGTGCGTTCGGCCTCCGCGGTCATCGCGGTCAGCGCGGCGATGCGGGAAGACGTCTTGCGGGTCTATCCGTCGCTCGACCCGGCTCGGGTGACGGTCATCCACAACGGCATCGACGTGGACGAATACCGGCCCGACGAACGAACGGACGCGCTGGAGCGCCACGGTGTGGATCCGGGACGGCCGATGGTGCTGTTCGTGGGGCGCATCACCCGCCAGAAGGGCATCGTCCACCTGCTGCGTGCGGCCCGCGACATCGACCCGGCCGCGCAGATCGTGCTGGCGGCGGCGGCCCCCGACACGCCGGAGATCGCCGCTCAGACTCACCTGCTGGTCTCCGACGTCCAATCGTCGCGAGGCAGCGTGGTGTGGATCGATTCGATGCTCGCGCGGCCCGATCTCACCCAGCTGTTCAGCCACGCCGACGTGTTCGTCTGCCCGTCGATCTACGAGCCGCTCGGCATCGTGAACCTCGAGGCGATGGCGTGCCGCGCGCCGGTGGTGGCCACGGCCGTAGGCGGCATCCCGGAGGTGGTCGCGGGCGGCGTCACCGGGCTGCTGGTGCCGTTCGAGCCCTCCACAGGGTCTCAGGAACCCGCCGACCCCGACGGGTTCGCCCGCGCGCTGGCGGCCGCGGTGAACGAACTCCTGGCGGATCCGTCGAGGGCCGCCGCCATGGGCGCCGCCGGCCGGGCCAGGGCGGTCGAACGGTTCAGCTGGTCCGCCATCGCCGGGCGGACGTTCCAGCTCTACCAGCGGCTGTTGACCTCGTAGGGGCTTCGTCAGCCGAGGTGCGCGGACGGTCCCCCCACCGTCTCCAACTCACCCTGCCCAGACGCGAGCCGGGACAGCTTCCGCCGGTTGAGGAGCGACGTCAGGCCGAACACGAATGTGAACAGCGCCGCTGCGACCAGCACGATGGTCGGTCCGGACGCCGCGTCCACGTAGTAGGACACGTACATCCCCGCGAAGCCGCAGGCCGCGCCTACACCGGTCGAGATGAACAGCATCTTGCGGAAGGAATCCGTCAGCAGGCGCGCCACGATGGCCGGGATCACGATGGTCGCCGCGATGAGCAGCACACCCAGGACCTGCATGGTGGACACGATGGTCGCCGCCAGGATCAGCGCGAACAGCGAGTCGAACCGGTTGACCCGCACGCCGTAGGAGTCCGCGACCTCCGGGTCGAACGTCACGAACAGCAGCTGCCGGTAGAACAGGAACACCGCCGCCACGGTGAACAGGGTCACGCCCGCCAGCACCAGCAGTTGTTCGGTATTGACGCCCAGGATGTTGCCGAACAGTGCCGCGTCGAAGTTCTGCCGGAACCGGTGGACCCGGCTGATGAGCAGGATGCCGAACGCGAACGAGGCGGTGGTGACGATGCCGATGGCCGCGTCCGCGCCGATCTTGCGCATCCGGGCCACCGCGTTGATGAGCAGCGCCGACAGCACCCCCCACGCCCCGGCCCCGATGTAGAAGTTCAACCGGAGCACGTAGGAAACCACTGCCCCGCCCAGGATGGCGTGCGAGAGCCCGTGACCGATGTAAGACATCCGCCGGAGCACCACGTAGACGCCGACCAGCCCGCACAGCGCCCCGGCCAGGGTCCCCGCGATGACCGCGTGGCGGAAGAAGGCGAACTGTCGCAGGGGATCGATCAGCCAGTGCACGGCTTCAGTGCGCCTCCGTCGCGTGTTCGTGGCCGGCGTTCGGACCGTGCGCGTGGGGCGGGGGGACGTCGCCGAAGTGCGCCACCGGAACCGTGTCGGCGTGGGCCGAACGTTCGTGAACCTCCTGGAACGCCGAGGGGACGTCGCCGATCAGCAGCATGCCGTCCTGATGGACCACGAGCATCTCGGCCCCGTACAGGTCTCGCAGCACCTGCGGCGTCAGCACCTGGTCCGGCGTTCCGGCGGCGACCAGCCTGCGATTGAGGCAGACCAGGCTGGGAAGGTGCGCCGCCACCGCGTTCAGGTCGTGGGTGGTCAGGACGATGGCGATGCCCTCGTGGTTGAGCGTGTGCAGCAGGTGCAGGATGTCGTGGCGGGTCTTCACGTCCACGCCGATGGTCGGCTCGTCCAGGATCAGCAGGTCGGGCTTGCGGAGCAGGGCGCGGGCGATGAACGTTCGCTGCTGCTGGCCGCCCGAGAGGCTGCGGATGTGGCGATGGGCGAGATGGCCGATGCCGAGCTTGGTCAGGATGCGTCCGGCCTCCTCGCGGACCTCGGGCCTGGCCCACGGCACCAGCCGCCGCTCCCCGGCCAGCCCCAGTAGCACGACCTCCTCCACGGTGACCGGGAAGTTCCAGTCGATCGTCTCGAGCTGGGGCACGACCCCCATCCGCACCCGCTTGGATACCCCCTCCGGGCCCAGCCGCACCGTCCCCCTGGTCGGCTTCAGAACGCCCGACATGAGCTTGAGGAACGTCGTCTTGCCCGCCCCGCTCGGCCCCACCACGCCGACGAACGCCCCCTCCGGGATGGTCAGGTCGATCCGTTCGAGCACCGTTTCCTCGCCGTAGGTGAAGGACACGCCGTCGAACGTGACGATGGGGTGGTGCATCGGCGGGTCGGCCTCCTCAGTCGTACCGGCTGGAGGTGGGGACGGCGTTCAGCGCGGCGGGGTCGCCGCCCAGATCGGTGACCATCGTACGCACGTCGTACACCATGAGCCCGACGTAGGAATGGGAGGGCTGGCCCGGATCGCCGGGCAGGTCGTCGTCGCGCAGGCTCGCCTCGTACTTCGCACCGGTCTCCTTGGCGATCTCCGCGAGCACCGGGCTCGGGAACACCTCGCTGCCGAAGATCGCTGGGACGTGTTCGGCCCTGATCTGCTCGATGAGCGAGGCCACCTCGCGGGCGGAGGGTTCGCTGAAGTCCGACGGCTGGATGGCCCCGATGACCCGCATCCCGTAGTGGTGGGCGAAGTAGGCGAACGAGTCGTGGTAGGTCAGCAGCACGCGGTTCTGTGGCGGGATGGTGTCGATCGCGGTCTGGACGGCGGTGTTCAGCTGCTCCAGGATCTTGAGGTACGCGGCGGCGTTCGAACGGTACGTCGCGGCGTTCTTCGGATCGACCTTGGCGAGCTCGTCGCGGATGAGCCCCGCGTAGGTGATGGCGTTCGACACGTCCATCCACAGGTGCGGGTTCGGCTTGCCCTCGCTCTTGGGGAACGAGAAGTCGTAGAGGTACTGGGCCGGCGTGATGGTGTGGTCGCCCAGGGTGTAGATCTGGGCGCCGTCCTTGTGGTCGGACTGCGCCAGCCGCAGCGTGGGGTCCTCCAGGTGCAGGCCGTTCAGGATGATGACGTCCGCCTTCGACAGCAGCTTGGCCGAGTCCGTGGACGGCTCGAACGTATGGCTGTCCGTCCCCTCCGGGATGATGCCCTCCACGGTGGCCGCCGAGCCCGCCACGTTCTTCGCGATGTCGGTGATCGGCGAGACCGTGGTGACCACCACGAGCTTGCCCGAGCGGGCGGCCGAGGTTCCACTCGAACACGCCGCCAGCGTGAGTGCGAGCAGGAGCAACACAGCGGTCTGGCGCGGGCGCGAACGGACGGCGCCCTCAGACAGTTTCGACATCCCACGAAGATACGGTCCTGTTGCAAGTTCTTGCAACACCTATCTGATGCATCGGGAGGTCGGTCCGGCCACTTTCCTCCGGGTATCCTTCGCACCGATGAGGATGCCCCGCCCGGGCGCAGCCGATGCCGTCCTCTACGCGCTCGGCGCAGCGGTCGCGGGCGGCGTGGGCCTGTTCGCCGCGATCCCGCTGCAGCGCGAGTGGGGCCGTCTGGCGGTCGGCCCGTACGCCGCCGGCGCGGTGGCGGCATTCGTCCTGCACCGTCTCGGCGCGGGCGTTCGGGCCCGAACGTGGCTGGCTGCCGCGGTGGTGGTGGGTGTCGTGGTGATGCCGCTGGCGCTCGAGGCCACGTGGCGGGCTCGATCGCACCCCGGCCTCCACGCCCAGTCCGAGGTCATCATCACCGAGGAGGCAGCCAGGGCCCTCCTCCAGGGCCGCGATCCGTACGCCACCACCTACGTCCACGGTCCGCTGGCGGCGCGGCCGCTCGGGACCACGACGCACTTCCCCTACCTGCCTCTCATGATGGCGTTCGGCATGCCTCGGGCGGCCGGCCTGCCCGCGCCGCTGTCCGATGCCCGCCTGTGGTTCGCGGTGGGGACGTCCGGCGTGGGCGGGCTGATGCTTCGCCGATGGCCGGGAGAGGCTGAACGGAAGCTGCGGGTGGCGCAGGCCCTGGTGCTGCTGCCGACCTCGGCGTTGCTGCTGCCGACGGGCGGTGACGACATGCCGGTGGTGGCGCTCCTGGGGCTGGCGGTGGCGTTCCTCGCGGCGCGGAATCCTCGCGCCGCCGGCGTCGCCGCGGGCCTGGCCGCCGCGATGAAGCAGACCGCGTGGCCGGTCCTGCCGTTCCTGCTGTTGGCCGCCCGGAATCGGGACGGCTCCCGGGCTCGAGCGGCGTTCGCCGGGCCGGTCGCGGTCATCGTCGTGGCGGTGATGGCGCCGTTCGTGCTATGGCATCCGGCGGCGTTCGTGGAGGACGCGGTGAAGTTCCCGCTCGGGCTGGGGAGGCAGCGTTCGGCCGCCGGAACGCCCACCATCGGGACCGCCCTGCTCCGCCTCGGCCCCCACGGCCCGCTGACGGTGGCGCTGGTCGCGATCATCGCCCTTGTGGCGGTGGTGCTGCTGGTTCGAACGCGAACGGGTTCGACCCGAGACGCCGCGCGCGCGGCCGGGCTGGCGTGGCTCGTTGCGCTGCTGCTGGCACCCGCCGCGCGCATCGGCTACCTGGTCTATCCCCTGAACCTCCTGGCATGGGGCTGGCTCCTCCGCGAGCCCGCTACCGTGGAGGCTCCACAAGGAGGCGCAACATGACGAACGACGATCTGCACGAACGGCTCGCCCGGTGGTGGGACGACGACGCCGACACCTACGACAGTTCGGCCTCCCACGCCGGCACCGATCCGGTCGAGCAGGCGGCGTGGCGCGCCGCGGTCCTCCGCGCGTTGCCGCCGGCGCCGGCCAGCGTGCTGGACGCCGGTGCGGGCACCGGCACCCTCAGTCTGCTGGCCGCCGAGCTCGGCTACACCGTCACGTCGCTCGATCTTTCCCCGCGCATGCTGGCCAGGGCCGAACAGAAGGCAGCCGAACGAGGCTTGCAGCTCCGGGCGGTGGTCGGGCCCGCCACCGAGCCGCCGTCCGGGCCGTTCGACGCGGTGGTGGCGAGGCACCTCGTTTGGACGCTGCCCGATCCCGTGGCGGCGTTGACGGCCTGGCACGCGGTGGCGCCACAGGGAAGGCTGGTGCTGTTCGAAGGGCTGTGGGCAGATCCGTCGACCCTGGGGCGAGCCCGCCGCGAGGTGACCAGAGCGCTGCGTTCGGCCACCGGCGCGCACGCCCACGACCACCACGGCGAGTACGACCCCGACGTGACCGCCTCGCTCCCCCTGGCCTCGCAGACCACGCCTCAGCCGATGCTCGCCGCCGTCGAGGAAGCCGGCTGGCGGCGCATCCGCATCGAACGCCTCCCCGATGTCGAATGGGCCCGGCGGCTCGCCGAGCCACCGGTCATCGGCGCCCTGGCCGGCCGTCCCCAGTTCGCCATCACCGCCGACGCGTGAGGGTCCACTCCTCAGAGCTCTTCAACATAGCGTCGGTGCTATTCCTCACATCGTATCGTTGCGATAGACCACAGCGCCGATGTGATATGCTGTCGCGATGAAGAGCGCGACGTTGCTGGCGGAGGCGCGCAAGCGGGCTGGCCTGACGCAGGCCGAACTGGCCTCGCGAGCCGGTACCACCCAGTCTGCCATCGCCAGGCTTGAGGCTGGCAAGAGTTCGCCGAGCCTCGAACGCCTTACCGAGCTGCTCCGGCTGTGCGGCTTGGACCTGCAGGTCCGCATCGTGCCCTACGACGATCACGATTGGACGCTTGCTGAGGCGAACCGGGGCAAGACGCCGACCGAACGCCTCCGAAACATGCTCACGGTCAACGCCCTGCGAGGCCTGGGTTCCTTCGCCGAGGATCAGAACCGTGCCGGGTGAGTTCAGCCCCCAGGAGATCCTTCGCGTGCTCGAGAAGCATGGGGTCTCCTTCGTGGTGATCGGCGGCATCGCGGCCACGCTCCACGGCTCCCCCCACGCCACCTCGGACATCGACATCACACCCGAGCGAGGTCGCAAGAATCTCGAACGCCTCTCCGCGGCGCTGGACGAACTCCATGCCCGGATCCGTGTGGCGGGTGAACCGGGCGGCTTCCCCTTCTCGCACAACTGGGAGTCGCTGCAGCGGATGGAGGTCCTGAACCTCGTCACGGATGCCGGCGACCTGGACCTCTCGTTCGTTCCGTCAGGGACCCGCGGCTACGAGGACCTT
>DAIMKN010000022.1:0-22223 GCA_036721725.1 Actinomycetota bacterium
GTGAGGCTCCTATACTTGGTCAGGTCCCGGCAGGAGCTGGGCGTTGCCGTGCGTTCGAAAGGTTCCTGGAGCTTGGCGAAGAAAGATGCGATCGAGGTCGAGGGTGCGGTTGTCGAACCCTTGCCCAACGCCATGTTCCGGGTCGAACTCGACAATGGACACAAGGTCCTGACCCACATCTCGGGCAAGATGCGGATGCACTACATCCGGATCCTTCCCGGAGACCGGGTCCTGGTGGAGCTCTCGCCGTATGACCTGACCCGCGGGCGGATCGTCTACCGGTATCGTTGACAGGGAGCGAACGAACATGAAGGTCCGTCCGAGCGTGAAGCCCATGTGCGACCGGTGCAAGCTCATCCGCCGGCACGGCGTGGTCATGGTCATCTGTTCGAAGGACCCCCGGCACAAGCAGCGCCAGGGCTAGGGCCCAGGCCGAAGAAGGAGTTAAGCGAACGTGGCACGGATCGCAGGCGTCGACCTTCCCCGCGACAAGCGGGTGGACATCGGCCTTCGCTACATCTACGGGATCGGGGAGACGCGTTCGGCCCAGATCGTGAAGGGGCTCGACCTCGACGGCGGTCGCAAGATCCGCGACCTCACCGACGAGGAGGTCGTGAAGATCCGTGACTGGATCGACCGCAACTACAAGGTCGAGGGGGACCTCCGCCGCGAGGTGGCCCAGGACATCAAGCGCAAGATCGAGATCACCTCGTACCAGGGCGTTCGGCATCGCCGTTCGCTCCCCGTCCGGGGACAACGAACGCACACCAACGCTCGAACCCGCAAGGGCCCCAAGAAGACGGTCGGGGTCAAGCGGAAGAAGGGCAAGTAGGGAGTAGGACGCGACCATGGCGAAGCCGAAGACCAAGAAGCCACGCCGGCGGGAGAAGAAGAACATCGCCCACGGCCAGGCCCACATCAAGTCCACGTTCAACAACACCATCGTCACCATCACCGACCTCGAGGGGAACACCCTGTCGTGGGCCAGCGCCGGCAACGTGGGCTTCAAGGGCTCGCGCAAGTCGACGCCGTTCGCCGCGCAGCTCGCCGCCGAGGCCGCCGCTCGCAAGGCCCAGGAGCACGGGATGACGAAGGTCGACGTGTTGGTCAAGGGCCCCGGTTCGGGACGGGAGACCGCCATCCGGTCGCTCGCCGCCACGGGCCTCGAGATCCTCGGCATCATGGACGTCACGCCGGTCCCGCACAACGGGTGCCGGCCCCGGAAGCGCCGCCGCGTCTAGCAGCGCCGCCAGCTCAAACCCAGCACCGAACCACCGCACCACCCCGTCGGCCGGCGAACCGGCGACGGGAAGCACAACGAGGCGAAGCAGAAACGGTTGATCCTTCGCCGGAGGAGGTTGCATCTTGCTCATCGTCGCTCGGCCACACATCCAGGAAGAGACCATCAACGACACGCGGTCGCGGTTCGCCATCGAGCCGCTCGAGCCCGGGTTCGGCTACACGCTCGGCAACGCCCTGCGCCGGACCCTGCTCTCGTCGATCCCCGGCGCTGCCATCTCCGCCGTGAAGATCGACGGGGTGCTGCACGAGTTCTCCACCATCCCCAAGGTCACCGAGGACGTCACCGACATCATCCTGAACCTGAAGCAGGTCGTGTTGCGTTCGGTGAACGACGAACCCTCCACCGCGTACCTCCGGGCCAAGGGCCCGGCCGACGTGACGGCCGGGGACATCCAGCCGCCGGCCGGGGTGGAGATCCTCAACACCGACCACCACATCGCCACGCTCGGCAAGGGCGCCAACCTGGAGTTCGAGCTGACCGTAGAGCGCGGCGTGGGCTACGTCCCGGCTGAACGCAATAAGGGCGCCCGCGACCCCATCGGCGTCATCCCGGTGGACTCGATCTACTCGCCCGTTCGGCGCGTCACCTACGCCGTCGAGAACACGCGGGTCGAGCAGATGACCGACCGAGACCGCCTGATCCTGGACGTGGAGACCGACGGCTCGATCACCCCCCGCGAGGCGGTGGCCTCCGCCGGCACCACGCTCTCGGAGCTGGTGAACCTGTTCGGCGACCTGGCGGAGACGCCCGGCCTGCAAGTGGCGCAGGCCGTCGGCGATCAGCAGCTGGAGGGCGACCTCAAGCTCACCATCGAGGAGCTCAACCTGTCGGTCCGTTCGTACAACTGCCTCAAGCGCGAGGGCGTGAACACCGTCTACGACCTCATCCAGAAGTCGGAGGCCGAACTCATGGACATCCGCAACTTCGGTCAGAAGTCGATCGACGAGGTCAAGGCCAAGCTCGAAGAGCTCGACCTCAGCCTGCGGGAGGAGTAGATGCCGACCCCGACCAAGGGACCTCGCCTGGGGTCCGGGCCCGACCACGAACGGCTGCTGCTGGGCACGCTGGCCTCGCAGCTGTTCCAGCACGAACGGATCCGGACCACCGAGGCCAAGGCCAAGGCGCTCCGCCCGCTCGCCGAGCACCTCATCACGTTCGCCAAGAAGGGCAGCGTCCACGCCCGCCGGCAGGTCCTGCGGACCATCCCGGACCGCGACGTCGTGCACAAGCTGTTCGACGAGATCGGGCCTCGCTACGCCGAACGCGCCGGGGGCTACACCCGGATCCTCAAGCTCGGCCCGCGCAAGGGAGACGCCGCCCCCATGGCGATGATCGAACTGCTGCCGGGCGAGGACGAGGAGTAGGCGCCCAAGGCGTTCCGGTGGCCGGCGACCGCCCCGCGGTGTACCGGCTCGACCTCGCCTACGACGGCACGAACTTCCACGGCTGGGCCCGCCAGCCGAGGGTTCGCACGGTGGAAGGTGAGCTGATCGTCGCCCTCGAGAAGCTGCTCCGGTTCCAGCCGAAGCTCTCCGCGGCGGGCCGAACGGACGCCGGCGTCCACGCCTCCGGCCAGGTGGCGTCGTTCGCCGCGACGGAGGACCTGGACGTTGCGCGGGTGGCCCGGGCGCTGAACGGCATGCTGGGACCCGAGGTGTCCGTGACGCGGGTCCGGCGGGCACCGGACGGGTTCGACGCGCGCTTCAGCGCGACCGCCCGGCGCTATCGCTACCGCCTAGACACGGCGGTCGCCCCCGACCCTTTCACCGCCCGATTCACCTGGCACCGCCCCGGTCCGCTGAGCGTGGGGTGGATGCGGGCCGCCGCGAGCGAGCTCACCGGCGAGCACGACTTCGCCTCGTTCTGCCGCCCGCCTCAGCCGCCGGGCGCCTCCACCGTTCGAACGCTCCGGCGGCTCACGGTGGCCTCCGACGGCCGGATCCTGCACGTCGTGGCCGAAGCGAACGGCTTCCTTCACCAGATGGTGCGGAGCCTGGTCGGCACGTTGATCGCGGTGGGGGAGGGGCGGATGGAGTCGAACGACATGACCGCAGTGCTGCAGGCGCGGGACCGTTCGGCGGCCGGGCAGGTGGCGCCGCCGTACGGCCTCACGCTCGAGCATGTCACCTACGGGCGCGGGCCCACCCGAACCGCCGGCCTCCCGCCACCGCCGGCGTGACGGGCTGTTCGGCTCCCACCGGCGACTGGGGGACGCGGCGCGCCGTCACGATCAGTGCCACGGCCCCGATGACGATGGCGCTGGCCAGGAGCGTTCGGGGCGTGATGGCCTCGCCCAGGATCAGCCAACCGAGGAACAGCGCCACCACCGGATTGACGTAGGCGTAGGTCCCGACCAGGGACATCGGCGCCGCCCGGAGCAGCCAGACGTAGGCAGAGAACGCCAACAGCGAGCCGAACACCACCAGATAGGCCAGGGCCAGCACCGACTGCACCGTCACGTGCGAGGGGTTGAACCGGCCGACCTCCCCGCTCGCCACCGCGACGATGGCCAGGCCGACCCCGCCCGCGATCATCTCCATCGCCGTGGCCACCAGGGGACGCTTGGGCAGCGGAGCCGAACGCGAATACAGCGAGCCTGTGGCCCAACACAGCGCCGCCCCCACCACCACCAGGCTCCCGGCGAGGCCCGCGTGGCCATGATGTGACGCGCTGACCAGGAGCGCGATTCCTGCGAACCCCAGGGCCAAGCCCACCACGGCCTGCGCTCCAAGGCGGTGGCCGAAGAACACCCGGTCCAGCGCGGCCATCCACAGCGGGATGGTGGAGACGAGCAGGGCCACGACCCCCGTGGCCAGGTGTTGTTCGGCCCACACCACGCCGCCGTTGCCGCCCAGGAGCAGTAGGGAGCCGACCACGAACGCCGCCCGCCACTGGTCGCGGCCGACGGGATCCGCGCCGCGTTCGCCCCGCCGGACCGCCCAGACGAACAGCACCCCGCCGGCCACCAGGAAGCGGACCGACGCCATGAGGAAGGGCGGGAAGCTGCGTTCGGCCAGCTTGATGGCCAGGTAGGTCGAACCCCACAGGAGGTAGACCACGCCGAGCGCCAGCCAGATCAGGCCGGGCGACGGAGTGGTCGAGGACGTGGTTCGAGAGGGCAGAAGGCTCCGCATCCCTCGATGATAAGGACGCGGGGCGATATCCCGATGTCGCGTGGGAGGAGTTACGGGTAGGATGCGCCGCGTTCTCGTCGAGGAAGGAGTGGCCAGGATGTTGAAGGGGTTCAAGGAATTCATCATGCGGGGCAACGTGGTCGAACTCGCCGTGGCCGTCGTCATCGGGGTCGCGTTCGGTGCGCTCATCGCCGCGTTCGTCGCGGACATCGTCACGCCGCTCATCGCCGCCATCGCCGGGAAGCGCGACTTCTCGAACCTCTTCTTCACCATCAACGGCAGCAAGTTCTTGTACGGCGCGTTCATCAACGCCCTGCTGGCGTTCCTATTCGTGGCGGGGGCCATCTACTTCTTCGTCATCGTGCCGCTCAACAAGATGGCCGAACGCCGTCAGCGCGGCGAGCCCACGCCCGACCCGACCACCCGGGCCTGCCCGGAGTGCTTGAGCGAGATCCCGCTGGCCGCCACCCGTTGCGCGTTCTGCACGGCGCAGGTCGGGGCCAGCTCCACGCCCGCGTAGCCGTTCGTTCCCCGCGGCTACGTCTGAGAGTCGGGGTGAGGCACGGCAACCACCGACAAACCCTCTATCCCGGCGAAGTCGTCCGGGTTGCAGGTGTACAGGGGCAGGTCGTTCGCCACCGCGATCGCGGCGATCATGGCGTCGTACGCGCGCGCGGCGGCCTTCCTGCCGGACGTCCGAAGGGAAGCGGCCACGCTTCCGAACGCACGCGCCGCCCGTGCGTCGAACGGGATCGGCTCGAAGTCGGCCTCGGCCTGCTGAACATGAGCCTGCCGGGCCGCTCGTTCGGGTTCGGTGGTCGCGACCAGCGGCCCGACGGTCAGCTCCGCCAGGGTGATGGCGGAGATGAGCGGGTGCAGCGGCAGGACCGACGGGTCGGTCAGGCGTGGCAGGAGGATCACCGTGCTGGTATCGAGCAGTCCAGCCTCTGTCTGGCTCACAGGGCGGAATCAAGCGACGCGTCGATGTCGCGGCGAAAGCGAACCGGGTCGACGTGGGGAAGGCGCGACCAGCGCTCGAGGACGACGCCGCTCCGCAGCGCCTCCGCTTGCAGGGGCCGCAGCTCCGCGACGGGCTTGCCGGATCGCGTGATCGTGACCCGCTCGCCGCGCGCGACCCGGTCGACGACCTCGCCGCCCCGGTTCCTGAGCTCCCGTATCGTCACGTCCGCCATGGCTGCAACTGTATCACCCGTGATACACAAGCGCACACCGAATGGATCCCTTGACTCGGGTGGGGAGGAGCGTCCGTTGACTCGAACGTCTCGCTACTGCTATGGATCTACGAGAGCCCCAGGACGGAGAGGAGAGCCTCGTCGATTCCCCATATCTCCTGCGGGCTGACGTGACCAACGAGATCCCCGAGTCGCGTTGCATCGACGGCGCCCAGTTGCTCGACCAAGACCTTCGTGAGATCCCTCCCCACCGCGATCTCTGGCCGAAAGGAGGCGGAACGAGCGCTTCGAGATGTGGGAGCCACGATCACCACCGACCGAGGAAGCAGGGCGTCGGACTGGACGACCACCCCGTACCTCTTGCCGCTCTGTTCGTGACCACGACCTCGTGGCAACCTGAACTCGAAGACGTCACCTCGGCGCACGAAGGCTCTCCATCATCGCCGCGATCTCGAGCATCTCCTGTCGATCGGCTTCATCGGCCTCGAGTACGCGCACCTCGGCGGCCAACGATTCCCGTCGCTGCAAGCGCTCCGCCTCGTTGACCAGGGCTCGTCGGATCGCCTGCGACCGGCCGAGACCGGCCGCCTCCAAGTGGGCGAGCGCCCGGAGCGCTTCGTCGTCGAGCCGAACCGATATCGCCTTCGCCATGGCTCCGCGTACTGTATCACGACTTGTCATACACCGAAGGCGGGGAGGGGTGCGGGATCCATTCCCCCTGCACCTCGAACTCTTTCAGATCCTCCAACACCCCGGCCGGTCGGGCTTTGACGGGGGAGCGGGGGCGCCGGTAGACTGCTGGGGTCGGCCGGTTCCGGCCGCCTTTTTATGACCACTTCAAAAACCTTCTCGCCCAGGCCACAGGACATCGAACGACGCTGGTACGTCGTCGATGCCGATGGTGCTGTCCTGGGCCGGCTGGCCTCCGAGGTCGCCAAGATCCTCCGCGGCAAGCACAAGCCGATCTTCGCCCCTCACGCCGACACTGGTGACCACGTCATCGTGGTGAACGCCAGCAAGATCACCCTCACGGGTGGCAAGAAGGAGACGAAGTTCTACCACCACCACTCGGGCTACCCGGGCGGGTTGCGTTCGGTCGCCTACGGGCGCCTCATGCAGGACCGGCCCGTGCTGGTGGTGGAGAAGGCCATCAAGGGCATGCTCCCCAAGAACCGGCTGGGCCGGGCCATGTTCAAGAAGCTCGCGGTCTACGAGGGCGGCGAACACCCCCATCAGGCCCAACAGCCGGTGGCGCTCGGCCTCGGCGAGGTGCCCGCGTGGGAGGGGCTCCCCGCTCCAAGGGCGCCGAAACCGAAGGCCGTCCACACGCCCAAGAGGCTGACCGCGTCCGCCGGCCGCCGCGCCGGGCGAGGTTCGACAGCGCCCGTGGCCAAGGGTTCGGGCTCCCGGGCCAAGAGCGCGACGAGCCTGGCGAAGGCGCCGACGGCCAAGGGCACGTCGAAGGCCAAGGTCACCACTGCGGAGAAGGCCACTGCCAAGACTGCGGAGAAGACCGCTAAGGTCCCGGAGAAGGCGACCGCGAACGCTGCGAAGAAGACGGCCACGAAGCAGACGACCGACGAGGCGCCGAAGCGCCGGATCCGGCGTTCGAAGTCCGAGGAGGAGTCCTAGGTGGCAGACCAGAGCGCGACCAAGCTCGGCACCGGACGGCGCAAGGAGGCCGTGGCCCGGGTCCGCCTTGTTGCCGGCACCGGCAACTACCAGTTGAACGGACGTTCGTTGGATGACTACTTCCCCTCCCGCATCCACCGCATGGTGGTGGCCTCGCCCCTGAAGCTCGTGGAGAAGGAGAAGGAGTTCGACGTTATCGCCCGCATCCACGGCGGTGGTGTGGCGGGGCAGGCCGGGGCTGTTCGACAGGGGATCTCCCGGGCGCTGCTCGAACTCGACCCCGAACTCCGGGGGCAGCTCAAGACCGAGGGGTTCCTGACCCGGGACGCCCGGGAGAAGGAACGCCGCAAGTACGGGCTGAAGAAGGCCCGGAAGGCCCCGCAGTACTCCAAGCGGTAATCGCGGATCCTCGCTGCCCGGCGGGGCTGTTCGGCGCTCGATAGAAGAAGGCGGCCATGAGCAGACTCTTCGGCACCGACGGCGTTCGAGGCATCGCCAATCTCGACCTGAACGGCGAGCTGGCCTTCCGTCTCGGCCGCGCCGCGGTGGTCGTGCTGACCGAACACGGCGAACGCCGGCCGCACATCGTGGTCGGGCGGGATACGCGTGGCAACGGCGAGTTCCTGGAGGCCGCCCTGGTCGCGGGGATCTGTTCGGCCGGTGGCGACGCCGTCACGGTCGGCGTGTGCACGACGCCGGGGATCGCGTTCCTCACCACGGACCTCGGCGCGCAGGCCGGAGCGGTCATCTCCGCCTCGCACAACCCGGCCGAGTACAACGGCATCAAGTTCTTCGGCTCGAGCGGCTACAAGCTCCCCGATGAGGTCGAACAGGAGATCGAGTCGGTGGTGGACCGCGACGCCGGCCCTCGCCCCACCGGTCCCGCCGTGGGCCGCGTGTCGAACGCCCCCGATGCCGAGGCCCGCTACCTCGCGCATCTGGTCTCGGTGGCCGACGGCCGGCTGGACGGGATGCGGGTGGTGGTGGACTGCGCGAACGGCGCGGCGTTCGACGCATCTCCCCGGCTCCTGCGGTCGCTCGGCGCCGAGGTACTTCCGCTCAACGACTCGCCCGACGGTTGGAACATCAACGCCGGCTGCGGCGCCACGCATCCCGACGTGGTGGCCCGGGCGGTGGTGGAGGCCGGTGCGGACGCGGGCGTGGCCCACGACGGCGACGCGGACCGGGCGCTGTTCGCCGACCACCTCGGCAACGTCGTGGACGGCGACCAGGTGCTGGCGGCCTGCGCGGTCGATCTCAAGGAGCGCGGCGAACTCCCCGGCGACCTCCTAGTCGTGACTGTGATGGCGAACCTCGGTCTCCGGCTGGCCATGGCCGAGGCGGGGGTTCAGCTCGCCGAGACGCGGGTGGGGGACCGCTACGTGCTCGAGGAGATGCGGCGGTCCGGCGCGGCGCTGGGAGGCGAACAGTCCGGCCACGTCATCTTCCTGCGCCACGCCACTACTGGTGATGGCCTCCTCACCTCGGTCCAGTTCCTCACGCTAGCTTCCCGAAAAGGGGTGAGTTTGGCCGACCTGGGCGCGGCCATGAAGAAGTTCCCCCAGGTCCTGTTGAACGTGACGGTTCGCGACCGGGACGGACTAGCGGAGGAGCGTTCGGTGTGGCAAGCCATCCGGGAGGCCGAAGCGGCGCTGGGCGACCAGGGGCGGGTGCTCGTTCGAGCTTCCGGCACCGAACCACTCATCCGAGTGATGGTCGAGGCGGCCACCGAGGAGCAGGCTGCGGTGCAGGCCGAGGCCCTCGCCCGGACCGTTCGGACGGCCCTGGGCTGAGCGTCCGCTCCCCGGTGGAAACCCCGCTCCGGGGTACCATTGACCACCAATGTGCGGCATCGTCGGCTACGTCGGGCCTGACCAGGCGCTTCCCATCGTCATCGAGGGACTGCGACGCCTGGAGTACCGCGGCTACGACTCGGCAGGAGTGGCGGTGACGAACGGCGACATCACGGTCGTCAAGCGGGCCGGCAAGCTCTCGGAGCTCGAATCGGCGCTGGCCGGAGGCGCCACGCCGCGCGGGACGGTGGCCATGGGTCACACCCGGTGGGCCACGCACGGCGCGCCGAACGACCTCAACGCCCACCCCCACCTGGACTGTTCGGGGCGCATCGCCGTGATCCACAACGGCATCATCGAGAACTTCCAGGTCCTCCGGGACCGCCTGCTGAAGGGGGGGCACACGTTCGTCTCCGAGACCGACACGGAGGTGGTGGCCCACCTCATCGAGGAGACCGACGAGGGCGATCTGGCCGAGGCGGTCAGGCGGACCGCCCGGCAGCTCACCGGGGCGTACTCGCTGGTGGTGACCTCGGCCGGTGACCCCGATGTGATCGTGGGGGTCAAGGTGTCCTCGCCGCTCGTGATCGGCCTGGGGAAGGGCGAGAACATGCTGGCCTCCGACATCGCGGCGGTCATGCAGAAGACGAAGACGGTCGTTCCGGTGCTGGAGAACCAGGTGGTGGAGGTTCGGGCCGGGGGCGTTCGGATCACGGACCTGGAGGGCGAGGAGATGCCCCTGGAGCCCATCGAGGTCGAATGGGACCTGGCCGCGGCGGTGAAGGGCGGCTATCCGGACTTCATGCTCAAGGAGATTCACGAGCAGCCGGACGGCATCCGCGACACGCTGCGGGCCCGCATCGATTCCCGCGGCCGGCTGGCCCTGGACGAGCTGCAGGTCAGCGAGGCCCAGATCGAGAGCGTGAACAGCGTGTTCGTGGTGGCGTGCGGGACGGCGTTCCACTCCGGGATGGTGGCGAAGTACGCCATCGAACACTGGGTCCGACTGCCCGTGCAGATCGAGATCGCCAGCGAGTTCCGCTACCGCGACCCGGTCCTCGATTCGAACACCCTGACGCTCGGGGTGTCGCAATCGGGGGAGACCATCGACACGCTGGAGGCCGTCCGGCACGCCCGGGCCCAGGGGTCGCGGGTCATCGCCATCACGAACACCGTCGGTTCGTCCATCACCCGCGAGGCGGACGGGGTCCTCTACACCCACGCCGGGCCGGAGATCTGTGTGGCGGCGACCAAGACGTTCGCCACGCAGATGACTGCGCTCTACCTCCTGGCGCTCTACCTTGCTCAGGTTCGCGGCTCGCTGTTCCCGCTGGAGATCGCCGGCTCACTCGACGCGCTGCAGAGCCTTCCCGGCGCGGTGGAGGAGGCGCTCGGGTTGAACGACCAGGTCCGGGCGCTTGCCGAACGGTACGCGGACCGGCCCGACATCATCTTCATCGGCCGCCACACGGGCTACCCGGCGGCGCTGGAGGGTGCGCTCAAGCTGAAGGAGCTGTCCTACGTCCACGCCGAGGGCTACCCGGCCGGCGAGCTGAAGCACGGTCCCATCGCCCTCATCGAGCCCGGCGTGCCTGTGGTGGCCGTGGCCACGCAGTGTCACGTTCGAACCAAGGTCCTGTCGAACATCCAGGAGGTCAAGGCGCGCGGGGCGGAGGTCATCGCGGTGGCCACCCAGGGCGACGAGGAGATCGCGACGCTCGCCGACCACGTGCTGTACGTGCCGGAGACGCCCGAGCTGTTCTCGCCGGTCGTGGTGACGGTGCCGCTGCAGCTGTTCGCCTACCACATCGCCAAGATCCGGGGATGCGACGTGGACCAGCCGAGGAACCTGGCCAAGAGCGTCACGGTCGAGTGAGCCGGTGGACGTCGTGGGCATCGGCGTCGACCTGGTGGAGGTCGAACGCATCCAAGACCTCCTGACGCGCCGCGCCGCGACGTTCCCGGAGCGCGTGTTCACGCCGAGTGAGATCGCCTATTGCTCATCGCAGGCCAGCCCCGCGGCCTGCTACGCGGCGCGGTGGGCGGCCCGCGAGGCCTGCCGCAAGTCGCTCGGTGGCGTGGACGGGATGCGGTGGAAGGACGTTCGGGTCGAACGCTCCGCTGATGGTGTACCGCGACTGGCGCTCTCCGGCGCCGCCCGCAAGCGGGCCGAGGAGTTGGGCGTGTCCGAGGTCATGGTCTCCTTGACCCACGAACGGACCACCGCCGCGGCGTTCTGCATGGCGGTCCGCACCGTGAACGGTGTCCGATGATCCCGATCCTCACGCCGGCCGAGAGCGCGTCGCTGGACCGGGCCAGTGCCGAACGCGGCGTGACGGTGGAGGCGCTCATGGAGAACGCCGGCCACGCGGTGGCCCGCGCCGTCCTGACGGTGACCGGCGGCGGCTACGGGCGGCGCGGCGTGGTGCTGTGCGGCAAGGGGAACAACGGCGGCGATGGTCTGGTGGCGGCGCGACTCCTGCGCCGATGGGGGATGGGCCTCACGGCGCTGCTCATGGCCGAACCGCCAGCGTTCGCCGGCCCGGCTGCCGCGGCCCTTCGCAGGTACAGGAACGCGGGAGGTCGCGTGAGGAGGTTCGACTCCTCCGCCGCTTCCCGGGAGCTGGCCCGGGCCGACGTGGTGGTCGACGCGATGTTCGGGACGGGGTTCCGGGGCCGGCCGGAGGGGGCGTACGCCGAGGCCATCGACGCGGTGAACGACTGCGCCGCGCCCGTGGTGGCGGTGGACATCCCGAGCGGCGTGGAGGGCGAGACGGGGGCCGTTCGAGCCGGGGCCGTCCAGGCCGACGTCACGGTGACGTTCGGCGCGCTCAAGCCGGGGCTGGTGCTGTATCCGGGTGCGGCCAACGCCGGTGTGGTGCAGGTCGCCGACATCGGGTTCCCGCCGGACCTGCTGAGCGCCACCGCCGGCGACCTGTGGCAGCCGGAGGCAACCGATGTCGGCGCGTTGCTTCCGCCGAGGCCGGTCCAGTCGAACAAGCGATCCGTGGGGACCGTGCTGGTCGTGGCGGGGTCTCGAACGATGACCGGCGCCGCCGTGCTTGCGGCGACGTCCGCATATCGGGCGGGCGCGGGGTTGGTGACCCTGGCCGTTCCCGAGGGCATCCTGCGCGTGGTCCAGCCCGCCGTCCCCGAGGCCGTCTTTCTCCCCCTTCCGGAGACCTCGGACGGGACGGTGGCCGAGGAGGCGTGGGCGGTGGTGAGCGAACAGTTCGACCGGGTTCAAGCGGCGGCCATCGGACCGGGTCTCACCACGAACGACGACACGCAGGCGTTCGTCCGGCGGTTCGTGGCCGAGTCGCCCGTGGCGTTTGTCCTGGACGCGGACGGGTTGAACGTCTTCAAGGGCCGCGGCTCGTCGTTGGCCGAACGCCGCTCGCCGGCGGTGGTGACGCCGCACCCGGCCGAGTTCGGGCGCCTCACCGGGTTGACCACCGACGAGGTGGCCGAGGATCGGCTGGGGCACGCCCGGAAAGCCGCGGCGGAGTTCGGCTGTCCCGTGCTGCTGAAGGGGGCTCGAACCATCGTGGCGGACCCGGGCGGTCGCGCCGTGGTCAATCCAACGGGGAGCCCGAACCTGGCCACGGGTGGGGCCGGTGACGTCCTGACCGGCGTCATCGCGGCGTTCCTGGCCCGCGGTCTGTCGCCGTTCGACTCAGGCCTGGCGGGAGCGTTCGTCCACGGGCTGGCCGGCGATCTCGCCGCAGCCGAGGTCGGGGAGACGACGGTGGCGACGGATCTGCCGGGTCGGCTTCCACGCGTCCTGTCCTCGCTGAGAGAGGGGCTCTGACGCTGATGCAGCGGTTCCGTCCGACGGTCGCGGTCGTCGATCTGGACGCCATCCGGCACAACGTTCGAACGCTGACTCCGGCCGGGTCCGAGGTCATGGCCGTGGTCAAGGCAAACGGGTACGGCCACGGCGACGTCGAGACGGCGCGCGCGGCGGTGGAGGGCGGGGCCACGTGGCTGGGCGTGGCGCTGGTGGAGGAGGGTCTGCGGTTGCGCGAGGGCGGCATCGACCACCCCGTTCTGGTGCTCACCGAGTTCCCGCCGGGCAGCGAGAAGGAGGCGCTGTCGGCCGGTCTCACGCCGTCCGTCTACACCGACGCGGGCCTGACCGCGCTGGCGGAGGCGGCGAGGACCACCGGTTCGAGCGTCGGGGCCCATGTGAAGCTCGACACGGGCCTTCACCGGGTGGGGCTCGACCCGCAGCGAGTGGTGCCGTTCGTTCGTCGGCTGACCGACGAAGGGCTGGCGTTCGAGGCGCTGTGGACGCACTTCGCCAAAGCCGACCAGCCGTTCGACCCCTACCTCGCGCGGCAGGTCGAACGGTTCGACGCCGCGACGCAAGTGCTTGCGGCGGAGGGCTTCCGGCCACGTCTGCGGCATGTGGCGAACAGCGCGGCGATCATGGCCGGCACGGCGAAGGGCTACGAACTGGTGCGGCTCGGGGTCGCGTTGTACGGGCTCCTCCCCGGTCCGGAGGTGGCGGGTGGCGCCGGCCTCAAGCCCGCCCTGACCTGGCGGAGCGCCGTGTCGATGGTCAAGCGCGTGGAGGCCGGGGAGGGCGTCTCCTACGGCCTGCGCTACACGCTGGAGCGCGCCTCGACCATCGCCACCATCCCCGTGGGCTACGCGGACGGCTACCCGCGGCGGCTGTCGAACGCCGGCCAGGTGCTGATCCGAGGCCGGCGCTACCCAGTGGCCGGCACCGTGTGCATGGACCAGATCCTGGCGGACTGCGGCGACGATCCGGTCGACGCCGGTGACGAGGTCGTGCTACTGGGCGGGCAGGGGACCGACGCCATCACGGCGGACGAGATCGCCGGCCGGCTCGGGACCATCAACTACGAGGTCGTGTGCGGCATCGGTTCGCGGGTTCCCCGGGAATACGTCGGATGAGCACCGCCCCGAAGCCCGCCGCAAGGCGTCGCCGCGCCCGCCGCGCCGCCGCCGTGGTCGCCACCGTCGCCGGGGGCCTGGCCGCCGCGGTGGCCGCCGAACGGTACGCCGTCAAGCGGTCCCGTTCGAACCCGGATCCCGACCGGGGGATCGAGCTGGAGGAGCGACCCGGTGATGAGCGGCGGGTCACGTCGTTCGACGGGACCGAACTCGCGGTCAACGTCATCGGTCCGGGTCGGGTGCCGCAGGACTCGCCGGCCGACGGGACGGTGCTCGTGTTCGCCCACGGGTTCAGCCTGGACATGTCGAGCTGGCACTATCAGTGGAAGCGGTTCTCCCGCGACTACCGGTGCGTGCTGTTCGATCAGCGTGGCCACGGACGGAGCGCCGCGGGGACCGACCGCGACTACTCGCTGGACGCGCTGGGCCACGACCTCAAGGCCGTCCTGGACGCCACGTCGCCCGACGGTCCAGTGGTGCTGCTCGGCCACAGCATGGGCGGCATGTCCATCCTGTCGTTCGCCGCGCTCTACCCGAAAGAGTTCACCCCGCAGGGGAGGGTCAAGGCCGTGGTCCTGGCGAACACCGCCGCGGCGGAGGTCCTGAAGTCGCTGATCGGGGGGATCGGCGTTCGGATCGACGCCCTGTTCCTGGCGGGCGTCCGGCGGATCGGCAGCAAGCCCGAACGCGCCAAACGCCTCCGCAAGCGAGCGCTGGATTCGCGGGGCGACCTGGGCTACCTGGTGGCCCGCCTGACGAACTTCGGCCCCCACGCCCCGCCCAGCCTGGTCGACTACGCGGTGCGGGTGGCCACGCGGACGCCGGTCGAGGTATGGACAGACGCCTTGGCCGGCATCATCGAACTCGACCTCGGTCACGCCATCGAGCACATCACCGTGCCGGCGCTGGTGACGGTGGGCGACGTCGATCGGCTGACCCCGCCCGCCTCCGCGCTCGCCATCAAGCGCATGCTGCCCGACGGACGGATGTTCGTGTTCAACGGGTCCGGGCACTGCACCATGCTCGAGCGCCACACGCAGTTCAACCGGGTGGTGGCGGGCTTCCTGGAGGAGGCCCTTGAGGCCGAACAGGAGGACACGACGCCGAAGCGGGACGAGAGGACGCCGGCGTGATCACCGACGTCCCGGGGATCCTGGTGGGCCACTGGACCGACCTGGCCGGCCTGACGGGGTGCACGGTCGTCCTGTGCCCGCCCGGGACCGTGGGGTCGGGCGAGGTGAGGGGCGGTGCTCCCGGCACCGTCGAGACCGATCTGCTCCGGCCGGGCACGCTGGTCCAGGAGGTCCACGCGGTGGTGCTGACCGGGGGGAGCGCGTTCGGCCTGGGCGCGCAGCAAGGCGTGGTTCGCTACCTGGAGGAGCGAGGCATCGGATTCGACGCCGGCGTGGCCAGGGTCCCGATCGTGCCCGGCGCGGTGCTGTTCGACCTGGGCGTGGGCGACCCGAAGGCCCGGCCGGGGCCGAACGAGGGCTACGCGGCGTGTCTGGCGGCGACGGCCGAGGTGGCCGAGGGCAACGTCGGGGCCGGCACCGGCGCCACGGTGGCCAAGGTGAACGGGCCCGGGACGGGCGTGAAGGGAGGTGTGGGGACGGCATCCCGGCGGGAGGGCGGGCTGATCGTGGGGGCCATCGCGGCGGTGAACGCGCTCGGCGAGATCCTGGCCGAGGACGGTTCGATGCTGGCCGCGGCGCCGATGCTCGCTCCCGCGGCGCCTTCGGCCACGCTCGACCTCACGGATCTCCCCGAGGAGCCCGTCCCCGCACCCGAGCCGACGTTGCCGGGCCTGGAGGGCGGTCCGGGCCTGACGAACACGACCCTGGTGGTCGTGGCGACGAACGCCAGGATGTCCAAGGAGCGAGCCCACCTGCTTGCCCTGGCCGCCCACGACGGCATGGCGGCGGCCATCCGCCCGGCGCATACACTGTGGGACGGCGACACGGCGTTCGCTCTCGCCACCGGCGAGGTGGAGGCCGATCAGCGTACCGTCGAACGGCTCGCAACCGAGGCGGTGCAGGAGGCGATCCGCCGCGGAGTGCTCGCGGCGGAGAGTGTGCCGGGCTTCCCCGCGGCACGGGAGGGACGGCAGGCATGAGCGTCACCGAACAGATCCCGCTGGCCACGCTGGCCTCGCAGGCGTCCACCTGCACCAGGTGCCGGCTGGCGAACGGCCGGACCCAGGTGGTGTTCGGGTCCGGTTCGCCGAACGCGGACGTCATGTTCATCGGGGAGGGCCCGGGTTACCACGAGGACCAGCAGGGGGTGCCGTTCGTCGGCGCCGCCGGCCAACTGCTGACCCGGATGCTCGGCGAGATCGGCCTGCGCCGCGAGGACGCCTACATCGCCAACGTGGTGAAGTGCCGCCCGCCCGGCAACCGCGACCCGCTCCCCGACGAGATCGAGGCGTGCCGGCCGTGGCTGCTCGGCCAGCTCGAACACATCCGCCCGCGCGTGGTGGTGACGCTCGGCAACTTCGCCACCCGCGTCATCCTGGACCAACCGGGCCTGTCCATCAGCCGGGTCCGGGGAAAGCGGTTCGAGGTGGACGGCCGAACGGTCATCCCCACGTTCCACCCCGCTGCGATCCTGCACGGCGGCGGCGAACGCAGCCCGGCCATGACGGCGCTCCGTTCGGACTTCGCGGCGATCGCCGCGGTAATCGCAGAGCCGGTCCCGGAGCCCGAACCGGAACCGGAAGTTCAGCTCGGCCTGTTCTGACCGGAAGCGTTGCCGAACCGTGCCGAACATCGAACTGGTCGCGCCCACCGCCCGCGACACGAAGGCCGTCGCGGCGGCGGTCGCTTCGCTGCTCAGGCCACGCGACGTCGTGACGCTGACCGGTGACCTGGGCGCGGGCAAGACCACGTTCGTCCAGGGCGCGGCGGCGGCGCTGGAGGTGACGCAGCCAGTCTCCTCGCCCACGTTCGTGCTGGTCAAGGAGTACGCGGGACGGCTGCGGGTCCATCACCTGGACGTGTATCGCCTGACTACTGTGCAGGAGGTGCTGGACCTGGGGCTCGAGGAGATGCTGGAGGCGGCCGGCGTGGTGTTCATCGAATGGGGCGACGCCATCGACGCCCTCCTGCCGCAGGACCATCTCCAGGTCGAACTCGCCTTGCGCGGCGAGGACGACACCCGAACGCTCACGATGAGCGCCGGCGACGGCGCGACGTGGGCCGCACGATGGACGGACCTGGAGACCGCGACCGCCTCGTGGGCGGCCGTCCGGAGAGGGGCCTGAGGCCGCCGTGCTGGTCCTGGGCATCGAGACGTCCACCCCCCACACCTCCGTGGCGGTGGGGACCGAACGCGGCATCCTGGCCTCAGCCATGCTCTCGGCCGGCGCCGGCGCCAGTCACGAGGTGGCCATGCCCGCCATCACGCAACTGCTCGGGTGGGCAGGCGTGACGCTGCAACAGCTGACCGGGGTCGCCGTCGGCCTCGGGCCCGGGCTGTTCACCGGGATGCGCGTGGGCATCGCAACGGCCAAGACGCTGGCCCAGGTCCTGGGCATCCCCATCGTCGGCGTGGCCTCGCTGGACCTGCTGGCGTTCGACGCGCGGCACGCCCGCCGAACGATCTGCGCGGTCATCGACGCCAAGCGGGGAGAGGTGTTCTCGGCGTTCTACAAGCCGGTGCCCGGCGGGGTGGCCCGGGAGACGGCGTTCGAGGGAGGTTCGCCGCAGCGACTGGCGGCGGACCTGGAGGCTCGCGGGGAGGACATCCTGGTGGTCGGGGGCGGCGCCCTGGTGTACCGTCGGGTGCTTGAGCAGGCCGGGAGCCGCGTCGAGTTCGCGTCCGCCGGACATGCCGACCCCGCCGCGACGGCCCTGGTGGAGTTGGCCGTCCCGCGGTTCCAGCGGGAGGAGTTCGACCGGGTGTTCGACCTTCAGCCCATCTATCTGAGGAAGTCGGATGCGGAGATCGCTTGGGATCGGCGACGAACCGGATGACCTGGAGATCCTGCGGATGCGCCGGCGCCACCTGAAGGGCGTCATGGCCATCGAACGCCAGGTCTATCCGCGTCCGTGGAGCCCGAACCTGTTCCTGTCGGAGATGACCGACATGCGCAACCGGGCCTACCTGGTGGCCAAGCTCGACAAGGAAGTGGTCGCCTACGGCGGCATCATGAACTACGGCGAGGAGGCCCACATCACCACCATCGCCGTCGATCCCGACCATCACCGCCGCAAGATCGGCACCCGGATCCTGTACGAGCTGGTGTCCGAGGGCATCCGGATGGGAGCGCAGGCCGTGAGCCTGGAGGTCCGCGTGTCGAACTGGGGCGCCCAGCGGCTGTACAACCGGTTCGGCTTCCGCCCCGTCGGCATCCGCAAGGGCTACTACCAGGAGACGAACGAGGACGCCATCGTGATGTGGGCGGACGACGTTCGAACGCAGGACTACCGGCGCCAGCTGCAGTCGATCATCAACCAGGTCCCCACGGGCATCCGGCCCCACTGAACCCTGGCCGCTTCCGTGCTCGTCATCGGCATCGAGACCTCGTGCGACGAGACGGCCATCGCGCTGGTCGAGGACGGCCGCCGGGTCCTGACCAACCTCATCTCGAGCCAGGCCCACCTCCACGAGAAGTTCGGCGGCGTGGTGCCCGAGGTCGCCTCGCGGGCCCACCTGGAGAACATCAACCCGCTGCTGGCGCTGGCCCTGACCGAGGCGGGCATCGGGTTCGCCGACATCGACGCGGTGGCGGTGACCGTCGGGCCCGGGCTGGTCGGCGCGCTGCTGGTGGGCATCGCCGCGGCCAAGGCCACCGCGCTAGCGCTGGACGTGCCGTTCGTCGGGGTCAACCATCTGGAGGGCCATCTCTACGCGAACGTCCTCCAGCACGGCGAACTCGCCGAGCCTTACGTGGCGTTCCTGGTCTCCGGCGGCCACACCATGCTGGTCCACGTTCCGTCGCCACACGTCTATGAGGTGCTCGGCCAGACGCTCGACGACGCGGCGGGGGAGGCGTTCGACAAGATCGCCCGGCTCCTCGGCCTGGGCTTCCCGGGCGGCCCGTTGCTGGACGCGCTGGCTCGTGATGGCAACCCCAAGGCCGTTCGATTCCCCCGCGCCATCAACGAGCCCGGCAACTACGACTTCTCGCTTTCGGGGGTCAAGACGGCGGTCGTTCGCTATCTCAAGGCCGAACAGGCCCGGGGCGGCCCGGTCACCTCGCCCGCCGACCTCGCCGCCTCGTTCCAGGAGGCGGTGGTCGAGGTCGAGGTGGACAAGACCATGGCCGCCGCGGTGGACCGGGGCGTTCGTAAGGTGGTGCTGGGCGGAGGCGTGGTGGCCAACTCCCGGTTGCGTTCGCTCATGGCCGAACGCGCCGCCCAGGTCGAGGTCGAGGTGTTCATCCCGCCGCCCGACCTGTGCACCGACAACGGCGCGATGATCGCCGCCGCCGGCTACTTCCGCCTGCAGCGCGGCGAACGAACCGACCTGGCCGTCGGCGCCGACCCGAGCCTCTCCCTGGCCACTGCCGACGTGTCCCGGCGGCGAACATGAGCACCGTCCTGGTCACGGGCGGGGCCGGCTTCATCGGCTCGCGGCTGTGCGGCCGCATGTTGGCCGAGGGCAAGCGGGTGGTCGCCATCGACGACCTCTCCACGGGCCGCATCGCGAACATCTCGGATTCCCGCGAGTACGGCCCCCGGTTCACCTTCTACAACGTCGCCGTCAACGCGGAGGGCCTGACCGGGTTGTTCGAACGCCATGCCCCGGACGTCGTGATGCACCTCGCGGACCTGACCGAACGGAACACGCCGCCCACCGCGGCGGCGGAGGTGGGGACGATCGGGCTGCTGAACGTCCTGGAAGCTTCTGCCCGGGCGGGCGTGAAGAAGTTGGTGTTCGCGTCGGGGTGGTCGATCTACGGGGAGGCCCGGCGGTTCCCGGTCAAGGAGACCGCGCTGTGGGGCGCCCGCCCGCTCACGCCCACCGCCATCGCCAAGCGCCATGCCGAGGATCACCTGCGGTACTACGAACGCTACCGAGGGCTGGCGTTCACCTCGCTGGTGCTGGGAACCGTGTACGGCCCGCACCAGGACCCGCTGGCCGGGGGGGTGGTCGGCGCCATGACCGCGCGACTGCTGCTCGGCGAGCCGGCGATCGTGACGGGCGACGGCAACCAGACCCGCGACTTCGTGTTCGTCGACGACGCCGTGCACGCGTTCAGCCTGGCCGCCGACAGGGGGGAAGGCCGAACGCTGAACATCGGGACCGGCGTCGAGAGCAGCGTGAACGGGGTGCTTCGGATGCTGTGCGGCATCACCCAGTTCTCAGAGCCACCCCAGACGGGGCCGCTTCCGACGGGCGAGGTTCGCCGGTCCGTCCTGGACAACGAGGCAGCCGAACGCGAACTCGGTTGGAAGCCATGGACGCATCTGGAGGACGGCCTGCGGGAGACGGTGGCGTACCTGCGTTCGACGCTGCCCGGCTGACGTACGCTCCGGTCAGGGAAGGACCGGAACGATCTGCAGCCCCTTGGCCCGGATGCCGCGGATGATCGCCGGCAGCGCGGCCACGGTCGCGGACTGATCGCCGCCGCCGTCGTGCAGGTCGATGATCGAACCGGCCCGAACGTGCCCCAGGACGTTCGCCACGACATCGGCCGTGGTGACGCCGTTCGCCCAGTCGCGAGGGTCGACGTTCCACAGCACCACACGGAGCCCGAGCGACCGGGCCAGCGAAAGCTCCGTCCGCGACCATGTGCCGCCGGGCGGCCGGAACAGCGCGGGGTGGGCGACCCTCGCGGCGCGCAGCGCCTCGTTGCCGCCGGCCATCTCTCCGCGGATGCGGGCCGCGCTGAGCTCCCGGAACAGTGGCCGGTTCGGGTGGTCGTAGGAGTGGTTGCCCACGCTCATCCCGGACTGGAGCTCGTGGCGGACGATGCCCGGGTAGCGTTCGACCAGATACCCGATGTCGAAGAAGGTGGCTCGAACGTGGAACCGCCGGAGGATGGCCAGGATGCGCTCGGTCTGGTGGGGCCAGGGACCGTCGTCGAACGTGAGCGCGACGGCCCGGGGGACCTTGACCGGACCGGTCGCTTCGAACCGTGTGGACACAACGCGGTGGGAGGTCCGTCCCCGGGTCTCGATGTAGTGGCCGGGCGCCGCGCCCAAGAAGGACTGCGGATCCGGGGGGCGAGGGCCCGAGGCGGGCCCGGTTATCCGTTCGAGGCGTTCGACCTTGGTGCGGCCGTTCACGACCGTGAGGACATCGCCGGGGGCCAGGGGACGGGTGGACGGGGCCGGCTTGCCGTTCAGCAGGATCCGTCCCAGGAACCGTCCGGCCGCGAGGACCTCGCCGCCGACCCCCATCAGGTCGCCCGCCGTCGGCGTCAGCGCGTATCGCTGGATGGCTTGGGCGAACGTCGTGCCGGGCTGGACGAACGCCGGCCGGTTTCGAACGGTGAGGGCAACGGGGGCGGCCGGAGTGGCTCCGAGGTGGTTGGACCAGAACAGCGACGACCCCACCAGGAGCATGAGCAGGGCGGTGGTCAGGGCGACGGGTGAGCGCGTGACGCGCGGCCGTCGCCCGAGCGTGGTCAAGCCCGGGGAAGGGTTCGTGGTCATCATGGCGCGGCGCGAAACGGGGGAAGGACCGCTCCACGTTCGTGTGTCGCCCCCGATGCTACCGCGTCACGGGCTCGCCGGTGACCGGCCTCTTGCAAACGGCGGGCATCGGATACCATCGAACGCATGCGAACGCCCGTTCTCGCCGTCCTGCTCGTCGCTTCGCTGTTCGGAGCGGCTTGCGCCAAGGCCACCCTTATCCGCGGCGAGCCGTCGAACAACCCCCTGACCCTGGTCCCGGTCCCATCCGGGCCGCCGGTCACCCCGACCAGCCCGGCCTACGTTCCGCCGACCCGAACGAAACCCGTGGTGACGGTGCCGACCGGCCCGCCGCCCAGCACCCTGGTCGGCAAGGACCTCATCAAGGGTCAGGGCCCGGTGGCCCAGACGGGACAGAACGTCACCGTCCAGTACGTCGGGGTCAACTACGCGGATGGCAAGCAGTTCGACGCCTCGTGGGACCACAACCAGTCGGTCCCGTTCCAGCTCGGCGCCGGCCAGGTCATCAAGGGCTGGGACCAGGGCGTGGTCGGGATGCGAGTGGGAGGGCGGCGCGAGCTAATCATCCCGCCGTCGCTCGGCTACGGCTCGACCCCGTCGGGTCCCATCAAGGCGAACGAAACCCTCGTGTTCGTGATCGACCT
>DAIMKN010000023.1:0-21871 GCA_036721725.1 Actinomycetota bacterium
CCGCCTGGGCCGCCGCTCGTTGCTCGTCGGTGTGGAGGTCGAACTCAGCGATGACCCCCGACCTGCCGATGCCCTCGACGCCGCCCCCTCTGGCCATCTCGCTCCCTCCGTGGTCCGTCCGGTCAGCGCGGACCGTCCCGCCGACCCACCATCACGCTCCGGTCAGCGCGGGCCGGGCCCGCCGACCTCCTTGACGTCGCCCTCCACCCGGCAGCGGTCCTTCGCGTCCGGGAACACCAGGTCGAACAGGGACTCGTCGTCCGAGTGCAGACCGGTCGCGGCGACCGATGCGCCGTCGAGGACGAACCCCCACAACACATTCTTGGGGTAACCACCGTATGCGAGCAACCGACCGTCCCGGCCGAGGTAGCCGAGGTTCGCCGTCCCACCCAGCTCGCGGTGGGTGGACCGAAGCGCCTCGGCCGGATCGAGCCCCTCGCCGAGCCCCTCGGCGAGGTAGGCGAACCCGACCTCGCTATCGGCCCGCCCGTGCAGCCGGCCGGCGAATCGATCCCGCAGCGCGGCGTGCCGGTCGAAGGACCCGTTGTGGCAGAACGCGAATCGCCCCTGTTCGACGAAGGGCTGGGTATCGGCCATCTGCACCGTCGACAAGCGGTTCGGCCGGCGGTGGTGGACCAGGAATCGGGTCGATGTCACCTCGGCGAGCGAGTCGGCCCCCGCCGCGTCCTCCTGCATGCTGGTCGGGTGGCGGTAGCCCTTGACCGCTCCGTCGCCGAGCCACGCCACGCCCCAGCCGAAGCCAGCGATGCCGAACCGCTCGATGGCCCGGGCCCACGGCAGCACGCCGGCGAACGGGTGAGGCTCGTCGAAGGCCACCGCGAGCAGCTCGCACACGGTTAGCGGGCCCTCGCTCGCCGTTCGTCGATGAGGCCGCTCAACAGGTGGCCGTCGAGGTCCTTCGGCTCCATCTCCCCCAGGCTGATGTAGGTTTCGGTCCGTTCCACGCCGCGGACGTTCCAGATGCGCTCGAACAGCACGCGGCGGAGGTGCTCGTGGTCTCGGACCCGTAGACGAACCAGGAGGTCTTTGGGGCCGGTCACGACGTGCACGTCCTCGACCTCGGGGAGCGCTCTCAGCTCTCGTACCACCGCAAGCTGGTCCGCGCCCTGCACCGCAACGACGCCAACGTACACCACCAGTCCGAACCCCAGCGCGGCCGGGTCGATGCTCGCCCGGTAGCCCCTGATCACGCCTGCCGTCTCCAGGCGGGCGATGCGCTCGGCGACCGCGGGTGGGGACATGCCGACCTCGCGGGCGATGCGTCGCTGGGACATCCTGGCGTCCGTGACGAGGAGCCGAAGGATGGCCAGGTCATGCTCGTCGGGTGTGGCGACCGGACGAGGTGACCCTCCGGTGGGAGTGGCGACCGGCTCGATCACTCGGAAGCCCGCGACCGCACAGAACCGATCGAACAGTCGGTGATCATCCCGTTTGAGTTGGCGTTCGTTCGTCGTTCCACGGCTGGCATGTTACATTCGCGCCTCACGCTAGGCAAGCCGGCGGGTCGCAGGAGGGAACCGATGGCCATCCGACAGCAGGTGCACGATCCCGATCCCGAGCTCGTCGTGGACGCCGCGCCCTCGTCGCGGTCGTGGGCCGGCAGCTTCGCCGCCCGCACTCACGCCGAGGGAAGCGACGGCCTGGCGGCCATCCTCGCTCTGGCGAACGCCACCGGCATCATCTCCTTTTCCGGGGGCTTTCCCGATCCCTCTACCTTCCCCGGCGAAGTGCTGGCCGACCTGCTGCGAGAGCTCATCGTGGCGGGGGACGCGAGCGCCCTGCAGTACGCGCCGACCCCCGGTCTGCCGGGGCCCCGAGCGTTCATGGCCGGCCGACTGGAGTCGCTCGAGGGCCGCCGGCCGTCAGGTGGCGAGCTCATGATCACGAGCGGCGGAATCGAGGCCCTGGAGCTGGTGGGCAAGAGTCTGCTCGACCCGGGCGATCTCGTGGTGGTCGAGGGACCGACCTATCTCGGGGCGATCATGGCGTTCCGAAGCTTCGAGGCGGAGGTCCTCGCGGTGCCCATTGACGGCGACGGCCTGATCGTCGAACGCCTGGAGGCATCGCTCGCCTCGGGCCGGCGACCGAAGCTCCTCTACACCATCCCCGACCACCAGAACCCGGCCGGCGTGAGCATGTCCGAGGATCGTCGCCGAGCGCTGGTCGAGTTGGCCCGGCGACACGGGCTGCTCGTGGTGGAGGACGTCGCCTACCGCGAGCTCGGGTTCCACGACGAGCGGCTTCCCTCGCTGTGGTCCCTCGCGCCCGACGTGGTGGCGCAGGCCGGCACGTTCTCCAAGACCTTCTTCCCCGGCGTGCGGCTCGGGTGGTTGGCGGGGCCGTCGGAGCTCGTCAGCCAGCTGGTGCTGGCCAAGCAGAACACCGACCAGTGCGCCGGGGCCCTCGGACAGCGCCTGCTGGAGGAGTACGGCCGACGCGGCCACCTCGATCAGCAGATCGTCCGGGCCCGTGCGCTGTACGGCCGGCGGTGCGACCTGCTGATGCAGGCGCTCGACCGGCACATGCCCGAGACGGCCATGTGGACACGTCCGCGCGGAGGGTTCTTCTCGTGGGTCACGCTGCCCGAGGGGATGGACACCGTGGAGCTCGCCAAGGAGGCCATGTCCCTGCGTGTGGCGTTCGTCCCGGGCTTGCCGTTCTTCCCCGACGGGTCGGGGCGGAACACGCTGCGCCTCGCATTCAGCAAGGTGGTCGACGACGACATCGACGAGGGCATTCAGCGCCTCGCGATGTTGATCCGCGGGGCGGTGTCCTCACGATGAGCGAGCCCGACGCCGCGAGCTACTTCGCCCTGGATGCCGAGTTCACCGCGGCCGGGGTGGGCCGATACGTGGACTACGACGACGGCGACCAGGTCACGCCGGTCGAGTTCGTCCCGGGGCTCGAGTTCAGGCCGGTGGCCGGCGACGGCACCATGACGAACTTCGTCCGCTACCAGCCGAACACCGAGGCGCCGCGACATGCCCACGAGGAGGAGCAGATCACGTTCGTCATCGACGGCGAGTTCGAGTTCGACCTCGACGGCGACGTCCGCACCATGCGCCGCGGGATGGCCGTCGTCGTGCCGCCCGGCGTGCCCCACGGCGCCAGGACCTTCGACACGACGTGCTTCGAGGTGGACGTGTTCACCCCGCCGCGTAAGGTCCTGCTCGAGGCCATGCGCCGCGCCGAAGGCTCGGCCTAGCGGTGGACCTCGCGCTGCAGGGACGGGCCGCGATCGTGACCGGCGGGTCCAAGGGGCTCGGGCGGGCCATCGCCGAGGAGTTCGTGCGCGAGGGGGCCTCCGTCGCGCTCTGTGCCCGCAACGCCGAGGAGGTCGCGGCCGCCGCCGAGGAGCTCCGCTCGCTCGGTGGATCGGTTCACGCACAGGCCGCCGACGTGACGGTGCCGGAGCAGATCCGTGACTTCGTTGCCGCGTCGGTCGAAGCCCTCGGCGGGCTCGACATCCTGGTGAACAACGCCGGGCGGGCGCACCCCGGCACGTTCGAGACGCTCACCGACGATGACTGGCACGAGGACCTCGACGTGAAGCTGTTCTCTCAGATCCGCTGCGCGCGCGAGGCGCTGCCCCACCTCCGAGCGCGAGGCGGCGGGCGCATCGTGAACATCAATGCCGTGTACGGGAAGTACCCGGACCCGAGGTTCTTCGCTACCAGCGTCGACCGCGCCGCATGTCTCGCCTTCACCAAGACGCTCGCCGCGCAGCTCGGGCCCGACAACATCCTGGTGAACAGCGTGAACATCGGCTTCGTGGTGACGCCGCAATGGAAGAACGTGCACCAGCGGCTCGGTCCGGACCTGACGGAGGACGAGTTCTTCGGGCGGCTCGCCGAGGCTGAGGTTCCCCTCGGCCGCTTCGGCCGGCCCGACGAGGTCTCCGGCATCGTCGCCTTCCTCTGCAGCGACCGCGCGAGCTACATCACGGGCGCGAGCATCGACGTGGCCGGAGGCATGGGCAGGTATCTCTGAGCCCCACCCCGTGGGGAAATCAGCTCGGGCGGCCGTACACCGGGGTCAGCCAGTGCCGGAACTCGTCCAGCTCGCCATGGACGGCGGCCAGGTAGCGGTCCTGCACGGCCCGGGTGATGTCGCCCAACTTTCCGGAGCCGACGACCCGTCCGTCGACCCGCGTGATCGGCGCCACCTGGACGCCGGTTCCGCATAGGAACATCTCGTCGGCCATGTACAGCTCGGTCCGGTCCACCGTTCGCTCCACCACGGAGAGCCCCAAGGACGCCGCGATCTCCATCATCGCGCCTCGCGTGATCCCGACCAGGATGTCGTCTGCCACGCCCGGGGTGACGAGGGCACCGTCCTCGACGAGGAACAGGTTCGCCGCGCTGCCCTCGGACACGTTGCCGGCCTGGGTCAGCATGATGGCCTCATCGAACCCGGCATCCTCGGCGTCGGCGATGGCGAGGGCGGCGTTGATGTAGCCGCCGGTGGCCTTGGCGCGCGCCGGTATGGAGTTGTCATCGTTGCGCCGCCAGCCGGACACCGTGGCCGACAAGCCCTTCTCGATGTCGAAGTAGGCGCCCATGGCCGCGGTGAAGCAGCAGAACCCATCTTGCAGGCCGAGCAGTCCCACCCGGATCACCGGCGAGGCTTTGTACACGATGGGCCGGATGTAGACGTCCTCCCGGAACTGACCGCGGCGAACGATCTCCAGCGCGATACCGGCGAGATCTTCGGCCGTCCTTCCGACATCCATGCGGAACAATCGCGCCGACCGCAGCAGCCGGCGGAAGTGCTCTTGCAGCTTGACGACGTAGATCTCCTCGCGCTCGGCGTTCCAGTAGCCGCGGATGCCCTCGAAGCACCCCGTCCCGTAGTTGAACGCGTGCGTGGCGATGGAGATGGTGGCCCGCTCGATCGGTACGAACTCGCCGTCGAGGTAGGCGGTGCCCGTGGCGGCGAATCCCGGATGTTCCCGGCTCATCCTTCGCCCCCATCGCGGTCGGGCTGGTTCGAACGCAGGCCAGGGGGCGTCCAGACCCAGTCCCCGGTCTCCTCGTGCGCGCCCAGCTCCGATCGGGCCTGCGCCATGAGCTCGGCGAAGGCGTCCCGCGGCGGGGAGAACACGTCGAGGGCGAGACACGACTCGTCGTGCGTCACCGCCCCGTGAGGGACGTTCGGCGGGACGACGTACACATCCCCCTTGCGGACCAACCGCTTCACCCCGTCCAGCTCGAACTCGTAGGAGCCATCGATGATGGTGCCGATCTGCTCCTGAGCGTGCTGGTGCACCGGGGCGATGGAGTGCGGCTGCATGAACACGAAGCTGAGCGTCATGTTCTGTCCGAACACCGGTCGCAGTACGAGCCCTGGTTCCACGTTCAACCCCGGCAGGTCCTGTTCGACCACGAGGTACCGTGGCCGGCCCGAAGGGTCGATCGCGGCCGCTTCGTCCGTGCGGAAATAGCCAACTTCATCGGTCATGTCTCGCTCCTCTCATCGCCCCAGGCGGGGCGCTCCTCCCGAACTACCTCCCCCTTCCGGTCAAGTTCCACCCGCCGGACCGTTCGACTCCGGACGCGACCCTCGACCACGTTCAACCCGACCCCCGGTTCGGTGGGGACGGCGATGAACCCCTCGTCGTCCATGACGTAGGTCGGGTCGACCAAGTCATCTTCGTACAGCACCGAGGCTGGCGACATGTCGGCCGGTTGGACGAAGCCCGGCAGGGCGGCGAGTGCAAGGTTCGCCGCCCTGCCGATCCCGGACTCGAGCATCCCTCCGCACCAGAGCGGCACGCCGCGGTACCGGCACAGCGCCTCGATCTCGAGGGAGGCCGAAATGCCGCCGACACGGCCCGGTTTGAGGTTCACGTTCCGGCATGCGTCCATATCGAGCGCTCGCCGGGCGTCGGCTGGCGAGCGAAGGCTCTCGTCCAGGCAGATCGGTGTGGCCAGCCGGCGCTGCAGCGCCGCGTGGCCCAAGATGTCGTCGAAGCCCAGCGGCTGTTCGATGCACGTGAGGTCGAACTGGTCCAGCGCCCGCAGCGCGTCCGCGTCCTGGAGGGTGTAAGCGGCGTTCGCGTCGACCTGCAGCATGACGTCGAAGCCGACCTCCTCGCGCACGGCACGAACCACCTCGACATCCCACCCCGGTCCGATCTTGAGCTTGATCCGGCGGTACCCCTGGTCGAGCCGCAGCTGGACCTCCTCGACCACGGCGCCCACGGACCGCTTGAAGCCGATGCTCTCCCCGACCGGCACCCGCTCGACATGGGCGCCGAGCAGTTCCGCCAGCGGCACGCCCTCGCGCAACGAGGCGAGCGTCCAGTACGCCTGCTCCAACCCGGCGCGAGCGAAGGTGTTGCCGCGGATCGGCGTCATGGCGCTGGCCGCATCGGGGGGCGAGGTCACCCCGGTCCGCAAGCACATGGGGACGGCGTACTCCACCAGGAGGGCGAGGGCGCCGGAGACCGTGTCGGGGAGGTAGAACGGGTGATCGAGGGGCGCGGCTTCGCCCCAGCCCTCCACCCCGTCGGCGTCGAACAGGTGGACCAGCACGACGTGGCGGATGGCGGTGGCGCCGAAGCTCGTGACGAAGGGCTCCAGCAGCGGCAAGGCCACCTCGAGGACCTCCACACGCTCCACCGGGACGAGCTCGGCACCCTCGGGGAGATCCACGCTCGCCGAATCGGTCACGGCGCGTCCCGCAACACAGCGGGAACGGGGTGCTCCGCGCCGAGCAAGGCGCGGATGCGGGTGGCGGCCGCGCGCAGCGGTGCCGCCTGCCCCATGGCCGCCGGCTCGGTGAAGCGGAAGGCCGGCCCCGCCAGGGAGATCGCTCCGAGCACCTCGCCCTCGGCGCCGAGGATCGGCACGCCGATGCAACGAACCCCCTCCATGAACTCCTCCTGGTCCAAGGCGAAGCCGCGGCGCCTGATCTCGGCGAGCTCGGCGAGAAAGGCTCCGCGGTCGGTGATGGTCTTGGAGGTCTGGGCCGGGAGGCGCTTGCTCAGGTGGCGGGCGATGTCGCCCGGATCGATGAAGGCCAGGATGGCCTTGCCCAGCCCCGAGCAGTGCACCGGGACCCGCGACCCCACTCCCAGCTGCCAGCGAAGCGCGTGCGGCGAGTCGGCCCGGTCGACGTACAGGACCTCGCGACCGACCAGCGTGCCGAGGTTCGCCGTCTCCCCCGACCGCGTGGCGAGCTCCGTCAGCACCGTTCGGATCTCGGGGCCGGCCCCGGCGGGAGTGACGCTCTTCAGCCCCAGCCGATAGCTCCCGGCCGTGGGGTCTCTGGCCACGAACCCTCGCACCTCGAGGGTGGACAGGAGCCGATGGGTGGTGGACTTGGGCAGGCCCGACCGGCCGGCGATCTCGCCGAGGGCGAGCGGCTCGGACGAGTACCTGAGGACGTCGAGGATCGACAGGGCCCGGTCGAGCGATTGAACCAGGCCGCGGTCAGAGGTCACGGGCAGATCCAGGTCGGGGCAGGCCTCACACTCCGTACAGCTCCCTTGCGTTCTCCTCGAAGATCCGTCGTTCGGCTCGGGCGAGCCACGCCTCGCGCACGCCCGCCTCGGTGAGCGTCGCTCGAACCGTGGCCCACCCCTCTCGCAGCACGCCGGCTGCGAACCAGAAAACCTCCGGCTCACCGTGCCCATCGGTGCCGGCGATGAGCTTGTCCGTCGGTGCGAGGTCGATCCATCGCAGCAGCCGGCTGCCCATCGTGACCGGGGAGAAGATGTCGAACAGCGACACCTCTGCCCACACATTGGGGCGAGTGGTGGCGAGCCAGGCCTGCTCCTCGTGCCAGGGATAGGACCCGTGGATCAGCACGATCTTGGCCGCCGATCCCTCCGGCGTTCGAAGAAGTTCCTCGAGCAGCAGCGGGTGGGACTCGCTCAGCCGGAGTTCCGAGTCACCGAATCCGGTGTGGATCTGGAACGGCAGGCCGAGATCGGCCGCCACCCCGAGGGCGCGCCGGAACACCAGGTCGCGGCAGCTCTTCCCTCGCCGCCGGACCGCCCCATCCCCAGCGAGAGAGGCCTCGGCCTGCTCGAGGGTGACGAACGGGTCGACGCTCAGGCCGGTTCGGTAGGCGAGGATCGTCTTGAACCCGACGGCCCCGGCGCCGGCCGCCTCCTGCATGCTCGTCAGCACGGCGTCGAGGATCTCCTTCGCCGAAGCGCCGGAGGAGATGAGCCCATCGACCATGGGGTCGATCCGCATGATCGGGTGGATCGCGCAGCCCGAGGCCTCGGCGTAGCCGTCCACGTTCGCCTCAGCGCCCGGGGCGATGCCGAGGTCCATGAGGATCGCGGTGATCCCGGCATCGCGGAACAGGGCCGAGGCGTAGGCGGTCCAGTCCCGGCTCGCCTCGGCCCGAGCTGTGGCGAGCTCTTCCGGCTCACAGCCGAGACGCTGGGCGAGGCGAACGGTGAGCAATTCCTGCGCCAACCGCGAGGGTCCCTGCTGCCGCCGACGATCCTCGGCCCCAGGGTCGCGTTCGACGTCGAGGGTGAGCGTCGAGGGGTCGAAGGTCCCGCCTTGGAGCGCGAACGGATGCGCGTGGTGATCGATCACGAACGAACCTCCTCGGGCGAGCAGGCGTGGAGCGTCGCTGAGACGAGCGAGGGTGACGGGCCGGAGCCCGTCACCCTCCTCACCAGGTGCTCGTTCAGGCGCCCGTGGTGGCGGGGACGTCGAGAGCCGCCGCCGCCTCGCCGCCCTCCTCGCCGAGCATCGATCCGATCTTGGCGACACGGTCCGGGTGGTTGCCGTGCAGGTACATGAGCACCACGATGCCGGCCACGATCCACCCGAGCACCACCCACGGGATGATCGCGTACGGAAGGTGCAGCGTCGCCCCCGGATAGATGGATCCGTACACGCCGAACCCGAAGATGATCACCCCGACCAGCGGTACCAACAGGTGGGACACGACGTTGTAGCGCTCCGAGTTCTTCCGGAACCACGCGATGCCGGCCGCACAGAGCACGATGTACACCACCGTGACGGCGAGTCCTCCGATGCTCGCGAGGAGGCCGAACACGGTGAACGGCCCAGAACCGTAGTCCCAGAAGAACCCGACCACGATGGCCACGATCGTGGCGAGGCCCGCGATGGCGAGCGTCGCGTTGACCGGGGTCTTGTACGTGCGGTGGGTCTTGCCGAACCAGGCGGGAAGCGTTCCCTCGCGGCCCATGGCGAACATCGTCCTTGCCGCGGCGGTGGCGCAGGCCAGGCAGACCACGAAGGCCGAGAGGATCGCGGCGATCGAGATCAGGACGGAGAGGAAGTGTCCGGAGTACCTCGTCGCGGTGTCGGCGAGGACCGTCGGGTCACTGGCCCACTTGGCCGAGCCCGCCTTGCTCACCCCGACCCCGATGGCGATGACGTAGGTGGTCCAGACGTAGAACACGATGGCGAAGATGACCGCGATGAGGATCGAGGCCGGGATCGCCTTGCGAGGGTTGCGCGTCTCTTCCCCCAGGACCGCCGACGTTTCGAACCCGATATAGGAGAGGACGCCGAAGATCAGCCCGAACCCGATCCCCTGGAAGCCACCCTTGAGCGTATGGCCCGGCCCCAGGGCGCTCAGGTCCTGGCCGTGCGCCCCGCCCTTGAAGGTGACGATCAGGTCCAGGATCACGATGACCCCCACCGTGAGGGCGCCGACGAGGAGCTGGGTTCGCGCGTTCAGCTTGATGTCGTAGATGGTGAGCGCGAGGAGCAGCGTCATGCCGATCACGAAGATCGCGAACCACGACCAGCTCGGGATGCCGCTCCACCATTCGCTGGCGATGAGGTCGCGGGTGAACCCGCCCACGCCCGCCATCGTCATGGGGACGAAGCAGAAGAAGCCGAAGAAGTACAACCAGCCCGTCAGGAAGCCGGCGTTCTGACCCAGCGTCCTGCTGGCGTAGGTGTAGGCGTATCCGGCCGAGGCCATGCGGCGCGTGAACGAGATAACCACGAAGGCGAGCGCCAGGCAGCCGATGCCCCCCAGCAGGAAGGCGAACGGCGTGGAGGTTCCGGCGAAGCTCGCCGCGAAGCTCGTGTTGTAGGCCATCGCCATGGCCGGGGAGAGCACGGCTACGGCCATGGCGACCGCATCCGCCGTGGAGAGCGTTCCGGCCTTCAGCTCGTTCCGGACTTCCGCCATGTCCACGTCTTGCGGCATGGACCCCCCTTTCTGCCGGCCCCAATGCGACCGCCGGCGCTTGAACACCCGAGGCCCGTTCCACATGCTGGAACGGTGGGACTGCATCCCGGGATAGGGATACTCCGCGCGAAGGCGAAAGTCAACGCGGGTGGACGTCGTCTTTTCGCGGCTTCGTGAGGATGGAGACGTCCCCGACCAGTCCCTCTCTCCCTGCTGACTAGACTGAACCCCATGCGTCGGGTGGCGTGCATCCGCAACGAGCGGGCGGACACATTCGGGGTGGCGCCGGAGGGCCTGCGATCCGGCGGACTCGAGCCCGTGCCGATCGAAGCGTGGGACGGCGAACAGCTGCCGCGGCTCGACGACCTCTCCGCGGTGGTCTCCTTCGGCGGGTCGATGAACGTGGACCAGACCGATCGCTACCCGCACCTCGCCCCGGAGGTCGACCTGCTGCGCGACGCCCACCGGCGGGCGCTGCCCGTGCTCGGCGTCTGCCTTGGGGCGCAGCTGCTGGCCAAGGCGCTCGGCGCGCCGGTCACCCTCGCGCCGGAGCGGGAATTCGGGTTCTTTGCACTGCGGCTCACCATTGAAGGCGAGCAGGACCCCGTCGTATCGACGTTCCCGAGCGGCTCGCTCGCCTTCCAGTGGCACGAGGACACCTTCCCGCTCCCCGACGGTGCCGACCGACTGGCGACCGGCAGGGACGGTGCGAGGCGAGGTCTGCAAGCGTTCCGCGCCGGCTCGTCGGTGGCGGTCCAGTTCCACCCCGAGGTGGAGGCCGAGGAACTCGAGGCCTGGTTCGAGGAGGCCGGGCCGGAGGCCGAAGCCACCTGGGGCCGCACCTACGACGACGTACGCGGCCAGATGCGAGAGCATCTCGCGACCCACAACGAGCGCGGCCGGGAGCTTTTCCGCCGCTTCGCTGCCGGCGTCACTTCCTGACATTTGCGTCTGTCGGGGCGTCGGGATTTGAACCCGGGACCTCCTGCTCCCAAATCAGAGCGTCTGCAACGCTCTGACCAGCACTTCTGCTCTGAGCGGCCCCGATGGCTTGCGCACTGCGTGCACGGAGGGTGGTTGTGAGCGCGGAGAATCTTCTTCTCCATGACTCTGTGTTGACTCGCCAGCCACTGGGCCCCAACCGCGGGTCGAACCCCAAATCCCCGGTCTTCCTGAAGTTACGGGATCTCCGCAACCCCTGCCGGCGAACTTGCCGCAAGCGCAACGATCTCGTGCTGAGCGCAGCCCGCAACCGCACTCCGGCGCCGAAGAACCAGTCGATGTAGTTGTCGAACTGATCGCCTTTGCGCACGTCGCCCGTCGCGGATGGCTGCGATGAGCGCGCTCACGATTCGCGCCCCGCGGCGGGCGAACCCAAGCTGGTACATCATCTCGTTCAGGACCTCGTCCTCCGTTCGGAGCTGGACCATCGGACTCGATCCATCGGACAAGGGCCACGAGCTCCCGCTGACTGTATTCGGTGATCGGGAAGCCCGGATGGATTGACGGTCGCGGGGCCGACCGTTGAGTCGCCCCGCGCCCTCCAGGCAGGAGGATCCGCCCGGGGGGATCACCTGAGACAGACCCTCTTGAGGTCTCTGCTCTTTGACGTCGAGGGGTGCTGAACGCCTTCGGGCCGGAGTCTCCGGATCGGATGAGTGGGACCACGTGTTCCCGCATGAAGCTGACCCACTGCCTTCGAACTGACCCGAACCGGGCGGAAACCTCTACCCGCCCTTGTTCGGGACCAGGCCTGCCGGAGCCAGAGCGGCCAGGCCCCTCGTCACCGGGCCCGCGCGACGGCCACGGTCCTCCATCCGTTCCTTCCGAGCGATGGCCCCTCGGACGGTTCGGCCTCCCACATACCGAACCGGCTCCGGTGGAAACCTCTTGCCGGGCGTGCTGACCAGCCCGCACCGAGCCCACTCATCGTCCCGGCCGAGGGCCAGTGAGGCCAGGATCCGCCCCGCCAGCAGCGACGGGCCAACCCCGTTCCCCGAGAAGCCCACGCCGTAGAACACCGAACCGTGGTGGGCCAGCGAGCCGAACAAGGGCAGGCCGCTGCGGGAGCGGTCGATGGGGCCGGTCCACGTCTGCACGATGGGAACGCCCGCCAGAGCCGGGTAGGTGGTCCGAAGCGCCGACTCCAGCTCCGCCAGGCGCGGCGAGGCGCCCTCGAACCGGGGCCCGACCCGGGAGCCGGCCCCCAGGATCCCGCCCCCCTTCCCAAACACCACCCGGCCGTCGTCGGTGGTCCGGTAGTAGTGGACCAGCAGCCGGGAGTCGGACACGCTGGGCCCGTCGGACCATCCCATATCGGCCAGGGCTCCGCCGATCGAGGGCGTCACCGCCACGTCGCTTCCCACCACCAGGATCCTTCGCCTGATCTCGGCGAACCGCACCGCCCAGGCGTTGAGCGCCAGCACGGCCCTCCCGGCCGTGACCGCACCCGCCGGGGTCTCCACCCGGACCCGGCCGGCGCCCGGGCGGAGGTTCGTCATGGGCGATCCTTCGTGGATCCGCATCCCCCGAGCCAGGGCGATCCGGCGAAGCCCGAACGCCAGGAGGGCCGGCTGCACCACCGCGGCCGTGCGTTCGAACACGCCGCTCCCGTGGACCGCCGAACCTGTGCACGCGGCGGCCTCCTTCTGGTCGAGCTCCTCGAAGGGATGGACCCCCAGGCGGTCGAGCTCCCGCATAGTGGGGGTCCATGCGCCCACTTGCGAGGGGTTGGAGGCCGCCCACACCCATCCGCGCTGATGGAACGCGGCCTCGAGCCCGTTCGCGGAGCAGAACGCGCCGATCTCGGCCACCGCGTCCGCCGAGGCATCCGCCAGACGCAGGGCTTCCTCGACACCGCACTGCTTCACCAAGGACAGGAACTTCGCCCACCACGACAGGATGAACCCGCCGTTGCGGCCACTGGCCCCCCCTCCGCACACATCCGCCTCGAGAACCACGACCTTCAGCGTCGGTTCCACTTCCTTGAGTCGCAAGGCCGTCCACAGGCCCGTGTACCCACCGCCCACGATGCACACGTCGGCCTTCGTCTCTCCTCGCAACGGGGGTTCGGCCACGAAGCCCTGCCCCATCGCCTCCCGCAGCCACAGGGAGCGCGGGGCTCGGGGATCGCTTCCCTCGACTCGTGAGGTGCTCACCGGTCGCCGCCGCCCCTCAGTAGGACGGTGGCGTGATGATCCACAGCACCTCCGCCTTGGTGGGACCCGGGTTGACGTTTCGGTGAGGCAAGCGGCTCTCGAACAAGAGGCTGTCGCCCTCGGCCAGCTCGTACCAGACCTCATCCACCCAGAACTCCATCCGCCCCTTTAGGACGATCACGCACTCCTCGTCGGAGTCGTGGGCATAGGGCTCGTCGCCGGAGCCGGCCTCCGGTTCGATGGTCGAAAGGATCACCTGGAGATGGCGCGACCCTGCCGGCGTCAGCAGCACGTCCTCCCACTGCCGACGCGGGTGGATCAGGCGGCGGCGTTCCCCCGCCCGGACCACGCGGTCCGCGGAGCTGGGTCCCTCGAAGAACGCCCCCACCGAGCCTCCCAGCGCTTCGGCCAGGCGGCGGAGCGACGCCACCGATGGGCTCGCCACGCCGCGTTCGACCTGTGACACGAAGCTCTCGGAGACGCCGGCTCGTTCGGCCACGGCGCGGAGCGACAGTCCCTCCCGCTCTCTGAGCGTTCGGATCCGGCGGCCCAACTCCTGATCCTCGTCGTTCATCCCGGCGTCCCTGCGGAGGTCGCCGCGCCCGGGCCCCACCGCCGCAGCAGCAGCTGGGCCACCAGGATGACCGAGACCGTCAGCGTCAGGATGAACACGGCCACCACGTTGATCCGCGGGGTGAGGCCGAACCGGAGCTCCGAGAAGATCTTCAGCGGCAAGGTGGTGGCACCCGGCCCCGTGACGAAGTTCGAGAGCACGACGTCGTCGAAGGAGAAGGTGAACGACAGCAGGGCTCCCGCCAGGACGGCCGGGAACAGCTGCGGCAGGGTGACCTGGCGGAACGTGCCCCACCGACTGGCCCCCAGGTCCGCCGACGCCTCCTCCAGCGACCGGTCCATCCCGGACAGGCGGGCCCGCACCACCAGGGTCACGTCCTGGAGGACGAGGTCCGCGGCGTCGTTGCCCGAACGCTCCGTCTGAGGTGTCACTTCAGCTCCTGAGATGATGCTTCAGCCGGGCCAACAACGCAAGCGCTGGTACATGGGACGGGCGGTCCACATCCACGTCAAGGTCTTCCTGAAGAACCAGTCCCTTCACACGGGCCAGCTCTTCTTCGACGACTTCCTGACGGCAAGCCTCTACCGGAGCAACGCTCCCTATAGCAGTCGCCCCGTGGTCGACACGCCGAACTCCTCCGACTCGATCTTCCAACAAGCGGGTGGCTCCGGAGCCATCCTCGCCATGAAGAAGCAGGCGAGCGGGTACCTCGGCACGATCACGATGGGCGTGGCGGTTTAGACGCCGAACGCGGGGGGGAGCGGTCGAGCGCCATGATCGACGGGACCGGATAGGCGAGGATCGCGGGCTCCAACGCGGAGGCGACCCCTGCTAGTCTTCCAGATGTGACCTCGGCCATGCCGTAGCGTCGCCGGAGGTCGCCCACTGGCCCGTGGGGTAACGGTAGCCCGACTGACTCTGGATCAGTTAGTCCTGGTTCGAATCCAGGCGGGCCAGCAACGGAATGCCGCTGTGGAGGATCTTTCCGGTCCTCGGCGGTGGGTCGCCTACCTCCCCGATCCCCACCCCTGAACAGGAGGTGGGCTACTGGTCCGGGGACGGGCCGACTCAGTTGCCTGTTAAGCCGGTCCGATGGTCTGCAGGGATCCGACCATCTGGACGAATGCGGCAAGGTAGCTCGCCCTCGGGATTGAGCCAGTGCTCACTGAGATCGAAGTCCGCTTGACCCGTTCCCTCGCTTCCTCGAGCAGCTGAAGGAAGGTTCGCCGTATCGAGCGTCCCCTCCTCGGCGAACGCTCTTTTCGCCCGCAAGGGCGCCCGAGGTCATGGTGTGATTGAATCCGTGACCGTGATCACCGTCCCTCGTCGAGGAGCCCCCCGTGCTTGAACCAACCGCGGTAGAGATCTTCCGGGCCGCGGTTGAGGCCATCGTGCCCGCCGTCGACGGTCGCCCCGGCGCCCTGGAGATCCATGCCGACGAGCACGTCTCGGCCATGATCGACCAGTACGTGCCAGGGTTCGCCGACCTCATCGCCGTGTTGCTCGACAGCTACGCGAGCGACGTTCGAACCGGGGCCGGGTTCGTCGAGCTCTCCCCCGCCGAACGCGGCAGCGTGTTCCGACTGATGGTGGCGGAGGAGGCCCAGGACGTCCGGGACATGGTGGACGCGCTGTTCGTGTTCACCTACGGCGCCGTGTATTCCGAGTGGAGCGCCTACGACAAGGCCACCCGAACGCTCGGCCGCCCGCCCTCGTGGGACGACATCGGGTTCCCGGGACCGTCGCTCGGCTACGCCGACTACCGGGAGGGTGCGTAGCCGTGGACCGTCCGGACGTCATCATCGTCGGCGCGGGGGGCGGCGGGCCCGTCGTGGCCAAGGGTCTGGCCGAACGGGGCGTTCGCGTGCTGATGCTGGAGGCCGGTCCGTGGCTCGACCCGGACCGCGACTTCACCCGCCTCGACGACGACATGGGCGGCATCGTGGACGGCCGGCTGCGGTGGGGGCCGTCGGACCGTTCGAAGGCGCCGTGGATGCGGCGGCGCGACGGGGCCGGGCTCATCCTCCAGGCCGCCGGGGTCGGCGGGACCACCCTGCACTACAACGGGATCTCCGTTCGGGCCTACCCGCACGCCGTGGACGACTCGTGGCCCTTCACCTACGACGAACTGGTCCCCTATTACGAACAGGTCGAGGAGTTCCTTCCCGTCAGGTTGGTCGACGACCTTGCGACGAAGGACGCGCTGTTCGCCGCGGGCTGCGAGAAGATCGGGCTGGTCCGAAAAGACGTCCGAGAGGTCACCGAGGAGCTGTGGCGGCCCTGCCACAACGCCATCCTTCCCATCGCCAAGATGGAGACGGGGATGGACCTGGCCCAGGCCGACGGGTGCACCATGTGCGGCCACTGCCTGGCGGGTTGTCCGAACCCGGCAGGCCAGCCCCTCGAGCGCAAGGCCAAGCGCGCCACGAACGTGAGCTACGTGCCGGCCGCGATGGCCACGGGGAACTGCGAGATCGTCCCGGACGCGTTCGCCACGGCCGTGCTGTTCGACGCGGCGTCGGGGGGGGATGGGCGAGCCGCGGTGCGAGGCGTGCGATGGCGCGACGAGCGGACCGGAGATCTTCAGGAAGCGGAGGCTCGCGTGGTCGTGCTGGCCGGCGGGTCGGTCGAGTCGCCGCGCCTGTGGCTCAACTCGGGCCTGCCCAACTCGAACGACGCGGTGGGGCGCTACTTCAACAACCACCTCCAGGACATCGTGACCGGCTTCTTCGACCGGGACGTCCATCCGAACGTCGGACAGGTCACCATGGCCCGGGCGGACTTCCCCGGCTACGGCGCGGTGTTCGTCCAGGGCAACGGGCCGCAGAACGTCTCGATCGCGCTGGCCGGCGCGGGGAAGGGGTTCTGGGACGATTCGACCGACGGCGAGCCTTGGGACACGGCGGGTCGCTTCTACGGCGAGGAGGCCGTTCGACGCATCCGCGAGTACCACCGAACGCTCTCGGTCCTGGTGTGCACCGACGACGAGGAGCACCGCGACAACCGGATCGTGCTCGCCGACGACTGGCCGGCCGACGAACACGGCGCGGTCCCCAAGGTCGTCTACCACCCCACGCCGAAGTCGAAGGAGCGACAGCTGTGGCTGGCCCGGAAGGCCGCCGAGATCCTCCGCGCAGCCGGTGCTCGCGAGGTGCACCGAACGAACTTCGACCCGGTCCTGGTCACCCACCTCATGAGCACGATGCGCGTGGGCCGCGACGCCGCCACCAGCGTGGCGAGCCCGAGCGGCGAGGCCCACGAGGTGGCCGGCCTCTACATCGGGGACTGTTCGGCCATGCCGAACGGCCTGGGCGGTCCGAACCCCACCCTCACCGGTCAGGCCATGGCCGCTCGAACGGCGGACCAGATCTTCGCCGCGCTGGCCTGAGGGCTGCGGGCTGCGGAAGGACCCGTCAGCGGGCCAAGGTTCGGAGCGCGGCGTCGATGTGGGCCAGCGCCTCCGCCACGCGCGCTCGAGGAAGCGTCCCGTCCTCCAGGGCCGAACGCAGCGCCGCGACCACGGACGGCACCGCCCCGGCGTCGGAGGAGATGAGGGCCATGTCCGCCCCCGCCTGGATGGCCATGACCACCGCCTGGGGCAGTGACCACCTCGAACTGATCGCCCCCATCTCCAGGTCGTCCGTCATCACCAGCCCCCTGAACGCCAGCTTCAGCCGGAGCAGCCACCCGCTGATCTGCGGGGACAACGAGGCCGGCAGCCGAGGATCCAGCCGCGGATAGAGCAGATGGTCGGTCATGACGGCCGGCGCGCCCTGTTCGATGGCCAGGTCGAACGGCACCAGATCCTTCACCGCGAGCGCCGACAGGGGCCGGTCGTCCACCGGCATGACGAGGTGGGAGTCCTGGGTCACGCCGCCGTGGCCCGGGAAGTGCTTGATCACCGCCATCACCCCGCCATCCCGAAGTCCGTGCATGAAGGCCACGCCGTGCGCCGCCACCACTTCGGGATCGTGGCCGTACGAACGGTCCCCGATGTAGGCCCCGGGCGGTCCCAGCACGTCGAGGTCGGGGGCGAAGTCCATGTTGAACCCCAGCCCGGCCAGCTCTCTGCCCACCTGCTGGCCCATGGTCAGGCTGTCCACGGGCGGGTCCACGGCGCCGATGTGCTCCGGCGTCGGCAGGGCCGGGAGGATCCCGTCGAGCCGCGTGACCCGGCCCGGCTCCTGATCGACCGCCAGGAAGACCGGCCGGCCGGCGGCCTGGCGGATGGCGGCGGTCAGGTCGGTGATCTGCGTTCGGCTCACGATGTTCGAACGGTGGAAGATCAGGCCGCCCACACCCTCCGCCATCAGCTGGTCGGCCTGGGCCGAGGACGTTCCGGCGAAGTCGACGATGAGGAGCCGGGCCAGTCCCGGCTCCAGCGTCTTGATCGAGGGCGGGGTTCGGGGCGGCGGAGGAGCGTGGAGCGTGGAGATCGGACCGCTCGCCCGCCCCTCCCCCGGCTCGTGCGTCGTCGGGGTGCCGGAAGGCGGGCCCGATGGGGTGGCGACGGGTCCCGGCAGGGCGTGGGGCCGCACGAGCGATGGACCGGCGCACGAGGCGCAGACCATCAGAGTCAGGGCGAGGAGACCGAACGACCACCGGCGTTCCACCTGCTCTCGAACCTCCGTCTGGGGGAAGGACAACCGTCAACGATTATGGAGGGCGGGGGCAGTCGCGTGGCGTTTCGTCGTCGGCGGAGATGCCTCAGACGCAGGGAAGGATCCGCACGACCAGCAGCGCGATGTCGTCCCGAAGTGCCCCGTCCGCAGCGAACGAGGCCACGGCGTCTTCGATGCGCGAGGCGATGGCGTCGGCCGCAAGTCCGGCGCACGAGGCGACCACGGCCTCCAGGCGCTCCCGGCCGAACAGGTCGTCACTGGTCACGTGGGCCTCAGTCACGCCGTCGGTGAACAGGATCAAGGCATCGCCCGGTCCCAGGTCCGTCGCGTCGTCGGTCACCTCCGCCTCCGGGAACGCCCCCAACAGCATGCCGGGACGACCGACCGAGGACACCTCGCCGTTCGCTCGCAGGATCACCGGTGGCGGATGGCCGCCGCACGACACCGTGACCCGAACCCCGTCGTCCCCGAGCCGGAGGCGCGCGCACGCCACGGTGGCGAACCGCTGGTCCGAACGCTGCTGGAGGATCGCCTCGTTCAGAACGGAGAGGATGCTGCTGGGGCGATCCTCGTGCATGGCCGCCGCGCGGAGCGTATAGCGCACCAAGCCGGTCACCGCGGCGGCCGGGGCACCTTTGCCGCAGACGTCGCCGATCACGACGGCCCACGTCTCCCCAGTGTCGAACACGTCGTAGAAGTCGCCGCCCACCTCGTTGCCCGAGCCGGCCGCGCGGTACCGCGCGGCCAGCTCAACGCCCGGAATCTCGGGGAGCTTCGGCGGGAGCAGGCTCTGCTGGAGCGTTCGCGCGATGTAGTCGCGCTCCCGGTACAACCCGGCGTTCTCGATGGCCACCGCGGCGCGGCGGGCCAGCTCCTCCGCGAGGGCCAGGTCCGCCTGGTCGTAGCGGCGACCGGAATCCCCCATCACCAGCGAGATGGCCCCCAGGATGCGTCCCCTCGCCACCAGCGGGACGACGATGTGCGAGCGGACCTCCAACTCCCGGATCAGCGCGAGGCCCTCCTCGCCGCCGGCCATGTCCCGGAGGTCCTGTTCGCTCATCTCCGGGATGAGGATGGAGCGTCCCGTTCGCATGACGAGGTTGATGGGGTGGGCGGGGCGAACGTCGAGTGGGAACCGCGACCGGAGATCCCTGGCCACGTCCGCCTTCTCGGGACGAACATGGGCCACGGCCACCTGGTTCACCGGCCCTTCCTCGGCGAGCAGGTCGACCACGCACCAGTCGGCCAGGACGGGCACGGCCATGGACGCGGTCCGTTCCAGCGTGGCGTGGTAGTCGAGGGAGGAGGCCAGCTCGCGCCCCGCCTCCGCCAGGAACCGGAGGTCGCGCGTGGACTTCTGCTGTTCGGTGATGTCCCGGAACACGTTCACCGCGAGTACGACGTTGCCTTCGGTGTCCAGTACGGGAGCGGCCCGAACCACGCGCCAGGTCTCCCTGCCCGAGGTCCTGTCTCTCGCTCGCATCGTCACGTCCCGTTCGACCTTCCCCTGCAATGCCAGACGTCCCGGAAGAAGCGCGGGGTCGAACGGCTTGCCCGCCTCGTCCAGCATCTCGAACCGGCCCAGGATCTCCTCCACCGGCGCGCTGAGGAACGCGTCCACGTTCGGGTAGCCGCTCATGGTCGCGGCGGCCTCGTTCGCGTAGATCACCTTCCCGGTGGGGTCCTGCACGGTGATGCCGGAGGTGACCCCCTGCAGGATGACCTCGAGCTGGTCGCGGGACCGGCGGAGCTCCTCCTGGATGGCCCGGGTCGCCGTGACGTCGAGCACGACCGCACCCACACCGACGACCCAGCCGTCCTGGGTCATCACCGGGTAGTAGCTGCCGCGCAGGTGCAGGACGCGGCCGTCGGGGTGCGTCGCGGACCATTCGACGTCCACGACCGGCTTGCCCGTTCGGAGCACCGAACTCAAGCTGGCCTCGATGCCCGGGTCGACGTCGGGGAACAGTTCCTTGACCGTGTGGCCGAGATGATCGGGACCGGGCAGGTTGTGCATCTCGGCCAGCGCCGGGTTGATGCGTCGGTACCTGAGCTCCTGATCCAGGAAGGCGAAGCCGACCGGCGAACCGTCCAGCGCCGTATCGAGCAGCGCGAGTGATCGCTGATGGGCCAGGGCCGCCTCCTGGCTCTCCCTGAGCAGCCGGGCGTTCTCCCTGCCGAGCGAGGCGGCGTCGATGTTCCTCCGGGTCTCGAGCTCGTCCCGGGAGTGTCGAGCCCCGGTCCTGCCTCGACGGCCCCCTCCGACCACCTCCACCAGGAGGAAGCCGGCCGCGGCGAACACGAACAGCCCGACGAGCTGTTCGGCCCCGTCCAACCGCCAGGAACGCACCGGAGAGGTGAAGAAGTACCGGAGGAGCCCGGCGGCCAGGATCACCCCGGCCGCACCCGGCCATCGCCCACCCAGGACCGCGGCGCCGATGGCCACGAGCAGGAAGAGCAACGCGGGGATGGTCGTGCCGGGATGCCGGGGAAGGAGATCCAGCATCGTCACCGCGACCGGTCCGGCCAGGGCCAGCGCCCACGCCGCGACGCTCGTCAGCCGCTCCGTTCGGTGGTGGCGCGCGACGGAGGTCGGCGGTGCCGGAGTCGAAGGAGGACCGGAGGGGTCGCCTCCCGGTCGGGAGCGGTCCTCCACGGGACGGATGGGGACTCCTTTCATCCGGACGAGCAGCGGCGCCGAGGTCGCCAGGCTCCCCGGGGGCGCCCGGTGGGCCCCAGGGTATCCCATCGGGTTTTGGTTTGAGGAAGCCAAGTGACGAACGGGACTCTGCCGGAGTTGGACGGAGGCTACCAGCGGCCAGCACGGTCGGCGGACGAGGACGAGAACCTGGCACGCGCCGGCTTGGAGGCCGGGCTCGGGGAGGTGGCCTCGGAGGCGACGGCCGGGGCAGCGGAATCGGCCTCGGTGCGGGTGGCGCTGGGCGTTCGTGTGTACGACGACCACATCGAGGTCGAGGTAGTCGTCCTGCCTGTCGAGGCGAGTCTGGGGCGGGCGCGTGAGGCGTTCGGCCCCTGGCTCGCCGGCATCCTCCGAGCGGAGGGGTTGTCGCAGGAGGCGGCCGACCGGGCGCATCGGCGTGTCGCTGAAGACCGTGAACCGGTGGATCCGCGGCCACAGCGAACCGCGTCTGCGCGAACTCCGGCGCGTCACCGATGCCTTCGGTGATGCGCCCATCGGCCGACCGCTGAGCGGCGGCGGCATGACAGCCCGCGGGGCGCTTGTCACAATGGAGCTTCGCCGGCGTTCGTCGCGCGCTCGGTCCCATCGTCTAGAGGCCTAGGACACCACCCTCTCAAGGTGGAGACACGGGTTCGAACCCCGTTGGGACTAC
>DAIMKN010000024.1:0-21263 GCA_036721725.1 Actinomycetota bacterium
CGACGCCACGGGGTGGACCCTCTCCTTGAGGTCGAGGCTGGGGTTCGAACGTGGGACTCGGAAGTATCCGGGAGGCCCGAACGCACGTCAAACCGGAGGGTTGGCCCGGGGGTGGTGGCCGCGCTCGGGGCCTGAGGTGAGCAACCCTCGACCTCGACGAGATACTGACCTCTTACTACCTGGGCTGATCCCCGGCGTCTGGTAAGCCCGAGGCGTCAGGGGAGTTCACATCGTCGGCGCGGGTCCGGGCTCCGGGAGTTGGCGGGCCAGCGCGTGCATCGCGGCTTTCGTGGCGGGATACAGCTCACGGTAGACGCGGTACCCCGCGTCGTAGAGCTCGCGGTTCGCAAGGTCGGGCGTGACCGTTACCGTCTCCACCGGCCAGGGTTCGTTCGGATCGACCAGCCCCGCGGCGATGCCCGCGATCCTGGCGTCCCCGATGGCCGCGCCGCCTGGGTGCATCGCGACCTCCTGGGCCATCCCCGTGACGTCGGACACGATTCGCGGCCACAGCAGGCCCCGCGTCCCTCCGCCCACGGCCACCAGCCGTTCGGGCCGTGCTCCGGCCGCGTCCAGCGTATCCAGGTTGTGCCGAACGCCGTAGGCCACGCCCTCCAGCAGCGATCTGTAGAACTCCCCGCGGTCGTGATGGACGGTCAGGCCGATGACGAGGCCGCGGGCGTCGGGATCGAACAGGGGGGTCCGTTCGCCGGCGAAGTAGGGGAGGACGACCAGGCCGCCCGAGCCCGGCACCGCCCCGGCAGCTTCCTCTTCCAGGGCCGCGAAGTCGGGAGCGCCGGAGCCCACGAGCCGGCGGAACCAACTGGTGAGGGCACCGCCCGTGGCCATGCCCGCCGCCATGGCGAACGATCCGGGAGTGAGCCCGATGGTCGACCACAGGTGCGGGTCGGGGTCGGCGCGCTCCACCATGGCCAGGAGGAAGATGCTCGTGCCGTACATGACCATGCCATCGCCGGGAGCTCGAACGCCGGCCGCCACCGCCTCCATCCGCGTGTCCAGGCTCCCCGAAGCCACCGGGATGCCTTCGGGGAGGCCGGTGGCCTGGGCCGCCTCGGGAGTGACTCTCCCCACGATGTCCGCCGGCCACCGGAGATCCGGCAGGGCGAGGCCGGGGGCGACCTGTTCGGCCCATGCGGCGTTCCACCGGCCGGCCCGGAGGTCGTACAGCGGCCCCCACTGGCTTGCCGTGCTGTGGTCGAGGCACGTCGCCCCCGTCAGTCGGTAGGCCAGGAACGACGACGTGGTGAACACGTTCGTCGCGTCCTTCCAGACCTCCGGCTCGTGGCGAGCGACCCATGCCAGCTTCGGGCCGACGGACTGGGTGGTGAGCGGGGAGCCCGAACGCTCCAGGATGGCGCCTGCGCCGAAGCGTTCGTTCAACTCCGCGATCTCGTTCGTGGCGCGGCTGTCGATGCCGTAGAGGATGGCGGGACGAAGGACCCGGCCCCGGGCGTCGGTGAGAACCACGCATGGCCCCATCCCGCTCGCCGAGACCGCCGCCACGGTGCCGCCCTTCACCTGGCGTAAAAGGTCCCGGCTGACGGCCTGCAGATCGCTCCACCACCCATCGGGATCCTGCTCGGCCCAGCCGGGACGAGGGATGTCGATCTGGTGGGGCCGTTCCGCGGTCGCCGCCACGGCACCGGCGGTCGTGGTGAGGCAGCCCTTGGTGCTGGACGTTCCGACATCCACGCCCATCAGCAGCGGTGTTCCCATCGGTGCACCGTAGCCCAACCGGGCCCCTGCGTTACGAGGGTTCCGTGTCGGGGCCCGCTGCTAGCATCACGCCGCCGCTCATGCCGAACGCCCCCTCGCCCTCGCCGTCGCCGTATCCACTGGAGCCCTCGTCCCAGGACATGCGGAGGATGGCGGGGGCCGCCACCGAGTTCCTGGTGCGCTTCATCGAAGGACTGCCAGACGCGCCGGCTTCGGACCTCGAGGGCGCCGTGGCTGCGGCTCGTTCGCTGCGCGAGGCCGCCCCCGAGGACGCGGGGGCGTTCGAACCGCTGCTGGAGACCGTGGAAGCCGCCGCGGCGAAGGCGTTCAACACCACGGGCCCCGGCTACCTCGCCTACATCCCGGGCGGCGGGCTGTGGGCGGCCATCCTCGGGGAGTACCTGGCCTACGGCGTGAACCGGTACGTCAACGTGTGGAACGCGGCGCCCGTGTTCGCCGAGATGGAGGCCACCGTCATCCGGTGGATCGCTGGTGAGTTCGACTACCCGCCGGAGGTTCGCGGCATCCTGACCACCGGAGGCTCCATGGCGAACTTCTCGGCCATCGTCGCCGCGCGCCGGTCACTTCTGGGAGACAGGTTGGACGGCGGCACGCTCTACGTGTCCGACCAGACCCACGCCTCCGTGGCCAAGTCCGCCGTGCTGGCCGGCTTCCCTCCCTCCGCGGTGCGAGCCGTGCCCTGCGAGGAGGCGTGGGGGGTGGACGTCGGGGCGTTGCGTTCGATGATCGAACGCGACCGCGCGGCCGGACTGCGGCCCTTCTTCATCGTCGGCAATGCGGGAACCACGAACACGGGCGCCGTCGATTCGCTCGGCGAGTTGGCCGATGTCGCTGCGGCCCAAGGACTCTGGCTCCACGTGGACGGTGCCTACGGCGGGTTCTTCCAGCTCACCGAACGGGGTCGCGCGGCGTTCGACGGGATCTCGCGGGCGGACTCGATCACCCTGGATCCGCACAAGGGCATGTTCCTGCCCTACGGCACGGGGTGTCTCCTGGTCCGCGACGGCGCGAAGCTTCGCGAGGCCCATCAGGTCGGTGCGGATTACCTGCAGGATCTGGCGGCGGAGGACGAGATCCCGAACTTCACGGACTACTCGCCCGAACTCTCGCGCGACAACCGGGGGCTCCGCGTGTGGCTGCCCCTGAAGCTGCACGGGTTCGGGGCGTTCCGCGCCGCACTCGACGAGAAGCTCGACCTGGCGGCGTTCCTGGCGGAAGGACTCACCGCGACGGAGGGGTTCGTCGTTGTGCCGGCGCAACTCACCGTTGTGGCGTTCCGGTACGAGCCTCGAACGGGCGACGCGGAGGCGTTCAACCGCGCCCTGTTGGAGCGCATCAACGCCTCGAAGAGGGTGTTCCTGTCGAGCACCATGCTGGACGGCCGCTTCACCATCCGGGCCTGCATCGTCAGCCACCGGACCCACCGTGACCGCGTGGAGGAGGCGCTCGACATCATCTGTCGCGCCACCGGCGAGTTGAAGGAATCCTCGCTCAGCTAGCCTCGGAGGCCCACCGGCCGAACGCCCCCCAGAACGGATCGACGCCCGGATGCCGCAGCTGTTCGACGCCCCCGTCGCGTTCGACCTCCACACCCTTCAGCGCGTCGGTGACCTCCCCGACCTCGGCGGCCTCGATGTTCGCGTCCGCCAGTGCGCGCAGGAAGCCGTCGGCGTGGTCCGGGCGAATGGTGGCGATGAGCGTCCCCTCCGAGATGGAGATGTAGGGGTCCATCCCCACGTGGTCGCAGATGGCCCGGACCTCCGGGCGCACCGGGACTGCGGACAGGTCGATGCGCATCCCGGTCCCCGACGCCGTGGCCACCTCGATGAGCCCGCCGAGGACGCCGCCCTCCGTGGCGTCGTGCATCGAGGTGACGCCCCGGTCCCGCAGCCCGTACGCCGCCGCCACCCGCGCCTCCGGCACCACCGTCATCTGTTCGAACAATGCGTCGCCGGCCCGCGTCACCTCCGCTCCCAGCGAAGCCGTCAGGCGATCCGGGAACGTCGCGGCGAACAGCGCGGTGGCCTCGATGGCCGCGCCCTTGGTCACCACGACCCGGTCGCCGGCTCGGGCCATGGTCGGGGTGACGAACGCGTCGTCGGGGCCGACGGCCATGCAGGACGCGCCGCCCACCATCGGCCACGCGCACCCGTCGTAGCGCCCGGTGTGCCCGGTGACGACGGCGATCCCGAGGTCCCGGCACGCCCCCGAGAACGCCGTCCACAGGCTGGCCAGGTCGTCGTCGCTCACCTCGGGCGGCAGGTTCAGGTCCACGGTCATCCACCGCAATGGCAGCCCGCTGGTGGAGGCGTCCGAGGCCAGGATGTGCACGGCGAACCACGCCGAACGCTCCCAGCCGTAGGCGGGCACCACGAAGATCGGGTCGGCCGTGAGCGCCATGGCCACGCCGTCCGCGACCTGCACGACGCCGACGTCCACGCCGTGCTGCGGCCCCACCAGCACGGCCGGGTCAGCGGCGCCGAGGTGCCGCAGGATGACCCGTTCGAACAGCTCGGGCGTGGCCTTGCCGGTGACCTGTTTGGGCATGGGATGAGTTTCCTCTCGTCGCGAGGTGAGGCGATAGGTTCCCACGCTACCGCCCGGCCGGGGTAGCGCCTCCTCTGAAGGTTCGAACGACCTCCGCGAGCTCTTGGGTCGCGGCGACCGGGTCGCCCGCGGCCGCCACCGCGGAGATCACCGCGATGCCCGCGGCGCCGGCGGCCAGGACCACCGAAGCGTTCGAGGCGTCGATCCCTCCGATCCCGACCACGGGCACGGAGGTCCCCGCCGCGATGTCTCGAACGCCCTCCAGCCCGTAGGGAACCGCTTCCGGCTTGGTCGGCGTGGCCCATACGGTGACGGCCACGTAGTCCGCTCCGGCATCAGCGGCCTCCCGGGCCTCTTCGCGAGTCGCCACGCTGACCCCGAGCACCGCGCCCCCTCCCAGCAACCTACGGGCCAGGCGAGCGTCGGCGTCCTGGCCGACGTGCAGCCCCGCCCCCACCATCCGAGCGGTCTCCACATCGTCGTTCACGACGAACACCACCCCGGCTGCTGCGCAGGCCTCGGCCAGCCGTCGCGCCGTCTCCTGCAGCGCGCCGGCGGAGAGGTCGCCACGGGCCCGGAGCTGAACCACGTTCGCCCCGCCCTCCACCGCCGCCAGTCCCACGTCGAGGTGCGTTCGGCCCGGCACCATCCCGGCCGCGGTCACCACGTACAGCCCCAACTCCACGCTCCCATCATGGCGCGGGCGTAGCCTTGCGGGCGAGATGGAACCGAACGAACGCCGTCCCGACGGAACTCCGATGCCCAACCAGGACCGTGGTCTGAGGGAGAGCGACCTCGGTCCGGATCCCATCGTCGCGTTCGAACGGTGGCTCGCCGACGCGCGCGCCGCGGGCGGGCCGCTCCCCGAGGCCGTGGCCCTGGCCACCGCCGGCGCGACCGGCGCTCCGTCCGTTCGACACGTCCTCCTGCGCGGACTGGACGAACGCGGGTTCGTCTTCTTCACCAACTACGAGAGCCGCAAGGGGCGGGAGCTCGCGGCGAACCCGAGGGCCGCGCTCGCGTTCCACTGGCCGCAGCTGTACCGCCAGGTCACGTTGACCGGGGACGTCGAACGCGTCTCCCGGGAGGAGTCCGAACGCTACTTCGCCACACGGCCGGTCGGGCACCGGCTCTCGGCGTGGGCGTCGCGGCAGAGCGAGGTGCTGGCCGGTCGCGGCGAACTCGTGGAGCGGTTCGCCAAGGCCCGAACGAGCTTCGCCGGCGACGACGTTCCGATCCCGCCCTTCTGGGGAGGTTTCCGCGTTCGACCCGGCACCATCGAGTTCTGGCAGGGCCGCCTCGACCGGATGCACGACCGCCTCCGCTTCACCCGTACCACTGCGGACGGTTGGCTCGTCGAACGCCTCTCCCCGTAGCCCGCAACCCGAACTCGCCCGGCCCCCCGCCTATTCGCTGAACACGGCGGCTCGCTCCTCGCCCTATCATCTGCGGTAGTTCCACCCTGACCGCAGCAGGCCGAGGGGAGGGCACATGGGCACCGAGGTGCTGGACCCGCCGGGCGCGCAACCGGCGACCGACCGCGTGTGGAGCATCGAGACGAACGGGATCAACCCGATCCCGGACGCCGAACGCCACGGCCGCCCGCTCGAGCTGTTCTGGGTGTGGTGCGCCGCGAACATCTCCATCCTGGGGATCGCCTTCTACGGCGCCGCGGTGGTGGCGTTCTACCAGCTCAACGTGGTGCAGGGCATCATCGCCGGCATCATAGGGACGGTGGCCGGGTTCGTCCTGGTCGGGTTCATCTCCCTGGCCGGCAAGTGGAGCGGGGCGCCCACGTTGGTGCTGTCGCGTGCCTCGTTCGGAGTGCTGGGCAATGCGCTGCCCACGCTGATCAGCTACATCTCCCTGGTCGGCTGGGAGATCGCGCTGGTCGCGCTGTCCGCCCTGGCCACGTCCACCGTGCTCGACCGCTTGGGCTACCACGCCGCAACGGGGAGCAAGATCGCGGGGTTCGTCGTGGCGGCCGGAGCAACGATCGCGGTCGGCTTGATGGGACACGCCACCATCGTTCGGATCCAGACGTTCTTCACGTGGGCGTTCGCCGCGCTGACGGTCGTGTTCATGGTGCTGCTGTTGCCCCAGATCGACGTGCACAAGCTGGCCAAGCTTCCAACCACCGATTTCCTGCACGGCATGCTGCCGGCGATCTCGATCATCGTCGCGGGGCTCGGCATCGGCTGGGTCAACACCGCCGCGGACTACAGCCGCTACCTCCCCCGTTCGTCGAGCTCCAGGGGGGTGTTCGGCTGGACGGTGTTCGGCGCGAGCATCGCTCCGATCATCCTGATCGTGTTCGGCGTCCTGCTGGCGGGCAAGAACGCCGGCCTGGCGTCCTCGGCCAACCCCATCGGCGACCTCGCCGCGCCGCTCCCCACCTGGTTCCTGGTCCCGTATCTCATCGTCGCGGTGGGCGGACTCCTGGCCGGCGCGGTCCTCGACATCTACTCGTCGGGGTTGAACCTCCTCACTCTCGGCGTGGGCATCCCCCGCTACCAGTCGGTGGCCATCGACGGCGTGCTGCTGGTCACCGGCAACATCTACGTGCTGTTCGTGGCCAAGAACTTCGTGACGCCGTTCATCGGGTTCCTGGTCACCCTCGGCGTGCCGCTCACGGCCTGGGCCGCGATCTTCCTGGTCGACATGGCGCTGTACCGGCGCAGAGCCGGCTACGACGAACCCGCGCTCTACGACGCGAACGGCCGCTACGGCGCGTTCAACCTTGCCGGCCTGATCGCGTTCGTCGTCGCCGTGGTCGTCGGCCTGGGGCTCGTGACGTCGTTCAGCCCGGTCTTCTCGTGGGTGGGCTGGTGGGCCAAGAAGACGGTGTTCGCGGGCAGCGGACTCGGCATCCTGGTGGCGTTCGGCGTGGGCGGCCTGCTGTACGGCGGCCTATCGCTGGTCCTGCCGAAGCGTGCGAACGCCCCCGCCCGGGCTTGACACGTGCGCTGGGCCACACTGCTTCATCAGGGAGAGGTTCGAACGGGCCTCGTGGCCGGCGAGGAGGTTCGCCTGCTTCCCGCCGGCGAGACACTCCTGGGGCTGCTGGGCGACGACGGTTCGCGGCTGGCCGAGGCCGGCGAACGCGTCGCGGGCGGGCCGGCCGACGTGGTGCCGCTGGACGGCGCGGACCTCCTCGCCCCCATCCCGCGCCCCCCGTCCGTTCGGGACTTCTACGCGTTCGAGCAGCACGTTCGAACCGCACGGCAGCGGCGAGGCCTGGAGATGGACCCGGACTGGTACGAACTGCCCGTCTTCTACTTCAGCAACCCCGTCGCCGTGGTCGGCCCCGGCGCGGGGGTGGCGGTCCCGCCCGGCAGCTCCCAGCTGGACTTCGAACTGGAGGTGGCGGCCGTGGTCGGCCTGGGCGGCCGCGACCTGGGCCCGTCCGAAGCGGAACGCCACATCGCCGGGTATTGCGTGATGAACGACTGGAGCGCGCGGGACCTCCAGCGGCGGGAGATGAAGCTCTCCATGGGCCCGGTCAAAGGAAAGGATTTCGCCACGAGCCTCGGACCGCTCCTGGTGACGCCGGACGAACTCGAGCCCTACCGTTCGGGGCAGGCGTTCGACCTGGCCATGTCGGCGTCGGTCAACGGTACCGAGTACAGCCGCGCATCGCTCGCCGATATCTACTGGAGCTTCGCCCAGATGCTGGCGTACGCCTCGCGGGGGACCGAGCTGGTCGCCGGCGACGTGATCGGCTCGGGGACGTGCGGGACGGGCTGCATCCTCGAACTCTCGCTGGTCCACGGCGAGGACGCCTATCCGTGGCTCGCCCCCGGCGACGAGGTCACGCTGGAAGTCGAACACCTCGGCCGTCTCACCAACGTCGTGGCGGAGGGTTCGACCCCGAAACCGCTCAAGGAGGTCTCGCCATGAAGGTTCCCGAGCCGGCCGCGGGCTACCTCGTTCGCATCGACGAGGTGGCGGAGCGGCTCCAAGCGCTGGCGGAGTTCCCCGCCGCTGCAGGCGCCCTGACCTCGCCCGACGAGCCGAGCGGCGAACGTTGGGACCAGGGCCAGGCCTGGGCGCACCTCGCCGAGTTCGTTCCCTTCTGGGTCGAACAGATCGAGATCATCCTGGACACGCCGGGTGAGGACCCCGTGCCGTTCGGCCGAACGAAGGGCGACCTCGAACGCATCGCCGCCATCGAGGCCGGCCGGTCCGAGCCGATCCTCGAACACCTGGCCACCCTGGAAGACGCGCTGGGTCCGCTCCGGGCCCTGCTCGGCGGCCTTCGCGACCAGGACTGGATACGACGCGGCCTCCATCCGACCCTGGGAGTCATGGACCTGCACCGGATCGTCCAGGACTTCCTGGTCGGCCACCTCGAAGCCCACGCCGACCAGCTCCACGAGTTGGGGGCCGGGCCTGCGGGACCTCCTGACTGACGTGGCGAACAGATCCGCACGGACCCGAGCGCGCAAGTTGAAGTCCGGCGTACCATGGACGTTCGGGGAACGCCCGGTCGGTCGGCGCGTCCGGTGAGGACCGCTACCATCTCGGAGGCTCGAACTGAAGAACCGTTCACTCATCGCACTCGGTCTCCTGGGCGTGTTCGGCCTGGGGTTCGGCTCCGCCCCGTCGGCGTGGGCGGGGACCGCCGACGCCACCAGCCGAACCGTCAGGGCGGCCCTGCCCGTGTCCGGTTGGGACGGGGCCACGTTCGCCGCAAGCCATCCCACGAGCGGGTCGGTGTGCACGCAGCGCTTCCCCCACCGGTCCTGCCAGCGGGTCGGTGTCGAGGTCGCGGTCCGGGCCGGGTACTGGGACGGGAACGACGGCGGCGTGGCCATCTCGATCTCCTGGCCCGACCCCTCCGACGACTTCGACCTGTACGTGCTGTCCGCGGCCGGCGCTCCCCTCGCCTCGTCCACGCAGCGCGACACGACGACCGAATCGGTGTTCATCCGCCACCCGATCGGCCGGCTGGATGTTCGGGTCGCCGCGACCTCGGTCACCGACTCGGCGTACACGGGCTCGGTGGCGCTCCTGCAGCCCGACCCCGTTCCTCCCCAGATCGGAGGCGACCCCAAGAGCCTGTACTTCGCCTACGGGACCGACCGGTCCGCGTGGTTCTGGTCGATCCAGGTCGAACAGCAGATCACCGATTCGAACGGCCAGCTCCAGACGCTGAAGCTCCCCGACCTCGAAGGGCCCAGCGCCCTGCCCGTGGCCATGGTCGGCGCCTCCGCCACCAAGGCCTCCGCCCTGTTCTTCAACCTGGCCTCCCGCGGGGTGGTGACCGGCTCGACGGTGTCTCGGTTCGTCCTCACCCTCAGCGAATCGGGTCGAACGACGAGCGCCACCGGCGTGGCCATGCAGGCGTGCCGGATCACCTCCGCCTGGGTGTCCGGGCGGGCCCAGACGTGGTCCGCGGTGCCCCCCTACGACCCCGCGGCCTGTGTAAGCGGGGTGCCGGCGACCTCAGGCGGTAGCCGTGTATGGCGGTTCGACCTGACCACGGACGCCCAGGCGTGGGCGACTGCCCCCTCGTCCAACAACGGTGTGCTGTTCGTCGGCAGCGGTGGTTCGAGTTCGAGAGACGCCGCTCCCAGCTGGGAGGTCGACCTGCAGATCCCCAGAGGCGACGACCCGGCCACCAGCGCGAACGAATACGCGCGGTCGCAGGACCGGCTGACGGCGGACCTCGCCTTCACCGCGCCGCCCACACCGACTCCGAGCCCGACTCCGAGCCCGACTCCGAGCCCGACTCCGAGCCCGACGCCGACACCGTCGCCCACTCCGACCGCGACGTCGACGCCATCCCCGCTGCCCGGGCAGCTCTCCGGCGATACCCTGACCGGCCAACGCCCCCCCGCCGAGGGAAACTCGACGTTCCCACCCCTCTTCGGATCCTCTGGCTCGACCCCGCCGCCCCCGACCGACCCGGGACCCGGCCAGAGTCCCAACAGCAGCGGCGGACGGGCCGTCCCGCTGCTCCACCGGATCCCGCTGCCGCTGACCCCGTGGTACATCTGGCTGCTGCTGCCTGTGGGGCTGATCGCGGTGATGGGCGCCGGCCCCCTGGTCCTCACCCCCGTTCGAGCTCGTCGCCCGAACGGGGCTTCCGTCACCGCCTCCGTCAGCCCAGCGCGTTCGGACAGTGCGTCTCGTCCGGAAGCAGAGGACGGAACGTCAGGCTGAACCCCGAGCCCTCGGAGGTCCACGGGGAGATCGACGTGGCCCTGTCCACCGCGGCCTTCAGGGTCGTGAAATCGTCGCCTGTGACCGTTCCGCACCGCCATCCGTTGTCGTCCTGCAGCGGGTCGCCGAAATTGGACAGCGGGGTCGCGAGCGGCCACTCCACGACCGGCTCGTTCGGTGACTGCTGGGACGGCGCGCCGTCCTGAACGTAGACCTCGACGCCGGTCGGCTGGTACTCGCCGCTATCTGAAACCGAACCGTTCGGCAGCCAGCTCTGCAGGTCCATCAGCTTCTGCTGGAACGCGGCGAGCTTCTCCCGCACCACGCGTTCGTCATCCGTCATCTGAGGGCTGGTGTTGTCGATGCCCAGGCCGTACACGCTGATGATGTGGCGCTGGCCGTCCGAGACCAGGGTGAACGTGGTGGTGCCGGCGTCGGCGACGGTGAGGATGGTGTAGTGCGCGTCCGGTCCGAACAGTCCCGCCTCGCGCGCGGCGTCCAGGATGGCCTGGATGCCGACCTCGTCCACTTGCATCGTGACCGGCTCGACCAGCGCGGGCGGGGGGAAGATCTCGGTGTGCAGACCGGGTTCGACCACCTGGCCGTCCCCGAACAGCGAGAACTCCGGGACGGCACCGTACCGGTAGGACGGGATGACGAACCCTCCCGCGGTCTCCATCCGCAGGACGAGGTCGTTCGCTGCGGGGGACGGTGAACCGGAGCCCGGCGGCGTCCCGGAGCCCGAGCCGGTGTGATGCAGGCGTCCGCAGCCCGCGCCCATCAGGGCGACTAGGCCGAGTACTGCGAGGGTGCGGTGGAGCGGAGAGGTTGTCATGCCGGCTCTGACGCGCGCCCCGCAAGCCTCGGTTCCCGGCGTGGGTAAAGGGGCTGCGAGCGTCTCCGTGTCGGTGGCGGAGGGTAGCATCGGCCCCGTGCCCTCCGTGGACCGCATCCTCGACGGTCTGAACCCAGCCCAACGGGAGGCCGCCTCGGTGCTGCGCGGTCCGGTGGCCATCCTGGCCGGGGCCGGGACCGGCAAGACCACCACCATCACCCGCCGCATCGCCAACCAGGTCGCCTCGGGGGCGTTCGCGCCCGCCGAGCTGCTCGCGGTGACGTTCACCGAACGCGCCGCCCGCGAGCTCAAGACGCGCCTTCGGATGTTGAGCGTGGACGGCGTGGAGGCTCGAACGTTCCACGCCGCGGCGCTGTCGCAGCTCTCTCGGCTGTGGTCGGCGCACACGGGTTCGGCGCTGCCCGAGATCCTGGACTCGAAGGCGCCGCTCATCGCCTCGCTGGCCGACTCGCTGCCGATGCCCCACAAGTTCATCCCTCGCCGCGATCTGGCGGGGGAGATCGAGTGGGCCAAGAACCGCCGCGTGCCCCCCGAGGGCTACCTGGCGGAGGTGGCCGCCGCCGACCATCCGCCGCCCATCCCGGCCGAGCTCATGGAGCGGGTCTACGCGGGCTACGAACGCCGCAAGCGGGCCATGGGCCGGCTGGACTTCGAGGACATGCTGGGCCTCGCCGTTCGGCTGTTCGACGAACACCCCGCGGCGGCGGAGGAGGTCCGGCGGCGGTACGAGGCGTTCACCGTGGACGAGTACCAGGACGTCAACGCGCTGCAGGCCGCGCTGCTGGATCGGTGGCTGGGAGGCCGGGACGAGCTGTGTGTGGTGGGCGACGACTACCAGACCGTCTACACGTTCACCGGCGCCTCGCCCGGGCACCTGCTCGGGTTCGAGGCGCGCTATCCGAACGCTCGGGTGGTGACGCTCGAGGAGAACTACCGTTCGACGCCGGAGGTCCTGGCGATGGCGAACCGGCTGGCGCCCAGGCTCGGCGGGTTCCGCAAGACCCTGCGGGCGACCCGGCCGGCGGGGCCGGCGCCGGTGGTGCGTCCGATCGCCTCGGAGGAGGCGGAGACGGCGTTCGTGCTGGAATCCGTGCGGCGGCTGCATCGCGACGGCGTGTCCTACGAGGAGATGGCGGTGCTGTACCGGATCAACGCCCGGTCCGAGCCGTTCGAGGAGGCGTTCGCCGCGGCGGGCGTTCCCTACCAGGTCCGGGACGGCGCGTTCCTCCGGCGGCCGGGGCCGCGTTCGGCGCTGCACCGGCTCCGGCGGGAGACGGCTTCGGACTCCGCGGCGGAGGCGGTCGACCGCGTCACCGCCGCGCTCGGGTTCAACCCGGAGGCCGAACCCGACTCGGTGGAGGAGGCCACGCGGCAGGCGGACCTCGGACGGTTGCGAACGTTGGCGGCAGCCGAGGAGCTGTCGGTGGAGGCGTTCGTCGCGGAGCTGCAACGGCGGTTCTCGGCCGAGGAGCAGGCCCGGGGAGTGAACCTCCTCACGCTGCACCGGGCCAAGGGGCTGGAGTTCGACGCGGTGTTCCTGCCCCGGCTGCTGGACGGCGAGCTGCCGTTCCGGTCCGGGCGGAGCAAGGCGGACGTGGAGGAGGAACGCCGCCTGCTGTACGTGGGCATCACGCGGGCTCGCCGGCACCTGTTCCTGACGTGGCCGCTCGACGCCCGAGGGGGCGTGAGCCCGTTCGTGGGCGAACTGCTGGCGGACGGCGGGGCGGCGATGGCTCGGGAGTCGGCGGCGGCGAAGCGGCCGTCAGCGTCGCCGGCCGGGGCGCGGCCGGCGGTGGTGGTTGCGGCCGGAGATGTGCCGGTGCTGGAAGCCCTCAAGCAATGGCGACGGGACCGGGCCAAGACCGACGGCGTTCCCGCGTACGTCGTGTTCCACGACGCCACGCTGGCAGCCATCGCCGAACGCCGTCCTCGTTCGCACGTGGCGCTCCTCCAGATCCCCGGAGTCGGCCCCGCCAAGATCGACCGCTACGGCGACGATGTGCTCGCCCTCCTCGTCAGAGCGGGGTGACGCGGGCGCCGACGGTGATGGCGCCGCCCTCCACGACCTCCGCGCGGAGGCCGCCGCGGTGGGCGAACGCCTTCATGACGTCCATGCCGGTCAGCTTGGCCAGGTGCGCGCAAGGCTCGCACAGCCGGGTTCCCACCAGCACCGCCTCGCCGACCCTGAACCGCTTGCCCACCAGGTGGTTGAGCGGCACCCCGACGGTGACGATGTTCCTGCGGGACTCGCCGGGGGCGAGCCGCGCTTCGCCCGAGGCGGCACTGAGCGCTTCCTGTTCGATCAGCGTGATCTGGCGCCCCGTGCCGGGCTTGTTGGAGAACGTCCCCACCCCGTCGAAGTAGCGGTCGCCCTCCAGCCCGCGGCCCTCCACCGCCCGTGTCTCCCGCAGCGAACGCATCGGGCCGGTGGCCTCGGGCGCCACGTAGATCTCGTGGACCTCACCTTCCCAGCGTGTCGTCACGTGCCGTGTCCCTTCGAGCCTGGTCAACGCATGCTAGCCGCTACACTGGATAAGCAGGCCGCGTTCGGATCCTCCGGCCAGCCATCCTCGTTCATCCTCGACCTCAAGGACCGCCGTAGTGCCGCAGCGCACCGATATCCGCAACGTCGCCATCGTGGCGCATGTGGACCACGGCAAGACCACATTGGTCGACGCGATGCTGTGGCAGACGGGCGCGTTCCGAGCCAACCAGACCGTCAACGAGCGGGTCATGGACTCGAGCGAGCTCGAACGGGAGAAGGGCATCACGATCCTGGCCAAGAACACCGCCGTTCGCTACGGCGACGTCAAGATCAACATCATCGACACGCCGGGCCACGCGGACTTCGGCGGTGAGGTCGAACGCGGCCTGACCATGGTCGACGGCGTGCTGCTGCTGGTCGACGCGAGCGAGGGTCCGCTGCCACAAACGCGGTTCGTCCTGCGGAAGGCGCTGGAATCGCGGCTGCCGGTGATCCTGGTGGTCAACAAGGTCGACCGGCCCGACGCCCGCATCAAGGAGGTGGTGGACGAGGTCTACGAACTGTTCCTGGACCTCGATGCCGACGAACACCAGATCGAGTTCCCCATCCTCTATGCGAACGCCCGGGCCGGCTGGGCCTCGACCGACCCCGCGCTGGTCGGTTCGGACTTCAAGCCGCTGTTCGAGACGCTCCTAGAACGCATCCCCGCGCCGTCCTACGAGACCGATCATCCGATGCAGGCGCTGGTGACGAACCTCGACGCGTCGCCGTACGTGGGACGGCTGGCGCTGTGTCGCGTTCGGCATGGCGTCATCAAGCGAGGCCAGCAGGTCGCGTGGTGCCGTCATGACGGCTCCATCGAACGCATCAAGCTGACGGAGCTGTACGTGACGGAGGCGCTGGACCGGATCGACGCCGACGAGGTCGGACCGGGCGAGATCATCGCCATCGCCGGCATCCCGGAGGTCACCATCGGCGAGACGCTGGCCGACCCCGACGACCCTCGCCCGCTGCCGGTCATGACCATCGACGAACCGGCTTTGTCGATGATCATCGGTATCAACACCTCGCCATTGTCCGGGCAGGATGGTTCGAAAGTGACTGCGCGCCTGGTGAGATCGCGGCTGGACACCGAACTGGTCGGCAACGTGTCCATCCGCGTGCTGGACGTTCCGGACCGGCCCGACGCGTGGGAGGTCCAGGGCCGGGGCGAGCTGCAGCTGGCCGTCCTGGTGGAGACGATGCGGCGCGAGGGCTACGAGCTGACCGTGGGCAAGCCGCGAGTGGTCACTCGTCTGGTCGACGGTGCCGTGCACGAGCCGGTCGAACGCGTCGCCATCGACGTCCCGGAGGACTATCTCGGCGTGGTGACGCAATTGCTCGCGCTGCGGAAGGGGCGGCTCGAACAGATGGTGAACCACGGCACCGGGTGGGTTCGCATGGAGTACCTGGTGCCGGCGCGCGGCCTGATCGGATTCCGAACGGAGTTCCTCACCGAGACGCGCGGCACCGGCATCCTCCACCACGTGTTCGAGGGCTACGAGCCGTGGTCCGGCGAACTCCGAACGCGCCCCACCGGTTCGCTGGTGGCCGATCGTCTCGGACTGACCACGACCTACGCGCTGTTGAACCTCCAGGAGCGGGGTTCGATGTTCATCGGTCCCGGCGTGGACGTGTACGAGGGCATGATCGTCGGGGAGAACGCCCGGTCCGAGGACATGGACGTGAACCCGACCAAGGAGAAGAAGCTGACCAACATGCGCGTCTCCACGGCGGACGAGCTGGTTCGTCTCATCCCGCCGGTGCAGCTCTCGCTCGAACGGGCGCTGGAGTTCATCCGGGAGGACGAGGCGGTGGAGGTCACGCCGAAGAACGTTCGGCTGCGCAAGGCAGTGCTGGGGCAGGAGCACCGAGCCAAGGTTCGGGGCCGGTCCAAGCCCTCCGCAGCGATGCGATGAACGTGGCGGACGGCCGCGTCGTCGGCACGGTCGGGGAGGTCTGGCGGTACCCGGTGAAGTCGATGCTGGGCGAACGCCTGGGCGGCGCCATGGTCACGCCGGTCGGCGTGGAGGGAGACCGGCGGTTCGGCGTTCGCGACGAAGCTGATGGTTCGATCATCAGCGCCAAACGATCCGCGGTGCTGTTCGGCTTCCGGTCGTCGTACGACTGCGACGGCCTCCCGAGGATCCAGTCGCCGTCGGGGATGGTCAGGCAGCCCGACGATCCCGAGCTCGCGGCGGAGCTGTCGGCGGCGTTGGGCCGAACGGTGACGCTTGCCGAACGCCGGCCCGGCGAGGAGACGCGCATCCAGATGGCCTCGGACTCCGACACGACCGAAGGGCCGTCCGATCACTTCTCGACGCAGGAAGGATTGTTCTTCGACGCCTCGCATCTCCTGCTCCTCACGACGGCGACGCTTGCCACTCTGCAAGGCCTCCACCCCGATGGGCGGTGGGATGTTCGGCGGTTCCGCCCAAACTTCCTGATCGAACCTGCGGGCGGAGCCGGCGGCTACGTGGAGGAGGCCTGGATCGGTGGACGCGTGGCCATCGGGGCTGAAGCCGTTGTGGACGTGCTGCGCCCGTGCACCCGCTGCGTCATGATCACCCACGCCCAGGACGAGCTTCCCACCGACCGAGACATCCTCCGGACGGTGCTTCGGGAGAACGAACAGCACGCCGGCGTTCGAGCCGACGTCGTCACGCCCGGCCGGGTGTCCGTGGGCGACGCGGTCACGCTGCTCGGCTGACGTTTCGAGCGAAGCCCTCTCCCGCACCGGAACGTATGATGCCATACGTTCCGGTGCGAGACCTCATGACTTCCTGCGGCCTTTGCGGCCGCGACCTACGAAGGGAGGGGGCGGGCGCTTCGCGCCCGCCCCCTCGTCGTACATTCCCGCTCCATCGCTTGCCGTCCGCACTTCGGCGCGTTCTGTTCGAACCGCGCCGCCCGGTCGACCAGCCGGGACGGTCGGGATCGGTGAACTGGTTGGATTCTGCCGGGACGTTGTGGTCCCCGGCGGAGGGGCCGGGTCCGGTCATGGACCGCAGCCCTGCGAGGAACGGCTCAGCAGCCAGTCACCTCGAGGGTCGCCTGCCGTTTATGCAATGGACCACCTCCTCTCTCTCGTGGGGCCATGATGCGACGGCCCGGTTCCGTTGGCAACCATCGAACGCGAGATCGCCCGATGTTCAGGGGTGATCTTCGGGCGGAGGTGCTTCGGCACCGGGTCTGCGGGGCCGCCGCGGCGTTCGGGCCGCTATCCGCGCAGCCTCCGCCGTGCGGATCTTGGGCAGCCACAGCAGGACGTAAGCCGCGGCCAAGCCGCCGCAGCCGAGGATGATGAGGAGCGGCGCGGGGTTCGACCGGTTGTTCACCGAGAGGCCCGCCGCCACCGCCAGCAGGCCGAACACCACCATCCCGCCGGCGGCGAGCGGCCTGGCCGCCCACATCCGGAAGGGCCGCGGTTCGTCGGCGGCGCGGGTTCGGAGCCGGTACACGCAGAAGCCCGCCACCGCGTAGATCATGGCCTCCAGCGACGCGCCCGCCCCCACCAGCACCTGCCACGAGTTCGTGATGGCAACCACCAGCGCCAGGACCACCGAAGCCACCGACAACGCAACCACCGGCACCCATGGCACGGCGCGAGAGTTGAGGCGGGCGAACAGCGGCGGCAGGCTGCCCTCGCGAGCCGTGGCGTACATGAACCGCGACGCCGTGACGAAACCCGCGTTGAACGTGTTCACGGCGGTGACTGCGGTCACGGCGACCATCACGGCCTCGCCGAACGCGCCGCCCACGTGACGACCCAGGAACAGCTGCGGGTACGCCGAGTTCAACTGCGGCCGGGTCAGGAGGTGGCTCATGGCGAGCGCGGTCAATGACGTCGTGACGTAGAGGATGCCGAGCGCGATGAGCATCCCGCGCGGCACGAGTTCGGGCGAACGCACCTCCTCGGCGTTCGTTGTGACCCACTCGAACGCGCTGAACAGGAACACCCCGAGCGCGACCGCCTGCACGAAGTCGGCCGCCGAATGTCCGTGCAACGGTTGGAGCGGCGTGTGGAGATGGATGCCGTGCCGGGTGAGTCCGAACGTGGCCACGGCGATGGTCACCGCGATGACCGTGGTGGTCGCGACGTCCTCGACCCGACCGGCTACCTTGATGCCGCGGAGGTTCGCCCCGGTGGCCACGGCGAGCATCAGCGTGATGAGGACGCCGGTCACCACCGGCCCACCGCCGATGACGTGGGCGATGGCGCTTCCCACGATGAACGCGTCCGCCGCGATCACCAGCACGATGGTGATGAGATAGGTGAAGGTGATCGACAGCGCGATGCGGTCGTCCATCGAACGCTTCATGTACAGCCGGATCGCGGCGGCCGTCGGATAGAGGCCGTTCAGCTCCCCGTAGAAGCCCCACACCACGAGCAGCAACAGGCCGGCCACGGTGATGGCGATCCACGCGGAGTCGCCCGCCACGTAGACGATGAGGCCGGCGATGGCGAGGTATTCGATCGCGGCGAACGCCAGGCCGGTGGAGGTGCTGACGACCGTTCGGAGTCCCCACGCCCGTCGGAGCTGTGGCGCTTCGGAGACGCTCATTCCTTCAGGTAGACCAACATGGCCATGGCGTCCAGGCGCATGACGTGGTCCGACGGCCCCTGGACCTTGATGGCGGCGTTCATATACTGCGACGCCGGGTTCGAGTCGCCCCAGAACACGTCGGCGAAGTCCTCGCTCTGGCCCTCCACGATGAGGTCGGCCTGGCCGTGGACCCCCTCCTCGACGGACTCCGCGCGGCCCTCTTTGATGGTGACGGTGTAGGTCACCTCGAGGTCGAGCGCGCGGAACTGGATGACGCAGCTCCACCTGCGCATCGTCTTCTGGACGCGCGGGTTGGCGTTCGCCTGGGAGATGTATCCGTCGAGCGCTTCCCGCAACTCCTGCGCCGTGGCCATCCGTCACGCCTCCACCCGGGCCAGGACCTCGCCGGCGGCGCGTTCGCCGGCCTGCAGAGCGCCCTCCATGTAGCCGCTCCACACCGTCGCGGTCTCAGTGCCCGCCCAGTGCAGTCGCCCCACGGGCGTTCGAAGCGCCCGGCCATAGGACGTCCACACGCCGGGCGGGAAGTAGCCGGTGTAGCAGCCGCCGGAGAACTCCTCCGTCATCCAGGAATGCTCGGCGTAGTCCCGTGGCGTCGCGGCACGCGGACCGAAGTACACGGCGAGTTGGTCGAGCACGGCGCGGCGTCGTTCGACTGGGTCCGCGTCCGCCGACCGGCGGGCCTCGTCGCCCTCCATGAAGGTGAGCAGCACGCCGGGCGCACCGTCCGGCGGCGAGTTGTCGAACGTGAGCCTGACCGCCCCCGCGTCGCTGGTGGCTTGGCCGGAGAGGCCCTCCTCACGCCAGAACGGCTCGTCGTAGACCGTGTGGATCTTGATCACCGCGCCCATCGGGACCCGCTGGGCCAGTTGCGTTCGAGCCGCGGTCAGCGCCGGCTCGTAGCGGATGCGGCCGGCGATGGCGGGGGACAGCGCGACGATGGCGCGGTCGGCCCTGAGATCGCCGTGGTCGGTTCGGACCGTCACGCCGTGGCCGTCCTGGGCCACGGAACGAACGGCGTGGCCGATGCGGACGCGATCGCCGAGCGCCGCCGCCATCCGTTCGGCGACGGGTTGGGCACCGTCCACGAACCGTCGCTCCTGCGCGCCGCCGGTAACGCCGATCAGCGCCATCAGCGTCTCGGCCGAACGGACGTAGAAGAGGAAGTGCAGCAGCGAGATGTCGCGCGGCTCCGCGCCGAGCAGCGCCTCCACGCCGAGCGTCAGGTAGTCCTGCGCGCCAGGAGATCTCACCTCCGTCCGGATCCAGGTGTCGAACGTCTGCGAGTCCCACTCCTCCGCGCGGGGCGAGTCCCACGGCGCCTCGGTGGGGACCTCCATCGCCAGCAGGTTGAGTTCGAACATGGCCTCGAGGAGGTCGGCGCTCATCGAACGGTCCTCCATGGGAACCGGCCCTTCGTACTCCGAACGCCGCCCGTCCCGGAACTCCACGTTGCGGCCCGTGTCATAGGTGAGGAAGGTGTCCAGTTCGAACTCCTCGGCCAGGGCCAGGATGCGGTGCTGCGTCGGCCCGACCCACTGCGCGCCGTGGTCGAGGACCACGCCACGGGGAGTTCGCTCCGTCAGGATGCGTCCTCCGACCCGGTCGCGGGCCTCCAGGACGACCACGTCCACGCCCGCCGCCTCGATCGTTCGCGCGGCAGCCAAACCCGACAAGCCGGCCCCCACCACCGCCACCGAGGTATCCACGCTTCGGCGGATGCTAGTGGGGCGCAACACTTTCGCGCAACGAGGGCTCCGGCGTTCGCGACGAACGAAGGACCAGGGTCAGCGTCACCGCGGCCAGAGCGATCGAGGCCAGGGCCACAAGTCCGCCCCGCCGGTCCTCGAGCCGCGTCGCCGCCGCCACCACCAAGAGGCCCTCGACGAACACGGCGAGCGCCCGGTCCAGCGCCCCCTGTTGCCGGCCGATCCGCGTTCGAGCCAGCAGCAGCAGCGCGACGCCGATCCCGGCCGCCCCCACCGGCGCGAAAAACGCGGCCAGACCCTTCAACAGATGGCCGGGAGCGAGCACCACGAGGCTCGCCGCCATCCACACCGCCGCCTGCGCCGCGATGAGGGCGCGGCCAAACCTCCGCGAGTGGGGGGCAGCCGATGCGTTCGGTGCGGCTGGCGGATCCAGCATCGCCACCACCGCCTTGACCAGACCGGGCGACGGGCGCGGCGGGATGAACGCGACGTAGCGCGGCTCCCAGGCCGTCGGTGCGAACTTCGCCTTGTACCGCGAAAGCGACATGAAGTGATACCGGGAGTCGAACTGGTCGAACGCCAGACGCAGGAGCGGGATGAGCCACCGGGCCCGCCGGTCGAGCTGTTCGTCGCTTCCCCGGAGCGGGGCGATGCCGAGCGTGGCGGAGCTCGCGCCCTCGGCGGCAAGCGCATGGATCGCCTCCACCAGCAGCAGTTCCGTGGTGCCGTTCGGCGCCGACGGCAAGCGGACCAGGTCCTCCAGATACCACCCGCCGCGTCCGTAGATCGGGGAGCAGGCTACGAACGCCTCGATCGGTCCGGGCGCCCCGCCGTCCACCCGGCGGCGCGCCACGAAGATGCGCTTCTCCGCGGCTTCCTCCAGGGGCGCCGGGCGGAGGAAGGAACGAACGATGGGCCGGCCCAGCGCGGCCTCCCACCGAGCCTGGACCTCCATGAGTTCGGCCTCGACCTCCGGCTGCCGTGTCGCACCCGGCCGGTAGCCTTGCACCACCACGTTCGCACGGCGGGCCTTGTTCAGCCCCCACCGGAGCTTCTTGCCGGGATCGCCCCGGGGCTGCTGCCAGGTGGTGAGGTCAAACACCGGCTCCTCGCCGATCTTCAGCGCCGCCGCACCG
>DAIMKN010000025.1:0-20152 GCA_036721725.1 Actinomycetota bacterium
GATGCCGCAGGACGAACTGGAACGCCTCATCCGCACGCTGGAGGAGGAGATGCACGAGGCCGCCAAGGGCCTCCGGTTCGAGTACGCGGCCCGGTTGCGGGACGAGGTGAAGGAGCTCCGCCGAGAGCTGTCCGCGATGCGCGAGGTGGGCGTGTCGTGAGCCGGCCGGAGACCTCCCGATAGCGATCCGCAGCGTCCGGGCGACCCGGGGGTGGCTCGGACCGGGCCGGCCCGTGGAGGACGTGGCCGTCGTGATGGACGGCGTCCGGGTGCTGTTCGCCGGTCCGGCGGCCGAACGGCCGGATCGAACCGATGACGAGCAGTCGTTCGACGGCTTCCTGATGCCGGGCGTGGTGGACCGCCACGTGCACATCGGCCTGTCCGATCCCCGAGCCGTCCTGGCCGGGGGCGTGACCGCCGTTCGGGACCTGGGCTGGCCGCCCGACGACATCCTGTTCATGGCCGAACAGTCGGAGAGCCCTTCCTTCGACGGCCCACTGATCCGCGCGGTCGGCCCGATCGTGACGTGCCGCGGCGGGTATCCATCGAACGCGGGATGGGCGCCGAACGGCACCGCGTCCGAGGTCGCGGGGCCCGAGGAGGCGGCGGAGGTCGTTCGACAGATGCTCGTCGCGAGCGGTCTGCCGGTGGTGAAGATCGCGCTGAACTCGGAGGCGGGACCGACGCTCTCGGACGCCGAACTGGTGGCGATCTGCGACACGGCCCACGCCTCCGACGCCATCGTCACCGCCCACCTCCAGGGCAAGGGTCAGGTCGAACGCGCCCTCGGCGCCGGCGTGGACGAGGCGGCCCACTGCCCGTGGACCGAGGAGCTCTCGGCATCCGTCGTGGCGGCGATGGCGGCGCGGATGCGCGTCGTCTCGACGCTCGACATCCACTCCTACGGCCGGGACACGCCGGCGCTGCGGGCGGCCCTGTCGAACCTCGGCCGATTCGTCCAGGCCGGCGGCACCGTTGCGTACGGCACCGACCTCGGCAACGGACCCATCCCCCCGGGCATCCACGTGACGGAGGCGTGGCATCTGCTCCGGGCCGGACTGAGCATCGAACGGATCCTGACCGCGATGACGTTCCGACCCCTGCAGGCCGGGGAGCCGGCCATGATGGTCCTGCTGGGCGCCGACCCCCGCGAGGACCTGAACGCGCTGGGCGACGTTCGAGCCGTGTGGCGCGACGGCGTTCGGGTCAAGCCGCTCGAACGATGACCAAGCCGATCGCGACCCGTGTCACGCGCCGTTCTGGTGATCGGCGAGGACTTCGGCGATCGCGTATCGGGATATCTCGGCGAGCACGGGTTTGGTGGTCTGGTAATAGGGGAGGGCGATCAGTCCGACGGACAGCGCCCAGCCACGACCTCGCGCCCAGGTCGCGTCGTCGACCGTTAGCGCTGCTCGGAACACGTCGCGGGTTTCGGCGGAGAGGAGATTCCACGCGACCATCAGATCGCATGCTGGATCGCCCACGCCCAGGCCCCCGAAGTCGATGACGGCGGTGATCCGGCCATGCTGGGCCAGGAGGTTCCCGGACTGCAGGTCTCCGTGGATCCAGACCGGCGGGCCGCGCCATCCGGGTGCCTCGAGGGCTGCCTCCCACGCCGCAGTTACCGCGTCGGTGTCGAGCATCCTTTGTGAGCTCGCGATCGCGTCGCGGGTGAGAGCGTCTCGCGTTGCCAAAGGCACGCCGCGGCGGGCGGGGGGGCCGCCGTTGGGATCGATCCGCTGCAGCGCGGCCACGAATCGGGCGAGGTCCGTCGCCGCTTGGCGCGGATCGTCGACGCGGTCGATGGTTGCGTTCTCGCCTTCCAGCCACCGGTAGACGGACCAATGCCACGGGTAGCCCTCGCCGGGTGCTCCCCTCGCCAGTGGGACAGGGATGGCCAGCGGGAGGAGCGGGGCCAGTCTCGGCAGCCACCGATGCTCCTTGTCCACATTGGCGGTGGCCCACTCGATGCGGGGGAGTCGCACGGCCATGTCGTCGCCGAGCCGATAGATCGCGTTGTCGGTCCCAGCGGAATGGACCGGCTCGATGGGAAGGTCTGCCCACTGCGGGAACTGCGCCGCGACCAACCAGCCCACGAGAGACGGGTCGGTGTCCACCTCGTCGATGTGCATCTTCCCGGCGGGCACTACGAGCTAGACCAGGTCGGCCAGCTCGTCGAACAGCCGGTCGATGTCGGCCTCGATGTTGAAGAAGTGCGGCGAGACGCGGATACCGTCGCCCCGGTAGTCCGTGCACACGTTCCGCTCCAACAGCGCGTGGCAGATCTTGCCGGCGTTCGCACCCACCCCGATGTTGACCATCCCACCCCGCACGTTGCGGTCGCGTGGCGAACGGACGGGCAACTCGGCACCGTCCGCTCGCGAGATTAGGTAGTCAATCAGATCCTGCTGATGTTCGCGGATGACCCCCGGACCAACCTCGGTGATGATGTCCAGCCCGCCTTGGGCGATGAACACGATCGGTCCGGGCGGCGTGCCGTGTTCGAACCGCCGGGCCGACGGGTGGTAGTCCAGGTGCTGCAGGTCGAACGTGAACGGTTCGCGCTGGCCCATCCAACCCGTCAACAAAGGCTCAAGCGAGGGCAGCAGGTCGCGCCGGGCGTACAGGAACGTCACCCCGGGCCCGCCGCACAGCCACTTCAGCACCCCGGCCGTGTAGAAGTCGCAGCCCATCTCGTGGACGTCCACCGGCACGATGCCCGCGCCGTGGAAGTCGTCCACGACGCTCCACGCCCCCGCCTCCCGGGCCATCCGGCAGATCTCTTTCGCGTCCAGCAGGGAGCTCGTTCGATACAGGACGCGGTTGATGACGACGATGGCCGTCTCCTCGTCGATGGCGTCGCGGTAGGACTCCAGCGGCACGGTCAGGCCGTCGGGTGAGGGCAGCCACACGATCTCCGCGCCGAGCCTGGCGAACGCCAGGAACACGTGGCCGTCGGTGGGGAAGTCGAGTTCGGACATGATCACCTTGCGCCGCTTGGTCCAGTCCACGCAGGACGCGATGGAGGCGAGCGCCAGCGAGACGTTGCCGGTGATGGCGAGCTCGTCCGCGTCGGCGCCGACCATCGCGCCGAACGTTCGCTTCAGCCGGGCCATGGCCGGGAAGATGTCCTCCATCCACACGTGGTCGGGCGCGCCCTTCTCCGCCCAGGCGTCCATGTAGCCGTCCAGGTACGAACGGGCCCGCAGCGACACGGGTCCGAGCGAGGCGCTGATCAGATAGGACTTGCGTTCGACGACGGGAAACTCGGCGCGATAGCTGGTGAGGTCCATGCCCTGCATCTTCGCCGCTGGTTCCGAACCCGGCAAGCGGCGAAAGGTCTCGGCTCCTCAGCTCAGGGTCGCTCGGCCCGCCGGGCCAGAGGGATGACCAGCTTGAGGGCCGACAGTCGCTCGGAGAACCGGACCACCTTGACGTCCACCAGTCCGGCTCCCGGCCCCGCCGCGATGATGTCGGTCTCCCGCAGCTCCGGTCGCCCTTTCGGCCATAGCACCCACACCGCGCCGTCGCCGTTCAGGGATGGTTCGATCCGCGCCAGGCGGGTGCCGATGTCCTCGCACTGTTCGACCAGGACGAACACCAGGTCGGAGGCGGACCGGAGCCGGGTCGATACGTCGGCGCCGGCATTCCGAAGCTCGGCCAGGAAGCCGGGGTCGTGCAGCCCGACCACCGACACCCGCATCTCCGGGACCACACCCAGCTTGTGCAGCAGCGACGGTGGGTTGCGGACCCGTTCGGCCCATCGTTCGGCCTCCTCCCGGTCGCCCAGGTCGAACGACCCGCTCCCGCCGGGCAGGTCGATCAGCAGGCGCGTGCCGTCCGCGCTGACGGCGAAGACGTCGGCGAACGGCACTGTCAGGCGGAACTCGCCCCGGAACCGGAGCTCGGTGCTCTCGATCTCGGCCCGGCCGTGGCTGCGGCGGCCGTTCCATTCGGCCTCCACGTCTCGCTCCCGCCCCATCGCGTGACCGAGCCTACCGGCTCCCCCGCCGAGGCGACGTTGACGACCACCGCCGCGCGTGGGTACGGTGCGGAGGCCATCGCAACCCCCGGCCTGCCTCCTCACGTCGCCGTCCTGGCCCCGCCGTTCCTGGTGAGTGCCAGCCTTCTGGTCGCCTCCGGCGCGTCCAGGCTGCGCAACCCGGAGCCGGGCTCCCGAGCCCTCGGCGCGGCGAACCTCCCGCACCGGTGGATGTTCGTTCGAGCCTTCGGAGCCGTGGAGATCGCCGCGGGCATCAGCGCGGCGGTGTGGCCGCGCCCGCTGACCGCCGGTGCGGTCGCCGTGCTGTACGTCGCGTTCGCCCTCTACCTGATCGGCCGGCTGAGGTCGAACGAACCCAAGGCCTCGTGCGGATGCTTCGGCGCGGCCGAGGTGCCGCCCCATCCGTTCCACGTGGCGCTCGACCTGATGGCGGCCGGCGTCGCGGTGGCGGCCGGGGTTCGCCCGCTGCCCGCGCTGCCGCGGCTCCTGTCGTCGCTCGGATGGGAGGCCGTGCCGTTCGTCCTGGGCTGCTCGGCGGCGGCCGTCTTCGCCGCGCTGGCGGTCCGCTACGTCCCCGCGCTGTTCACGTCCTACGTCCGACCGCACGACGCGCATCGGGAGACGGCGTGAGCGCGCCGTTCGTCGACCGGGCCTCTCGCTTCCTGGACCGCAAACTCTCCCGCCGCACGCTGCTGTCGCGGGTGGCGGTGGCCGGCTCCGCCCTGGCCGTTTCGCCGGTCCGCTACCTGGTCAAGCCGGGGACGGCGATGGAGGTGCTCACGACGTGTTCGAGCTGTGCTTCGGGCAGCGCCTGCTGCGACGGATGGACCGCGTTCTGCTGCACGATCCACCAGGGCGCGAACTCCTGCCCCTCCTACGCCTACATCGGGGGATGGTGGAAGTGCACGAGCTACACGGGCGCGGGGGCCTGCGCCAAGGAGGGCGTCCGCTACTACGTGGACTGCAACCGCCGTCCCGGTTCGAGCTGTCCCGGCGGCTGCCACTGTGCGGGGGACAACTGTTCGAACCGTCGAACGTGCTGCAACGTGTTCCGGTACGGCCAGTGCAACACCCAGATATCGGGGACCACTGAGGTGGTGTGCCGGATCATCAAGTGCGTGAACCCGTGCCAGCTGTACTCGTTCTGCAACTGCACGCTGAAGGTCGACGACGCGACGTGCTCGCACGAAGAGCCGTGCCTGCAGCCCTACTGACGGAGGAGGACCGGAGATGACGGTGCTCGTGGTGGTTGAGACGCTGCTCATCGTCCTGATGGGCGTGCTGGTGGCGAGCCTGCTCCGGAGCCACGCCGAGATCCTCCGCCGTCTGGACGAGCTGACCGCCGGCGCCTCGCGCGAGCCGTTCCAGCCGGTGGCCGTCGCGCCGGGTGGCCCGGGGCCGGAGATCACCGACCGAGGTCCGAACGCCCCCGCCGCCGCCGCGGACCTCGTCGGCTCGGACCTGCGGGGGAACCCGTTGCAGGTCGGCGTGATTGGCGCATCGAAGGATACCCTGCTGGCGTTCCTGACCAGCGGCTGCCTGACGTGCCGTTCGTTCTGGGAGGCGTTCCAGCCGGCGGTTCGTCCGGCCATGCCAGGAGCGGCGCGGCTGGTCGTGGTGACGAAGGACGCCGCCTTCGAGAGCTCCTCCAAGCTCCGCGAACTGGCCCCCCCGGATCTGCCGGTGGTCATGTCCTCGGCGGCGTGGGACGGGTACGGGGTGCCGGCCTCTCCCTACTTCGTCTACGTGGAGGGCTCGAGCGGCCGCATCGTGGGCGAGGGGACGGCGGGGGCGTGGCCGCAGGTCCTGTCGCTCCTGCGGGACGCCGTGGCCGACGCCGCGATCGGCGCCACCGAGACCGACCTGCTATGGACCTCGGACGGCGGATCGTGGGCCGGGGGTCGCGGCGCGAGGGACCGGGGCGACCGGGTGGACCAGGAGCTGGACGGCGCGGGGATCGGGGCGGGCGACCCCAGTCTGTACGCGCCGGGCGATCCCGTTCGAGGCTCGAACGGACCCCCCGCGTGAGCCTGGTCGTCGCGCTGGGACTGGGGCTGGCCGTCGTGGCCGGGTTGCGTTCGACGTGGTCCCCTTGAGGGGAGTCGATGCTGGGAAGCATCACCCCGCTCGGGGAGCGGGGCCGCAACTCCACTTGGGGTGTCACCGTCACCGCCCTGCTCATCGGCGCGACGGCCGGGGGGGCGGGCACCGGCTGGCTGGCCGGCTCGATCGGGGCGCTCCTGCGGCGCCCGCTCCGGCTGCCCGGGGGGGCGGCGCCGGTCGTCCTCCTCGGCCTCGTGGCGGCCGGCCTGGCGCTGGACTCGGGGTGGTTCGGAGCCCGCGTGCCGGGTCCGCGGCGCCAGGTCAACGAGGACTGGCTGCGGCGATACCGGGGCTGGGTGTACGGGGGCGGGTTCGGCCTCCAGCTCGGATCGGGAGTGGTGACGGTGGTGTCGATCTCGGCCGTCTACACCATGATCGCCGCCGCGCTTCTGTCCGGCTCCCCGTGGTGGGGGGCGGTCATCGGGGCGGCCTTCGGCGCCGTGCGGGGAGCGACGGCGTTCGGGGTGGCCGGGGTGGACCGGCCCCAGCGGCTGGTGGGGGGGGACCGGACGCTCCGGCGATGGGACCGCCCCGCCCGGCGCATCGCGCTGACCGCGGAAGCGGGCTTGCTGGCCGCCGGCGTGGCCGGGCTCCTCGTTCGGTGATCGCGCCGTGAAGCTGCGCGGGTACGGCATCGAGGCCGACATCCCGCAGGGGTGGGACGCCCGCCTGTTCCGGTGGCCGGAGGGCATGCCGACGCTCCACGCGGCGAACTTCCCCCTCCCGAACGACGACGGCGACTTCGGAGGCCTCGCCGTCACCCGGATTACCAAAGACGGGGTGCTCGTGGTCCTGACTGAGTACGACGCCGAACTGGCCGGCCGCGGGCTGTTCGCACCGGCCGGCCCGCCCAGGAGGATCCGCGGCACCGAGCTCAGCCCCGACACCCTGATGCGGACGTTCCGGGGCCAGGCCGGCCTGCAGCGCTTCTTCTCCGCGGGGACCCGGGCATTCTGCCTCTACGTCGTGATCGGCTCGCATCGCGATGCGTCGCGGCTGGCGGGTGAGGTGAACCGGTTCCTCCCGACCGTTCGCATCGGGCCGTGAGCGCTCCGCTCAGGGAGTGGTCGTCAGGCCCCAGCTCGGGAACTCGTTGAGTGATCCGGTCGAGGTGAGCTGGCGCCCCCCGGAGCCGTCCGTCTGGATCGAGTACAGCTGGTAGCTCCCCGTTCGGTTGCTGGCGAAGACCAGCCGGCCGCCGTTCGGATCCCACGCGGGGTCGAGATCCTTGGCGGGGTTCGCTGTGACGTTGCGCAAGCCGGTCCCGTCCGCGTTCATCGTCCACACGTCGAACGTGCCGGACCGCCTGCTGGTGAAGGCCAGCCGTGTGCCGTCCGGGGACCACGCGGGTTCGAAGTCGTCCGCAGCGTCGGTGGTCCGCTGGACCATCCCGCTTCCGTCGGCGTTCACGACATAGATGTCGAAGTTCGACCCGTGCCGGCCGGCGAACGCGATCTTCGTCCCATCCGGCGACCAGGTCGGTTGCCAGTCGTAGCCGGCGGTGTTCGTCACCTGGTGCAATCCGGTGCCGTCGGGGGACACCGTGTAGATGTCGAAGTCGCCGTCCCGGTTGCTGGCGAACACGATCCGGGTCCCGTCGGGCGACCATGCGGGCGTCCCGTCGAACCCGCTACTGGCCGTGACCAGGTTGACCGAGGACCCGTCCGCCTGGATCGTGTAGACGCCGAACGTTCCACCCCGGTTGCTGGCGAACACGATCCGCGTCCCGTCCGCCGACCACGCCGGGTCGACGTTCTCGCCCGTGAACGTGAGCCGCTTGATGCCGTTGCCGTGGGCGTTCACCTCGTACAGCTGGCGGGTACCGGACCGGTCGCTGTCGAACACGATCCGCTGGTGGAGGGATACACCCGCCGGCCTGGCGTGGGGTCCGCCCGTCGCGCCCGCGGCCGATACGGGCCCCAGCCACACGGCTACCGCCGTCACGCCGGTCAGCAGGCCAAGCGCCGCCCGGGTTCCCGTTCGCCCCATGTCGGCAAGCATACCGAGGCGACCCGAACCGTCGCCGGGAGGCCTCGCCACCAGGGGCGAACGGGCATTCCGAGGTCCTTTGCTACGATGCCCCACGTGGGTACCGACAAGCTTGTGATTCACGGTGCCCGTGAGCACAACCTGAAGAACATCACGCTCGAACTTCCCCGGGGCAAACTGGTCGTGTTCACGGGCCTGTCCGGCTCCGGCAAGAGTTCGCTGGCGTTCGACACCATCTACGCGGAGGGCCAGCGGCGCTACGTCGAGAGCCTCTCCTCGTACGCCCGGCAGTTCCTGGGGCAGATGGAGAAGCCGGACGTGGACTTCATCGAGGGCCTCTCCCCGGCCATCTCAATCGACCAGAAGTCCACCTCCCGCAACCCGCGTTCGACCGTCGGGACCATCACCGAGATCTACGACTACCTGCGCGTCCTGTACGCGCGGGTGGGAACGCCCCACTGTCCGAAGTGCGGCCGCGTCATCGGCCGGCAGACGCCCGACCAGATCGTCGACCAGGTCATGCAGCTCGACGAGGGCACGCGCTTCCAGGTGCTCGCGCCCATCGTTCGAGGCCGCAAGGGGGAGTACGAACGCCTCCTGGCCGACCTGGGCAAGAAGGGGTTCGCCCGCGCTCGGATCGACGGCCAGGTCCGGGAGCTGTCCGAACAGATCCGCCTCGACCGCTACTTCAAGCACGACATCGACATCGTGGTGGACCGCCTGGTGGCCAAGCCGGGCATCCGGCGGCGGGTGGCCGACTCCATCGAGACGGCGCTGCAGCTCGCCGAGGGCATGGCGGCCATCGCCGTGCAGAACGCCGACGGCGGCGAGGAGGTCGTCACCTTCAGCCAGCAGTTCGCCTGCACCTACGACGGGCTGTCGTTCGACGAGATCGCGCCGCGGAACTTCTCGTTCAACTCGCCGTATGGGGCGTGTCCGGTGTGCGACGGGCTGGGGACGCGCCTGGAGGTGGACCCCGAGCTGGTCGTGCCGAACGAGGAGCTGTCCATCGAGGAGGGAGCCGTGGCCGCGTGGTCCGGGTCCCGAACGGGGTACTGGCGGCGGCTCCTGGAGGCTGTGGTGGAGGGCAAGGGCGAGTCGCCGGCGACCCCGTGGGGGGAGCTGGCCGAGGAGACGCGCCAGATCCTGCTGTACGGCGCGCCGGACCAGGTCCGCGTGTCCTACCGCAACCGGTTCGGCCGGTTGCGTTCGTACAACACGAGCTTCGAGGGCGTGGTGTCGAACGTCGAACGCCGGTACCGCGAGGCGGAATCGGACGGCCAGCGGGAACGCCTGGTGCAGTTCATGCGGGAGGTGGCCTGCCGGACGTGCAAGGGCGCCCGCCTCAAGCCGGAGTCGCTCGCCGTGACCATCGGCGGATCGCACATCTCGGACCTCACCGCGAAGTCGATCCGCGCCGAGCTGGCCTTCCTCGCCGACCTCCAGCTGACCGAACGCGAACACATGATCGCCGAACGGATCCTCAAGGAGATCCGTTCGAGGCTGCAGTTCCTGATGGACGTGGGGCTCGAGTACCTGACGCTGGCCCGGGCCGCGGGGACGCTGGCCGGGGGAGAGGCACAGCGGATCCGCCTGGCCACCCAGATCGGCTCGGCCCTGGTGGGGGTGCTCTACGTCCTGGACGAGCCCTCCATCGGCCTGCACCAGCGGGACAACCGCCGGCTCATCGACACGCTGCTCCGGCTGCGCGACCTGGGCAACACGCTGATCGTGGTCGAACACGACGAGGCCACCATGGCCGCGGCCGACCACGTCGTGGACTTCGGGCCGGGGGCGGGCGAACGGGGCGGCGAGATCGTGTTCTCCGGGAAGTTCGCGGACATGCTCGACGACCCCGAGTCGCTGACCGGCGCGTACCTGTCGGGGCGGCGTTCGATCCCCACGCCCCAGGTTCGGCGTCAGCCCGGCGAACGCTGGCTGAAGATCGAGGGCGCCCGCGAACACAACCTCCGGGGCATCGACGTGGGCATCCCGCTGGGGACGTTCGTCTGCGTCACGGGCGTGAGCGGGAGCGGCAAGTCCACGGTGGTCGAGGACATCCTGCACAAGGCGCTCCAGGCCAAGGTGAACCGGTCCCGGGTCGTGCCGGGCAAGCACAAGCGGCTGGTGGGCTGGGAGGAGATCGACAAGGTCATCAACATCGACCAGTCGCCCATCGGGCGGACGCCGCGGTCGAACCCGGCCACCTACATCGGGGTGTTCGACCACATCCGCAGCCTGTTCGCCCAGATCCCCGAGGCCCGCATCCGGGGCTACAAGCCGGGGCGGTTCTCGTTCAACGTTCGGGGCGGCCGGTGCGAGGCCTGCGCCGGCGACGGCCAGATCAAGATCGAGATGCACTTCCTCCCCGACGTCTACGTGACGTGCGAACAGTGCAAGGGCAAGCGCTACAACCGCGAGACGCTCGAGGTGAAGTGGAAGGGGCGTTCGATCGCCGACGTCCTGGCCATGAGCGTGGACGAGGCGCTGGGGCTGTTCCGGAACCTCCCTGTCATCGCCCGCCACCTCCAGACCGTCAGCGACGTCGGCCTGGGCTACGTTCGGCTGGGCCAGCCGGCGCCGACGCTGTCGGGGGGCGAGGCCCAGCGGGTCAAGCTGGCCAGCGAGCTGTCCAAGCGGGCCACAGGCCGGACGTTCTACATCCTGGACGAGCCCACCACCGGGCTGCACTTCGACGACATCCGCAAGCTCCTGAGCGTCCTGGAGCGCCTGGTGGCGAGCGGCAACACCGTCCTGGTGATCGAACACAACCTGGACGTGGTGAAGACCGCGGACTGGATCATCGACCTGGGGCCGGAGGGCGGCGACGGCGGCGGGACGGTGGTCGTGGCCGGCCCGCCGGAGATCGTCGCCGTCCACGCGCAGTCGTACACCGGCGCGTTCCTGGCGGAGGTCCTGGGCATCGAACGCACCCTCGCGCCCGCCCGGCGGGCGCGTTCGACGCGGCCGAGAGAGCGGATCAAGGCCGGAGCCTGAGTATGATATGCGGCGCCGTGCCCGGGACCCTGAGGAAGACCGCGTTGGCGAAGCTCGGAGTGGCGACCTGCGGGGCGCTGCTCCTCCTCGGTGCGTGCGCTCCAGCGGGCCAACCGTCGACCGTGAAGATCGAGGCCGGAAGCGGCCTCATCACCTCGGTTCCGGACTCGGTGAACGACACCGGCCGCGACCCGTCCGCCGCCATCGGCCCGGACGGGACCCCGGAGGTCGCTTACCTTCTGCTGCAGCAGCGGCCCGCTCCCGGCGTGCTCCCCGTACCCGTCATCGCCGGGTACCCGCAGCCGCCCGCCGTGCTGTTGGCCTCCCAGTCCAAGGGCCTGTGGGGCCGGATCTCGGTGACCAAGCAGCAGGCCACCCCGACCGCCGTCGGCGTGGCTCCGGGCATCTCGGACTCCAAGGGCTATGCCATCGGCGGCGTCGACACCGGCGTGGCCGTGGACGCGCAGGGCAAGCACCACGTGGTCTGGAGCGGCCCTAACGGCGTGTACTACGCGACCGATGCCGCCGGGTCCACCGGCGAGCCCGTCCAGATCACCGACCAGGTCGCCTCGGGCGTCTCGGTCGCCGTGACGTCGACCGGCACGCCGTGGATCGCGTACTACCAGAACGACGCGGTGCAGGTGGCCACTGGGGGAGGGTCGAAGTTCACCACGGAGACCGTCGCCGCGGTGGCGCCGGGCGGACTCCTTCCGGCCCGAACGTCGATCAAGGTCGACGAGAACGGGGTCCCCATGATCGCGTACACGAACCCCGGGACCCAGACCCCGATGCTCGCCAGACAGGCTGCCACGCCGGCCCCGGGCTCTCCTGGAAGCGGCGGTCCTTCCCCCTCACCTGGGCCGACACCCGTCCCCGGCGCGGGCTGGACGACCGAAACGATCGAGGCGAACGGAGGTGGGTTCGGCATCTCGCTGGCCCTGGACAAGGACAGCAACCCGCACGTCGCGTACTATATGAATGGCGCCACGCAGACCGAGATCCATGTCGCTGAGTCCATGAGCGCCAGCTCATGGGAATCGTCGAAGGTTGCGTCGTTCGCCGCCGGGTCGAAGCAGGATGTGCAGGGCTGGGCCACCGGCATCGCCGTCGACGACAACGGCGTCAACTACGTGACGTGGGCGGACACCGCGACGAACCAGATCCTGTTCGCGGAGAAGCGGGGAGCGGGGTTCGTCCCCGTGACCGTGCCGAACGGCTTCCACGGAACGCATCCCGCCCTGGCCGTGTCCGCGGACGGCAAGGGCATCGCGCTGGCCTGGTACGACACGCTGAACGCCAACCTGGACGTGGCCACCCAGGTGGCCGAGGGCCGGAGCCTGGCGTTCTCTCCGACACCGGCGCCCAGCACCACGACGGCACCTCCCCCCGCCAAGTGCAGCCCGAGCGGGACCTCGCTCTCCATCTCCGCCGTGGGCGTTGCGTTCAGCACGGACTGCCTGGCCGCCCCGGCCGGGACGGCGTTCACGCTGACGTTCGACAACAAGGCCACGGGGATCCCGCACAACGTGGACATCTACACCGACAGTTCGGCCACCACGCACCTGGGCGGCGCCAAGGACGGCGGCGACACGGTCCTCGGGCCGGCCCAGGCCAAGTACAGCGTCACGCCGCTGAAGGCGGGGACGTACTACTTCCAGTGCGACATCCACCCGACCCAGATGTTCGGAGCGTTCGTCGTCAAGTAGCCGAACGTCCACCCGAACGTTCGTTCTTCTTCTGTCGCAACTACCGGAGCAAGCCCGGGCCGGACCTAGAATGGTTGGCATCGTGAGCGTCCGCCGTCCGGACACGGGTTCGATCCCTGATGCTCCGGGTGCCTATCTCTTCCGGGACGCCGACGGCCGGGTGATCTACGCCGGCAAGGCGATCTCGTTGCGCCGCCGGCTGTCCTCCTACTGGGCCAAGCCGCAGCATCCCCGAACGGAGGCCATGCTGGCGTCCGCGCGGAACGTGGAGTGGATCGTGGCCACCACCGAGGTGGACGCGCTGATGCTCGAGTACAACCTCATCAAGACGCACAAGCCCCGGTTCAACATCCGCTACCGCGACGACAAGTCCTACCCGTACCTGGCGCTGACCGTCGGGGAGAAGTGGCCGCGGGCCCGGGTCCTGCGAGGGCCCAAGCGCAAGGGCGTTCGATACTTCGGTCCCTACGGCCACGCCTACGCCATCCGGGAGACCCTCGACGCGTTGACCCGGGTGTTCCCCGTTCGAACCTGCTCGAACGCCTTCTTCGACCAGCGAGCCCGGGCCCGCCGCCCGTGCCTCTACTACGACATCGGCCGGTGCGCCGGGCCTTGCGTCCCCGAGACGACCGGGGTCACCGAGGAGCGCTACGCCGAACTCGTGGAGAACCTCTCGCAGTTCCTGAGCGGCACCTACCGGCCCGTGCTGTCGAGCCTCGACGCGCAGATGCGGGAGGCCGCCGAGCTGCTGGAGTTCGAACGCGCCGCCAAGCTGCGCGACCAGTTGGCGGCGGCCCGCAAGGCCATCGAGAGCCAGGAGATGGTCCTGTCCCGGGCCGACGACCTGGACATCGTGGGCCTTGCCGAGGACGACCTGGAGGCCGCGTTCCAGGTGTTCTTCGTCCGGCGCGGACGGGTCATGGGACGCCGCGGCTGGGTGGTCGACAAGGTCGAGGACATCGACGCGCCCGGGCTGGTCGCCTCCTTCCTCCGCGAGCTGTACATGGACCGCGACGACAACGTCCCGCCCCGCGTCCTGGTGCCCGCGTGGCCCGCCGACCAGGCCGTGCTGGAGGAATGGCTCTCCACCGTCCGGGGTTCGCGCGTCCGGATCAACGTGCCGGCCCGGGGCGACGGCCGGCGCCTCCTGCAGGTGGTCGAACACAACGCCAGGGAGGCGTTCGCCCGCCACAAGCTGAAGCGCGCCTCCGACTTCGGCTCCCGGTCCCGGGCCCTGGCCGAGCTCGGCGACGTCCTGGGCCTGCCCATCGCCCCGCTCCGGATCGAGTGCTACGACATCTCGAACCTCGGCCCGACCGACAAGGTCGCGTCCATGGTCGTGTTCGAAGACGGCCTCCCGAAGCGAACGGACTACCGAAAGTTCGAGATCAAGGGCGTCGTAGGGCAGGACGATTTCGCCTCCATGGAAGAGGTCCTCCGCCGCCGCTTCGCCCGTCTCCGTGCGGAGGCTCCGCAGGAAGAGAGCGTCCCCGGCGCCGCCAAGCGACCGAGGCGGTTCGCGTACCCCCCGTCGCTGGTGGTGGTGGACGGGGGGCGTGGGCAGCTGAGCGTTGCGGAGCGGGTGCTTGCGGAGGCGGGGCTCGACCTGCCGGTCATCGGGTTGGCCAAACGGCTGGAGGAGGTCTACCTGCCCGGGCAGCCCGAGCCGCTGCTCATCCCTCGAGGTTCGGAGGCGCTGTTCGTCCTCCAACACATCCGGGACGAGGCGCACCGGTTCGCCATCACGTATCACCGTTCGAAGCGGGGGCGCAGGGCCCTGCGGTCGGAGCTGGACGACATCCCAGGTGTCGGAGCGGTCCGGAAGAAGGCGCTGATGAAGCGGTTCGGCTCGGTGGCGCGGCTGCGGACCGCGTCGGTCGAGGAGATCGAGGGCACCCCGGGTGTGGGGCCCGCTATGGCCCGAACCGTCCACTCCGCGCTCCATCAGGAGACGGCCGAACGGAGGGCCGGCTGACGATGGCAACCACCCCCAAGCGTCCGGAGCAGGTCGAACGCCTCCGGGCGGACGCGGCCCGGGCGGTCGACTTCACCATCATCACCGGGCTGTCCGGCGCGGGGCGGTCGGAGGCGGCGAAGTGCCTCGAGGACATCGGGTATTTCGTCGTGGACAACCTCCCCCCTGCGCTCATCGGCAAGATGGCGGAGCTCGCCTCGACGGCCGGAAGTCCGGCCCGCGTGGCGCTGGTGGCGGACGTTCGGGGCGGCGTCTTCTTCACCGAACTTTCCCAGGGCCTGGCCGACCTCAAGGAGCTGAAGATCGCCTACCGCATCGTGTTCCTCGAGGCCTCGGACGACGCGTTGGTGGCCAGGTTCGCCGAGACCCGCCGCCGCCATCCACTCGCCCCGGCCGATCGCGTCTCCGAGGGCATCCGCAAGGAACGACTGATGATGGGCACCCTGAAGGAGGAGGCGGACCTCATCATCGACACCACGACCATGAGCCCGCACGATCTGCGAGACCGCATCCGCGACGCGTTCGCCAAGTCGCCGGCGGAGAGCCGGCTGCAGGTCGCGGTGACGTCGTTCGGGTTCAAGTTCGGCGTGCCCCGCGACGCGGACATGGTCCTGGACGTCAGGTTCCTGCCGAACCCGCACTGGGTGGACTCGCTGCGTCCGCTCCCCGGTTCGGATCCCAGCGTCCGCAACTACGTGATGACCCAGCGGTCCTACGGCGAGTTCATGCGGCGGCTCCGCGCGCTGCTCGACGTCACCGTGCCCGGCTACCTGGCCGAGGGGAAGGCCTACCTCACCGTGGCCGTCGGCTGCACCGGCGGGCGGCACCGTTCGGTCGTGGTGGCGACCGAGCTGGCGGAGTACTTCCGCAAGAAGGCCCTGCCCGTGTCGATCGAGCACCGCGACCTGGGCCGGGACTGATCGCCCGGAGCGGAGCGAGCCGCGCCGGGTACTAGGATTGGTGTGCGCGACCATCCACCACTTCGAGGAGGACGAACGACATGGCAACCAGGATCGGGATCAACGGGTTCGGACGCATCGGGCGCAACTTCTTCCGTGCGGCCAAGCAGCGCGGCGCGGACATCGAGTTCGTCGCGGCCAACGACCTCGGGTCGGTCGAGCTCATGGCCCACCTGCTGAAGTTCGACTCGATCCTGGGGACGTGGGACGCGGACATCGAGGTGGTCGGCGACGGCATCAAGGTGAACGGCGACACGCTGCAGATACTGGCCGAACGCGACCCCAAGGCGCTGCCGTGGAGCGACCTCGGCGTGGACGTGGTGGTCGAGTCCACCGGGTTCTTCACCGAACGCAGCAAGGCCGCCATGCACCTCGAGGCCGGCGCCCCCATCGTGGTCATCTCCGCTCCGGGCAAGGACGCCGACGCCACGTTCGTGGTCGGGGTCAACGACGACACGTTCGACCCCGACAAGCACAAGGTCATCTCGAACGCCTCCTGTACGACGAACTGCTTCGTCCCCATGGTCAAGGTGCTGGACGACGCGTTCGGCGTGGAGAAGGGCCTCATGACCACGGTCCATGCGTACACCGGCACGCAGGCGCTGGTGGACGGCCCGGCCAGCAAGGACCTCCGGGAGGCCCGGGCCGCCGCCATCAACGTCGTCCCCTCGTCGACCGGCGCCGCCAGAGCGACCTCACTGGTGCTCGAGTCGATGAAGGGCAAGCTGGACGGCCAGGCCCTGCGGGTGCCCGTGCCGGACGGTTCGATCACCGACTTCACCGCCATCCTGGGCCGCGACGTCACGGTGCAGGACGTCAACGCCGCGTTCCGTTCGGCCTCCGAGAGCGGGCCGCTCAGCAAGGTCCTGGTCTACTCGGAGAAGCCGCTCGTGTCCTCCGACATCGTGGGGACGCCCGCCTCGTGCACGTTCGACGCGCCGCTCACGATGGCCCTGGGCTCGCTGGTCAAGGTCATGGGCTGGTACGACAACGAGTGGGGGTACTCGAACCGGCTGGTGGACCTGGTCGAGATCGTCGACGCCAAACGCAAGCGGTAATTGGGCGCCCGTCGCCTCCGCACGCTCGAGGACCTCGGCGACTGCCGCGGCAGGGTCGTCCTGGTTCGCTGCGATCTGAACGTTCCCCTGCAGAACGGTCGGATCACCGACGACACGCGGATCCGGGCATCGGTCCCGACGATCAGCGAACTGTTGGACGGCGGCGCGGCGCTGGTGGTGTGTTCGCACCTCGGCCGTCCCAAGGGTCAGCCCAAGCCCGAACTTCGGCTGGATGCCGTGGCCGCCGCGCTTTCGGACGAGCTCGGCTCGACCGTTCGCAAGCTGGACCAGGTGGTTGGGCCGGAGGTGGATGCTGCCGCCCGCGCACTCCAACCCGGTCAGGTCATCCTGCTGGAGAACCTCCGGTTCGACCCCGGCGAGGAGAAGAACGACCCCGCGTTCGCCGAGGCGCTGGCCTCGCTGGGCGATGTCTACGTGGACGATGCGTTCGGAGCCGCCCACCGCGCGCACGCCTCCGTGGTCGGCGTGGCCGAACGCCTCCCCAGCGCGGCCGGGCGCCTGATGCAGCGGGAGGTCGAGGTTCTGTCGAGGCTGCTGCACGAGCCCGAGGAGCCGTTCGTGGCCATCCTGGGCGGGGCCAAGGTCTCGGACAAGCTGGCCGTGGTCGGGTCCCTCATCGAACGCGTCGACGCCCTCCTCGTCGGCGGCGCGATGGCCTTCTCCTTCCTGGCCGCGGCGGGCGGCGAGGTCGGGAGATCGCTGGTCGAACGCGACCGCTTCGACGATGTTCGCCGCGCGGTGAAGGAGGCCGACGAACGCGGCGTCCTGATCCAGCTGCCCGAGGACGTCGTGGCCGCGGCCGAACCGTCACTGGACGCGAAGGCCCGGACCGTCCCGGCGGATGCCGTGCCCCGCGACCTTATGGGCCTCGATATCGGTCCCCGGGCGGTGGAGGAGTTCGCCCGGACCATCGCCGATGCCCGGACCATCCTGTGGAACGGTCCCATGGGCATGTTCGAGCTGGAACGTTTCTCGGCGGGGACACGCGGCGTGGCCATGGCCGTGGCGGGCGCGTCGAACGCGTTCACGGTCGTCGGTGGCGGTGACAGCCTGGCCGCGCTGAAGAAGCTCGATCTGGAGGAGGGCATCGACCACCTGTCGACCGGCGGCGGTGCGTCGCTGGAGTTCCTGGAGGGCCGGGAGCTTCCCGGCATCGCCGTACTGATGGAGGAGGCCTGAACGAGGTGGCGAGACAACCGATCATCGCGGCGAACTGGAAGATGAACAAGACCCACCTTGAGGCCATCCAGGCCGTGCAGAAGCTCTCCTACCTGCTCGACCAGAAGGACAGCGACCGCGTCGAGGTGGTCATCGCGCCGCCGTTCACCGCGCTGCGGAGCCTGCAGACGTTGTTCGAGGCGGACCGGCTCCCGTACGCGCTGGCCGCGCAGAACTGCCACTGGGAGGACTCGGGCGCCTACACCGGCGAGGTCTCCACCGCGATGCTGGCCTCCCTGAAGTGCCGCTACGTCATCGTGGGCCACTCCGAACGCCGGCAGGTGTTCGGCGAGACCGACGCCGTCGTGGCGAAGAAGGTCAAGGCGGTGTTCGCCGCGAACATGACCCCGATCCTGTGCGTGGGGGAGACGGCCGAGGAGCGGGACGCGGGCCGAACGGATGACAAGGTGACCGGCCAGGTCGAAGCGGCCACGGCGGGCATCACCGAAGCCCAGGCCGCCGCGCTGGTGGTGGCGTACGAACCGATCTGGGCCATCGGCACCGGCCGCAACGCCACCGCCGAGGACGCCGGACAGGTCACCGCCCTCATCCGCCAGGTCCTGGCCAGTCGCTATCCGGCAGCGGGCGCGTCCGCCCGGGTGCAATACGGCGGCAGCGTCAAGCCCGGCAACATCCGGGAGTTCATGGCCCACCCCGACATCGACGGCGCCCTGGTGGGCGGGGCGAGCCTCGACCCCGAGGAGTTCGCCCTCATCGTGAAGTACTGACCCATCGACCTCCGGAAGGAGACCGGCCGCGTGAACCAGCTCCTCTACGTCTGTCTCGACGGCCTGGGCGACGATCCCATCCCGCAGTTCGGAGGCCGAACGCCCCTGGAGGCGGCTCGAACGCCGGTCATGGATTCCCTGGCCGCTCGGGGGGTGCAGGGTCTGGTCCAAACCGTGGGGGAGGACATCGCCCCCGAGTCCGACATCGCCGTGTTCGCCATCCTGGGCTACGACCCGCGGCTCGAACATCCCGGCCGTGGCGTTCTGGAGGCCCTGGGGTCGGGGATGGCCTTCGCCGACGGCGATCTGGCCTATCGCGTGAACTTCGCCACGCAGGAGGACGGCCGCATCGTCGACCGTCGGGTAGGCCGCGATCTGTCCAGCGAGGACGCGGCGGCGCTGGCCGAGGAGGTCAACCGAACGCTCACGCTTCCCCGGGCGGCGTTCGAGCTGCGGGCCACCATCGAACACCGCGGCGCGCTGGTCATCCGGTCGGCCGAGGGCCCGCTGTCCGCCGAGGTGTCGAACACGGACCCGGCCTACGCCAAGAAGGGTTCGCTGGGCGTGGCGCTGGAGACCTTCCCGGACCGCGCGGCCAGGGCGGAGGCCATGGACGGCTCCGAGGAGGCCCGCCGGGCGGCCGAGCTGACCAACGCATGGGTGGGCGACGCCGCCGAGATCCTGGACGCCTCGGAGGTCAACGTTCGCCGCCGGAAGGAAGGGCGGCTGGCGGCGAACCTCATCCTCACCCGCGACGGTGGGGACCACCTCCCACACCTCACGCCGATCAAAGAACGGTTCGGCCCGTCGTGGGGCTGCTTCGTGGAGATGCCCGTCGAACGCGGCATCTCCATGGTGCTGGAGATGGGACAGGTGGAGGCGCCCGTCGGGGGCGCCCGGCGCGACCAGTACGCGGCGTGGGCCGCGCTGGCGGCAGAGGCGCTCGGTGGCTACGACGCCCTCTACATCCACATCAAGGGCCCGGATGTGCCCGCCCACGACGGCCGGCCCGAGGACAAGCTCGAGGTGTGCGAGGACATCGACCAGGCGTTCTTCGCCGAGCTCCTGCCCCGGATCGACCTGAGCCGAACGGTCCTGGCGGTCACCGCCGACCATTCGACATCCTGCATCCGCAAGGCCCACACGGCGGCCCCGGTCCCGCTGCTCGTGGCCGGGGCGGGGGTCAGCCCGGATGCGACGGAGACGTTCGGCGAGCGCGCCGCGGCCCGGGGACGGCTGGGAACGCTGGCCGGGGTGGAGATCGTGCCCCGGCTCGTCGAGCTGCTTCGGGGGTAGACCAGGGCCCCCTCAATCCCGGGACTGGCGGGTTCGCGTATCACGGGGAAAGAGACGTACTTGCTCGTGTTCCGAGGTGATGGGTAGAATCCTCCGAAC
>DAIMKN010000026.1:0-10500 GCA_036721725.1 Actinomycetota bacterium
CCACCACCGGAGGCCGCGCGGAGAACCCCAGGTCCTGTTCGAGGGCGAACGCCGCCCGAAGCACCGTGGCCTCGTCGCGGAGGCCGCCCATGATCTGCAACCCCACGGGCAGGCCGTCGGCCAAGCCGCACGGGATGCTGATCGCCGGCGTCCCGGAGAGGTCCGAGGGGATGGTGAACACGTCGGACAGATACATCGCCAGCGGGTCCTCGGTCTTCTCGCCCAGCCGGAACGCCGTGGTCGGCGACGTGGGCGACACCAGCAGGTCGAACCGTTCGAACGCCTGCTCGTAGTCCTGGATGACGAGCGTTCGAACCTTCTGGGCCTGTCCGTAGTACGCGTCGTAGTAGCCGGCGGACAGCGAATAGGTCCCCAGCATGATCCGGCGCTTCACCTCGTCGCCGAACCCGTAGCCTCGCGTCCGCTGGTTCATCTGCACGACGTTCGGCGCATCCGGGGCGCGATAGCCGTAGCGCACGCCGTCGAACCGGGCCAGGTTGGACGAGCACTCCGCCGGCGCGATCAGGTAGTACGCCGACAGCGCGTAGTCCGCGTGCGGCAGCGACGCGGTGTCGACCGACGCGCCCAGCCCGGCGAGGCGTTCGACGGCGGCTCGAACGGACTCCCGAACACCCGGTTGCACACCGTCCATCTCGACCCAGTCCTCGACCACGCCGATGCGCAAGCCCGCCACTCCCCCGTCCAGGCCTTCGGTGTAGTCGGCCGCGGGGTCCGGCAGGCTGGTGGCGTCGCGAGGATCGTGCCCGGCGATGGCGGAGAGCAGCGTGGCGCAGTCCCGAACGTCACGGGTGAACGTCCCCACGTGGTCGAGCGAGGAGGCGAACGCGATCAACCCGTACCGGGAGATGCGGCCGTACGTGGGCTTGAACCCGACCACTCCGCAGAGAGAAGCGGGCTGCCGAACGGAGCCGCCCGTGTCGGTCCCCAACCCCCACACGGCCTCCCCCGCCGCCACGGCCGCGGCGGACCCGCCGGAGGACCCGCCCGGCACGCGGGTCGTGTCCCACGGATTGTGGACCGGCCCGTACGCCGAGTTCTCGTTCGACGAGCCCATGGCGAACTCGTCGCAGTTCGTCTTGCCGATGAGCACGGCCCCGCCGCCCTTCAGGCGAACCCACGGCGTGCAGCTGTAGGGCGGGACGTAGGGCTCGAGGATCTTCGAACCCGCGGTGGTCCGGATGCCCTTGGTGCACAGGACGTCCTTGAGCGCCAGGGGGATGCCCGCCACGGGACCGGGCCGATCGCCGGCGGCGATGGCTGCGTCGACTGCGGCCGCCGCTTCGCGGGCCTGCTCCTCCACCACCAAGAGGTAGGCGTGGAGGCGTTCGTCCAGCGAACGGACCCGCTCGAGGGTGGACTCGAGCACTTCAGTGGCGGACAGACTGCCGTTCGCGAAGCGTTCCGTGAGCTCGTGGCCGGTGAGGTCGCAGGGCGCGGGCGGGCCGCCAGGGGTCACGGCTCCTCCACGATGGGCGGGACCCGGAAGCATTCGGCCTCCGCGTCGGGGGCGTTCGACATCGCCTCTTGGTGGGTCAGGCCCGGACGCAGCTCGTCGGGGCGGAATACGTTCGAACGAGGGATGGGATGGGAGGTGGGCCGGACATCGGCCGCGGTCACCTCGCCGACCTTCTCCGCGTGCTCCAGGATCAGGCCGAGCTGACGGCGGAAGCGGTCCTTCTCCTCATCGGTCAGGTCCAGCCGGGCCAGCCGGGCAACGTGGTCGACGTCGATCTCCACCGGCATGCGGGCGAGTCTAACGGAGCGGGGGCCCCCGTTCCGGGGCCCCCGCTCCTCACCCTGTTCGAAGCTCGTCGATCAGTTCGAGTCGACGAACGGCTGCGGCACCCCGAGCCGCCCGTCTGACCAGATGAAGTACGTGATGTCGCCGGTCGAGGTGTTGTCCGTATAGTCCCCGAAGTTCGGGTCGATAAATGACGACGTCCCGGCCCAGTCCGTGGCCCCCGTGGTGATCTGGAAGTCCGTACTGCTCACGTTCGACCTGCTCCGGCACTCACCGAAGTAGTCGGTCTCGGTGCTGTCGGCGCCCCACAGCCTCCGGTCGTACCAGGACGAACAGATCGTCCCGTTGGACCTGACGCTCACCGCCGGCAAGAAGTGAAGGGCATAGGACGAGTCGTCGTTCACCTTCTGGACCGGGGAGGTGTCGTTGTTCCTCAGCGTCTGCGACAGCTCCTTCAGGAAGATGTCGCCCAGCGGGTGCAGGCTCGCGTCGTTCCAACGGCCCTTGGGGTTTCGCGAGGTTCGTGGACGAACGCCCCGGCCCCCGCGGGGCGGGATCTCAGGAGGGCAGGCCGGAGAAGTCCGGGCCGACGATCACAGTCACGTCCGCCCCGGCCACAGGATGCCGGTCGAACACGACCGACAGCCGCGGCAGGTAGGAGGACACGACCGCCTTCTCCTTGCCCGCCTCGGTCCCGAAGAGGATCTCCGACTTCCTCTGCCCCGGCGGCGCCGCGGTGACCGGCAGCACGACGAAGCCCGCCCGCTTCAGGAAGCTCTCCACCTGCTTGACCGCACCCCCCGAGGCGGCGTCCTCCAGACGCACCGTGATGTTCGCCGGGGAGATCGCGCCGCCCGGTTCCTCCTTGCCCAGGGTGCCGAGGTACTGGTTCTTGCGGATCTTGGCGAACAGGTTGCGGGCCTGGGGCTGCTGGAGCTGCACGTAGTCCCCCCCGTCGATGGTCACCGGGATGGCCGGGACCACCCGGAACGTCACGCCCTGCTGGCCCACCACGGCGAGCTTGCGGGTGAGGTCCTGGACCGAATAGATGTTGAGGTTCTGGTCGATGACCAGGTTGTCCTTCACGGCGTTCACGATCTGGTTGATGCGGAAGGTCTCCTTCGGGGAGATGACCTTGTCGATGATGGCCCGCATGAACTGCTGCTGGCGGGCGATCCGCGAGAAGTCCGGGATGGCGTCACCCTGGACGTGGCGAGCTCGAACGAACGACAGCGCCTGCGCGCCCTGGAGGTTGTAGCAGCCGCCGCGGGGGAGGTTGAGGCCGGACAGGGTGTCCACCATGGCGTGGTCCACGCAGATGGGAACGCCGCCGATGGCGTTCACCACGTTGATGAACCCGGCGAAGTTCACCTCGACGTAGTGGTTGATGGTGAGGCCGGTGAGTTGTTCGACTGCCTGCACCAGGGTGTCGGCGCCGTACTGGAAGGCCGAGTTGATCTTGTCGAGGCCGTGACCGGGGATCTGCACCCGAAGGTCCCGGGGGATGTTCAGGATGACGGTCCTGTTCGCCGCGGCGTTGACCCGCACCACGATGATGGTGTCCGAACGCTGCCCTGTGACCAGGGTGGGACTGCCGAACTGGCCCTGCTGCCTCTTGGTCAGCTGGGCCCGCGAATCGCTCCCCAGGATGAGGTAGTTGCAGATGTCCTTGCAGAACGGCTCGACGTGGATCAGGTTGTGGCCGCCGGGGTTCGCCTTGTCGCAACCCGACCCGGCGCAGTACTTCGTCAGCGTGCCTTCCCACCGGTGGATCTGGGCGATGGACAATCCCGATCCCACGGCGAGCAGGAACGACAGCACGCCCGCCACCACCAGGAGTGTTCGCCGGGTCGTTGCGCCATGACGGTGCTTGCCCGCTCGCGTTTCGGGAGTCTCGGCCATTAGTCTTGTTCGAAGATACCGGCAACGCTTGAGCAGGAGGGTCGTTCGTGACCGACGTGGTATGGAGTCCTTCTGAAGATTACGTGGAGCACGCCAACGTCACGAGGTTCATGCGTTCGAACGGCATCCAGGGTTACGACGAGCTGGTGAAGCGATCGCAGGACGACGTGGAGTGGTTCTGGGACGCGGTGGTGAAGGATCTCAGCATCGAGTTCTACCGCCCCTACTCGAAGGTCATGGACAGCTCGAACGGCATCCCCTGGACCACCTGGTTCGGCGGCGGGACGGTAAACCTGGCACATAACTGCGTGGACCGATGGGCCGAACGCACCCCCGACAAGGTCGCCGTGCTGTGGGAGTCGGAGGACGGGGTCGTTCGCCGCGTCACGTATGCCGAACTCCGGGAGATGGCGGACCGGCTGGCGAACGGGTTGCGTTCTCTCGGCGTACGTGACGGCGACACGGTGGGCATCTTCCTGCCCATGGCGCCCGAGACGGTGGCCGCCACCCTCGCCTGCGCCAAGATCGGCGCGGTCTATGTCCCCATCTTCTCGGGCTACGGCGCGCCGGCCGTGGCGTCGCGGCTGCAGGACGCCGAGGCCAAGGTCCTCATCACCGCCGACGGCTTCATCCGCCGGGGCGGCGTCATCCCGATGAAGGAGACGGCCGACCAGGCGGTCGCGGACAGCCCGTCCGTTGCCCACGTCGTGGTATGGGAACGCCTCGGCCGCGACGACCTTCCCTGGACCGACGGCCGGGACGTCAGGTGGAGCGAGCTCCTGGCTGCGCAGCCCCAGACGTTCGACACGCTGCACCTCGATCCCGAACATCCCCTGCTCATCGCCTACACCAGCGGCACGACCGGGCTCCCCAAAGGCTCGGTCCACGTGCACGGCGGGTTCCTGGTGAAGATCGCGGAGGAGGCGGCCTACCAGGCCGACATCCACGCCGACGACATCCTGTTCTGGGTGAGCGACCTGGGCTGGATCATGGGGCCGTGGGAGATCGTCGGCGCGGGAGCCGCCGGCGCCACGGTGTTCCTGTTCGACGGCGCGCCGAACGACCCCCCGGACCGGTTGTGGGATCTGGTCGAACGCCACCGCATCACCGCGCTCGGCATCTCCCCCACCCTGATCCGCGCGCTGATCCCGGCCGGCGACGAGATGGTCGAACGCCATGACCTGTCGAGCCTGCGCATCCTCGGTTCGACCGGCGAGCCGTGGAACCCCGACCCCTATCTGTGGTTCCTCCACAAGGTCGGCGGCGGTCGGTGCCCCATCATCAACATCTCGGGCGGCACGGAGGTGGGGGCGTGCTTCCTCTCGCCGCTGCCCATCACCTCGCTCAAGGCGACCACGCTGCGCGGTCCGGCCCTGGGCATGGACATCGACGTGTGGGGGCCCGACGGTGCGCCGGTGGCCCGGGGCGAAGTCGGCGAACTGGTGTGCAAGAAGCCGTGGCCCGCCATGACCCGAGGCGTGTGGAAAGATCCACAGCGCTACCTGGACGCGTACTGGAACCGGTGGCCGGACGTGTGGGTCCACGGCGACTGGGCCACCATCGACGACGACGGATTCTGGTTCCTCCACGGCCGTTCGGACGACACCATGAACATCGCCGGCAAGCGCCTCGGTCCGGCGGAGGTCGAATCGGCGCTGGCCGGCAACCCCGCCGTGGCGGAGAGCGCCGCGGTCGGGGTCCACGACGAGGTCAAGGGCGAGGCCGTGTGGTGCTTCGTCGTCACCAAGCCGGGGTACGAACGCACCGACTCACTCGCCGCGGACCTGAAGCGCGCGGTCACCGACAGCCTGGGGAAGTCGTTCAGGCCGTCTCAGGTGCTGTTCGTGGACGAGCTCCCCAAGACGAGGAGCGCCAAGATCGTTCGACGGGCCCTGCGGGCGCTGGTGATGGACGCGGACGCCGGCGACCTGTCCAGCCTGGAGAACCCGGCGTCGCTGGACGGGATCCGGTCGGCACTCCCCCGACCTGTGGAGAAAACGTGACAGGCGAACTGATCCATCGCGGGGTTCGGTGCGAATCAGGCACAGAGAGTCAATCGGGACCGGAGCGACGCAGGAGTGACCGCGAACGCCCTCAGCACGCAGCGACCTATCGCCAGCCAGCCCATCAGGAGCCGCGCCGTGGCCGTCGGTAGCGTGGAGGACGCTCGCGCTCGCGACCGCGCCGACGTGCGCCGGATAGGCAGGGGTGACGTGGACGCGTTCGCCGACATCTTCCAGCGGTACGGCCCCCGGGCCAAGGCACTGGCCGTCCGCATCGTACGGCAGCCCTTCATGGCGGAGGAGATCGTGCAGGAAGCGTTCCTGGCTCTGTGGAAGGACCCGAGCGCCTACCGGGAGGAGCGGGGCTCGTTCCGGGCATGGCTCATGTCCGCCGTCCACCACCGGGCCGTCGACATGGTCCGGCGCGAGGAGGCCCACCGCCGCCGCAGTCAGAACGCCGAGGCCGACGTGGTGACGATCGTCGACGACGTGGGCGAACGCGTGGTGGAGGAAGCGGCGGTGAGGGAGTCGCGGGCGGGGGTTCGGGCGGCGCTCGAAGACATCCCGGCCGAACAACGCCAGGTGCTGGAACTCATGTACTTCCACGCGAAGACGCAGACGGTGATCGCCGAGGAGCTCGGGCTGCCGCTCGGAACGGTCAAGAGCCGGACCCTGCTCGGCATGCGCCGGTTGCGTTCGATGCTTTCGGAGGCGAGTGCATGAGGAGTCCTACCGATCGTTCGCACGACGCCATCGAGGAGCTCATCGCGGCCGACGCCCTGGACGGCCTGGACGAGGTTGGCCGGCGGGAGCTGCTGCGGATGCGTTCGTTGCACGGAGCCGACTGCGCCGTGTGTCTCCGCCTGGAGGCCGACTACGCCGAGGTGGCCTCGGAGCTCGCCATGTCCCTCCATCCCATCGCCCTGTCTCCGGGTGCGACCGAGCGACTGCTGCGACAGGTTCAGGACGTCCCGCCGGTCGGACTCTCGCCGGACAAGGAACCGCTTCCGTCGAACGTTCGGCCCATGGCGTCCCGGGAAGGGGCGGCGGGGCGCGTTCGCCGGTGGATGGCCGTGGCGGCGGTGGCCGCCGCCGTGGCCCTGGTGGGCGGCGGATTGGTCGGCTACTCGCTGGCCCCCCGAGGGACGAACTCCCAGCAGCTGGTGGCCTTCCTGGCCCAGCCCGGCGCCCGCGTCGTGAACTTCATCCCGTCGGGCAGCCAGCAGCTCGCGGTGGCGCTGCACGCCGGCGACCACCGGGTGTGGGTACTGGGTTCCCACCTCGACACCCCCGCCTCGGGGAAGGTGTACGAGCTGTGGTTCCTGCCGGCGAGCGGCGGCCGGATGCAGCCCGCCGGGACGTTCGAGCCGAACGGCGGCACCGTCCTGGCGCCGGCCACGGTGAACGGTCCGGTCCAGACCCTCGCAGTGACGGTCGAACCCCGCGGCGGCAGTCTCCAACCCACCACGTCGCCGATCTTCATGACGAACGTCTGAGCCGCCGCCGCTTCCGCTGCCTCTGCCGCCGCTCGCTCAGCCGTCGACCGGGTCGCCCTTCGCCTGCCGCGCTTCCAGGATGGCCTGCTTGCGGCCCAGGCGGAGCTGGCGGCGGACCTTGGCCTCGCGCTGGCGCTGACGCTGTTCGTCGGTCTCGGCGATGACCGGCGGGACCTTCCGCGGCTTGCCGTCGCGGTCCAGCGCCACGTAGACCAGATACGCGCTGGAGGTGTGGACGCGGTGGCCGGTTCGAACGTTCTCCGCCTCCACCCGAACGCCGACCTCCATGGACGACGAACCCGTGTCGTTCACCATGGCCCGCACCGTCACCACGTTGCCGACGTAGACGGGCTCCAGGAACAGCATCTCGTCCATGGCCACGGTCACGGCCGGGCCGCCGCAGTGCTTCATCGCGGCGAGGCCGCCGCACGTGTCCACGAGCTTCATCACCTCGCCGCCGTGGACGTTGCCGAGCAAGTTCGCGTCGGTCAGGTCCATCTGGCGGATCAGCGAGACGACGGAGGCCGAACACGGCTTGGCCTCGAGCCCCCAGTCGCCCTCGGCGGGCAGCGCGGAGGAGAGCCAGGGCGGCGTGGACGGCAGCGACGGTCCTGTTCTGTCGGACCCGGTGGTCATCCCCCGATGGCCTTGAGGATCGAACGCGCGATGACCACCCGCTGGATCTGGTTCGTCCCCTCGTAGATCTGGGTGATCTTGGCGTCGCGCATCATGCGTTCGACCGGGTACTCGCGCATGTAGCCATAACCGCCCAGGATCTGCACGGCGTCCGTGGTCACCTTCATCGCCGCGTCGCCCGCGTAGCACTTGGCCACGGCGGCGTGGTAGCTCATCTTGGGGTCGTCCCGTTCGACGGCGTTCGCCGCGCGGTAGACGAGCATGCGGGCGGCCTCGATCTCCATGGCCATGTCGGCCAGCATGAACTGCAGCCCCTCGAAGAGGCTGATCGGCTTGCCGAACTGCTGGCGTTCGGTGGCGTACTTGGCGGCGAAGTCGAAGGCCCCCTGCGCGATCCCCAGCGCCTGCGCAGCGATGGTGGGACGTGAGTAGTCGAGCGTCTTCATGGCATAGGTGAATCCCTGGAGCTCCTCGCCGATCAGGCGGTCCGCGGGGATCCGGGCGTGGTCGAGGTACACCTCGCGGGTGGGCGAGCCGCGGATGCCCATCTTGTGTTCGAGCTTGCCGAACGACACCCCGGGATCGTCCGTGTAGACGACGAACGCAGAGATCCCCTTGGCCCGCTCGGCCGGGTCGCGCGTGGCGAACACCGTGTACGCGTCGGACACGCCCGCGCCGGTGATGAACCGCTTGGTGCCGGACAGTTCGAAGCCTTCGCCATTGCGCGAATATCGGGTCGTCATCGCCACGGAATCGCTGCCGCTGCCGGGCTCGGTCAGGCAGTACGACATCTGGTGCTCGCCTCGCGCGATCCCGCCGAACAGCTCGCGCTTCTGGTCGTCGCTCCCGGCGAGCATCAACGGGATGGCCCCGAGGCGGCTGACCAGCGGGATGAGCGCGCAGCCCGCGGAGACGCGCGAGATCTCCTCGACCATCACGGCGAACGTCAGCGACGCCCCGCCGCTCCCGCCGAACTCCTCGGGATAGCCCACGGCCATGAGTTCGTTCTCCACGAACGTCTTGTGGACGTCCCACGGAAACTCGTCCGCGTCGTCGATCTCGGCGGCCCGGTCGAACCCGATCCGCTCCTCCACGATCTCCCGGACCAGCCCGCGGAACTCTTCCAGCTCCTCGGGCAGCCCGAACAGGTTCTCCGCCACGCGAACGCCTCCTGGACCGCCCTTCATCGATGAGGGCGGCGGCCGGAACGAGTATCGCACCGGCGTCCAGGCTGGACGCCGGGAGCGGCCTGCCGCATCATCATGCCGACCCCGCGGCTCCACGAGGAGAAGGGACAGGCCACGGCGAACGTTCGAACAGACCGCCTCCGGTTCGCCGGGGGGACCGAGAGCACGGCCGTGTGGGTCCACGAACCGGACGACGTGGGCCGTGCGGTGGCGCTGCTCGGGCTGGACGGACCTCGGCCCGCGTTGGTGGTCGTGGGCGGCGCGGCGGACCTCGAGCTGCATGGCGGCGGATCGAGCCTGAAGGAGCTGTTCCGAACCGGCGTCGCGGCCGCGGTGGAGGCCGCCGGCGCGGTGGCCATCGACGGCGGTACCAACACCGGCGTGATGCAGGCCCTCGGTCAAGCGCGGGCGCAGCCAGGCCGTTCGTTCCCGTTGGTCGGCGTGGTACCGGCGGGCCTCGTCTCCGTCCCGGGTACCGACGCGGACGGGGGCGTTCGTCTGGAGCCGAACCACACCCACTTCCTCATCGTTCCGGGCGAACGATGGGGCGACGAGTCCCCGTGGCTCGACCTGCTGGCCGCGGCAGTGGCGGGCGAGCGCCCCACGCTCACCGTGCTGGTGAACGGGGGCGATGTGTCGTGGGAGGACGTGGCCGCGTCGGTGTCGGGCGGGCGACGCGTGCTGGTGGTCGACGGGACCGGCCGGACCGCCGACCTTCTGGCTGAAGCGGTTCGAACCGGTTCTGACCCGGGCCGGGCTGGACTTCTGGCCGAGACCGGGATGATCGACGTGTTCGAGGCGGGCAGAGGCGGCGACGCCCTGGCCGCGGCCATCCTGGCGGCGCTTTCGGAGCGAGAGGAGGACGGGCATGGCTGACGGTTCGGACTACCGGGAGGGACTGCGCACCGAGATGACGGCCCTGATCGACGGGCTGGACCTGTCACCCGAACAGAAACGCATGCTGGTGGGCAGGTGGCTGGACCAGCTACTGTGGATGGACGGCCGGGCCGACCGGGCCAGGAACCGTCACTACGTGCTGCGACTGACCACGGTCATCGGTGGCATCATCGTCCCGGCGCTCCTCACCCTGTCCGTCGAGTTCATCAAGATCCCCGCGGTCAGGTGGGCCACGTTCGGCGTCAGCCTGCTGGTCGCCCTCAGCGCCGCGGTCGAGGAGTTCTTCCACTACGGCGAACGGTGGCGCCACTACCGCCAGAACGCGGAGGCCCTGAAGAACGAGGGCTGGCAGTTCTTCCTCCTGGCCGGCGGCTACCGCCGGCACCGGAGCCACCAGACGGCCTACCCCGCGTTCACCGGCCGCGTCGAACAGATCCTGGCCGACGACGTCTCGGAATACTTCGGCGACGTCGTCCCCCCCACCGAGGAAGGACGGCGCGAAGTCATCGCCTAGCGAGCGGAGTCTGACGGGATCAGTCGACTGGAGGCGGTATCGGGGACGGTGAAGGGTCCAGGACCTCGGCCTCATCGAACATCGCCGCAATCCGCTGTTCGGC
>DAIMKN010000026.1:10600-19213 GCA_036721725.1 Actinomycetota bacterium
GGCAGCCGAGAGCGCCCGAGACTTCCACGCGAGCTTCCGGCCGTTCACCTCCAGCGCCCGAGCCAGGTTTCCAAGGAATCGCCACTTCAGCCAATCTTCGTCGTGGCGGATGAATCTGATCACAGCTTCCGCGGTCGGGGCGAACTCGTACCTCCTCGTCGCGATGGCCGCAAGTCCAAAGAGGAGGGACAGGATCAGGGTGGCCATCCATCCGACAGCGACCGGCCGCGACGTGCGGCCGACGAAGGTCGGGGAGCCCAGAACAAGACCCGCCAAGATGCCATCGGCCGCGATCAGCACTCCTGCCTTGGTGTCCAGGGCGTCGATCCGACGAAGTTGCTCATCGAGCGAGGCGCGTCCGATGTCGAACGCGAACGACGCTCCGGGCGGAACCTCATGCCGGGCGGCCATAAGACGACCATAGCGAGCAGGTACGACACGCCCGATGCAGCCGGGCCGCGAAGGTCAGGCGCGGGGTTTGCGGATGATGAGGGCGTCGCCTTGGCCGCCGCCGCCGCACAACGCGGCGCCGCCAAGTTCGATGCCGCGCCGGCGCATCTCGTAGGCGAGTGTCAGGACCAGGCGGCAGCCCGTGGCGCCGATGGGGTGGCCGAGCGCTACCGCTCCCCCGTTCACGTTCACCACGGACTCATCGACGCCGAGCATGCGCGTGGCGTGCATCGCGACGGAGGCGAACGCCTCGTTGATCTCGAGCAGGCCCAGGTCGTGGACGTCCTTGCCGGCCCTCTTCAGCGCGGCCTGCAGGGCCAGCGCGGGGACGGTGTGGAGATAGGCGTAGCGTTCGGCGCTCATGCCGTGCGAAACGATCTCGGCGAGCGGCTCCAGGCCGAGCTCGTCGCACCGCTCGCGAGACATCACAACGACTGCCGCGCCGCCGTCGGAGAGCTGCGAGGCGTTGCCGGCGGTGATCGTCCCGTCCTTGTTGAACACCGTCGGCAGCTTGGCCAGCGCATCGGCCGTCGAGTCGATCCGAACGCCCTCGTCCCGCGAGATGACGACCGGCTCGCCCTTGCGCTGGGGGATCTGCACCGGCACGACCTCCTCGTTCAACCGGCCCTCCTCCCACGCCTGGTGGGCACGGGCGTGCGAACGGGCCGACCACGCGTCCTGGTCCTCGCGCGAGATGGAGAGCTCTCGGTTGATCTCGTCGGAGGAATCGCCCATGTGCTGGTCGGTGAACGTCGACCACAACCCGTCGTAGACCATCGAGTCGACCAGCTGCGTGTTGCCCATGCGGGCGCCCCATCGCGCGCTGGGCAGCAGGTAGGGCGCGGAGGACATCGACTCCATCCCTCCGGCCACCGCGACCTGGATCTCGCCGGCCCGGATGAGCTGGTCGGCCAGGGCGATCGCGTTCAGCCCGGACAGGCACACCTTGTTGATGGTGATGGCCGGGACCTCCTTCGGGATCCCGGCCTCCACCGCGGCCTGGCGAGCAGTGATCTGCCCGGCGCCGGCCTGGATGACCTGGCCCATGATCACGTAGTCGATCCGTTCGCCGGGCACGTTCGAACGCCGCAACGCCTCCCTGATGGCAGCCCCGCCGAGCTTCACCGCGGGCTGGTCCTTGAAGCCGCCACCGAACCGGCCGATGGGGGTCCTGGCACCGTCGACGATCACGGAGGTCATGCCGCGCTCCTTCCAGAAAGGGTCGCGTTCCATCCTACAAGCGTCGTGTTTCGGGGCACCCCCCTTGCGCGGGGCGGACCCGCCGGGCCAGACTGGCCGCGACCCGTCGTCGAGCGAGGAAGGGGAAAGCGATGAAGAAGCTGCTCATGCCCGTGGTGGCCCTGGTCACCGCCGGGCTGGTGGCGTTTGGACCGAACGCCATGGCCGGCAACGCCAAGACCCTGTACTACGTGGGAAAGACCGCCCAACACCAGGACCTCGAGTTCCATGTGCGTCAGACCAGTACACGGTCGTTCGCCGTCCCGGTGAGCTTCAGCATGAAGCTGCGGTGTCCGGTGACCGGCGACGCCGGATTGGCGGAGTTCTTTTTCTTCGGGTTCCAGGTCCCGGTTCACAAGGACGGGTCCTTCTCTCTCGACCTGAACGATCTCCAGGATGCGTTCCATTGGGGCGGCACCATCACGGGCAAGACCGCGCAGGGAACGTTGTCGTTCGGCTTCCCGGCCTTCACCTATGACGGCGGACTGCAGTCGTGCGGCTCCGGAGACGTCTCCTGGACGGCCAGCGAACTCGTCCCGGCGTTGCGGCTCCGTTCCTCCGCGACCGGGTCGGTGACCCAGATCAGGGTGTCTCGCGACGCCGCGACCGGCAAGGTCACGATCACCACGACCAAGTAGTCAGCGGGCCGCGAGCCAGCTCCGGAAACGATCCGAAAGCCCCTCCCCACCACGAGGAGGGGCTTTCTCTTCGAGCCAGGACGAACGCTTCCCTTCGTCTTCCAGCTGAACCCACTCGTAGCCGTACGTTCGAGGTCCGGCCCAGAACGGTTCGGGAAGCCACTGTTCGCGGTAGAGGGTGGCGACGCCGGCGTAGCCGTAGCGGGCTCGGCCCTTCCAGAACGCCTCCACGTCGTGGATAGGCGCGCCCTTCGTTCGCATCCGTACCGAACCGACGTCGGGATACTCGCCGACCCAGCAGATCTTCACCACGGCGCGCGCCACGAACAGGCCGCCTCGGAGCTGCACCCACACCCGGTCGTCCTCGAACGCACCCAACTTGTGGAGCGGTCCGGGCCGTTCGCGCATCTCCACGCCGTAGCCGAGCGCGGGCGCCTGAGCCGAACCCGTCAGGTGGTCGAGGTCCCGGATGAGGACGTGATCCATTTGTCCCGCGATGCTACGCGGTTGAGGGGCGCTTCAGGCCTCGACCGGGACGAGCGACGGGCGGCGGGCCAGGGAGCCCCGGATGACCTCGATGATCTCCTCGCCCACCAGTTCGTCCCGTTCGACCAGCGCGTCGCGCAGCGCCATCACCATGTCGCGGTTGTCGTTCAGCACGCCCAGGATCCGCTGCTTCTGGTCGTGCAGGATCGCCTCGACACGGGACTTGGCCTCGGGGTCGGACAGGACGCGGCCAACCAGGTTCTTGCTGTTGACGGCGCCGTCGTCCACAGCCTCGTAGGAAAGCAGCGACCCGCCCATCCCGAGGGCGCCGACCATCATCGCGGCGACCTCGGTGGCGTAGGCGAGGTCGGACCCCGGTCCCGTTCCGCTCTCGCCGAAGAACAGCTCCTCCGCTGCCAGCCCGCCCAGGGCGATGGCGAGCATCGCCTCCAGTTCGGTCTTGGACTTGGTGTACTTCTCCTCGAGGTCCGTGTGCGCGAGCAGTCCCAGCGAGGCGCGGCGCTTGATGATCGAGAGCACCTCCAAGCGGCGAGTGGTGCCCAGGATGTGGGCCGCGGTGGCGTGGCCCGCCTCGTGCGTGGCGACGGCGTTGCGCTCCTCCGTCGTGTAGCTCGTGACCTGGCGCAGGCCGACCTCCTCGTTCAGCTTGGCCTCGTAGATGTCGGAGAGCGACATGCCGTCCCGGCCGCTGCGCAGCGCCACCAGCAGCGCCTCGTCGAACAGGTGCTCGATCATGACCGGCGTGTAGCCGAACGTGTCCTGGGCCAGCCGATCGCGCACGATCTCCTCGTCGAGCTGGATGTGGTGCGACTTGCGGTCCATGAAGAAGTCGATGAGGTCGCGGCGGAGCTGCTTGGTGGGCAGGTCGAAGTACAGCCGTCGGTCGAACCGACCCGGCCGCAGCAGCGCCGGGTCCAGCGAGTCGGCGCGGTTCGTCGCACCGATCAGCAGGATGTTGTGGTACGCGGGGCGACCGCTCTTCAGCGCCTTGCCCTCCGGCAGGTACGTGGAGATCCACTGCAGGACCTTCTCCTTGAGCCGCTGCCGGAGCGGCGGCTGGTCGAACGACTGCATCTGGATGAGGAGTTCGTTCACGATCCCGCTGGAGCCCTCGGAGATGCTGTTCGACACCGAACGCTCCAGCCCCGCGGGGGCCGGGGACATCGACAGGCCGCCCCGGGTGGTGCCGATGGCGTCGATCTCCTCGATGAACCCGATGGCCCCGCCGTTCTTGCGGGCGGACTTGCGCAGTTCCTTGAAGAACGAACGGACCTTCACGTTCGTCATGCCGTAGAACGGCGACTGGAAGGCGGGGGCGGAGACGAACATGAACGGCACCCCGGCCTGTTTTGCCATGGCCTTGGCCATGAACGTCTTGCCCGTCCCGGGCGGTCCCTCGAACAGGATGCCGCGCCGCGGATTGCCGCCGAGAACCTCGCGGAACGTGGCGTAGCCGAGGAACACGTTGATCGAACGAACGACCTCGTCGACCTGGGGGTCGAGGCCCTTGATGGTGTCGAGCCCGACCTCGATGTGTTCGGGCCGAACGGTGATGAGGGGCGAACGCGCCCCGATCAGCATGGGCAGCACGATCACGCCCCCCAGCAGCACCACCAGGATGGCCCCGGGAGCCCACAGCGACGCGTCGGCCGGCATCTTGAAGTGCAGCGGGTCGTTCGTGATGACGTAGCGATAGACGAAGAAGCCCGCGATGGCCAGCAGGTACAGCGACGTCCGGAGGATCCGCTTGCGGCGGGTTCGTTCGCGGATCCGGCTGACGTCGGCCTTGCCCTGGCGCAGCACCTGGCCGCCCCCCAGCACCGCGGCCACCCTGTTCGTCTCGCTCACGTTCGCTCCTCGCCGTCAATGGTGTATCGGTCGCCGCGACCTGCGGGGTTGAGCGATGCACGTGGGCGCCCCGGACCTTGTCATCGTACTCCTGGGCTCCCGTGCGGACCTCCGCCGAAGGGCCAGAACCCTGGCCTGGGAGCTAGGGCTTTCGTCCCGTGTGTCCGAGCGTGCACGGCGAACGGCACCCACTACGGAGGGTCGATGACATCTTTTCGATCCGGGGACTATGGTGTAGCGAAAAGCTGCTCGTGATGCAGTTTCCGGCTGCCCGCCAGGAGGGTTTCGGAGTGCCTCGGAAGAAGCAGGAACCGATCGACGCGGAGACCGCCCGGCGGATCGGGGGGATGCTCCGCGGGCTCCGCAAGACCGCCGGCTACCGCGCGGTGAGAGATGCGGCCCAGGTGAAAGGCTGCCCCGCCGCGCAGCAGACCATCTACGCGTACGAACGCGGCGGCCTCGTCCCGTCGCTCCGCCAGTTCATGGAACTGGTCGAGTTCTACGCGCTGCGGACCGAGGGCGCGCCGCCGGAGGTTCGCTATCAGGGTGTCGCGGCCATGATCTCGGCGCTCACCACCCCCGCCTATCACATCCCCGAGGCGTTCGACCTCATCAACCGTCTCCAGCCCGACCCTTCGTCCGGGCGGCGTCGCCGTTCCCGGACCACGTGACGTCGTCCGGCCCGCTGGTCGACATCGACCACGTCGGCATCGCCGTCGCCGACCTCGACCGTGCCGTGGAGGAATACGGGGCGGCGTTCGGCGTCGAACCGGCGCACCGCGAACGGGTCGAGGACCAAGGAGTGGAGGAAGTGCTGTTCGCGGTGGGCACCTCCTACATCCAACTCCTGGCGGCGCTGGGCCCGGACACCCCGGTCGGCCGGTTCCTGGCCCGCCGTGGCGAGGGTGTGCATCACGTCGGCTACCGCGTGGCCGACGTGGCCTCGGTGCTGAAGCAGCTGGGCGCCGTCGGCCTGCCGCTCGTCGATCACGCCCCCCGGCCGGGGTCGCGCGGCACGTCGGTGGGTTTCGTCCATCCTTCGGCGTTCCGCGGCGTGCTGGTCGAGTTGGTCCAGGAGCCCTGAACTCCGGCGCCGGCCGCGGCGTGGTGAAATAGCCCGCCATGGACTTCACCATCCCCGCCGAGCTGGAGGACGTTCGAACCCGCGTCGCGGCGTTCGTTCGCGATGTCGTGCTGCCCGTCGAGGCCGCCGCGGACTACGCGAACCTGGACGAGGTGCTGGTGGGGCTCCGGTCGAAGGCCCGGGAGGCGGGCCTGTGGAACCCGCACCTCCCCGCGGAGTGGGGCGGCCTCGGCCTCGGAGCGTTGGGGATGGCGCTGGTGTCCCAGGAGGTCGGCGTGTCCGGGTTGGCGTCCCTGGCGCTCAACGCCATGGCCCCCGACGAGGGCAACATGCACCTCCTCCTGCACGTGGCGAACGACGAACAGAAGGAGCGCTACCTTCGTCCGCTGGCGAACGGCGAGGTGCGTTCGTGCTTCGCAATGACCGAACGCGACGTGGCCTCCTCCGACCCGACGCTGCTGCGGACCACGGCGGTCCGAGACGGGGACGACTGGGTCATCGACGGCGAGAAGTGGTTCATCACCGGCGCCGCGGGGGCGGCGTTCGCCATCGTCGTGGCTCGAACGGAAAGCGCGGAGGATGTGGATGCGCGTTCGCGCTACTCGCTGCTGATGGTGGAGGCGGACAACCCGGGGTGGAAGGTCATCCGGGAGATCCCCGTGATGGGGACCGAAGGGCCGGGCGGCCACTGCGAGGTTCGGCTGGAGGGCTGCCGGGTCGGGCCGGAAGCGATGCTGGGCTCCCCGGGTGAGGGATTCGCGCTGGCCCAGGTTCGGCTCGGTCCGGCCCGGCTGGCCCACGCCATGCGGTGGATCGGGGTGGCCCAGCGTTCGCTCGACATCGCCACCGAACGCGCCCTGACCCGCAGGGCCTTCGGCAAGGAGCTCATCCGGCACGAGGCGGTGGCGTGGATGCTGGCGGACTCGGCCATCGAGCTGTACCAGTCGCGGCTGATGGTCCTGCATTCGGCCTGGCTCATCGAGACCGGCCGCGACTTCAAGCAGGAGGTGGCCATGGTCAAGGTGGCCGTGTCCGAGGCGCTGGGCCGGATCGTGGACCGGGCCGTGCAGATCTGCGGCTCGCTGGGGTATTCGGGCGACCTGCCGCTCGAACGGTTCTACCGCGACGCCCGGGCCGCCCGGATCTACGACGGGCCCTCCGAGGTTCACCGCATGGTCATCGCCCGCAACCTGGCCAAGGCCGCCATGGCGGGCGGCGGGACCAAGGCCGCCACCGGCGGGCTGGCCTGATCCGGCCCACGACCGAGCCCATGCCCGAGCTCGGACCGTTGGTGGACGCGGCGTCGCTCCGCCGCTACCTGGACCGGCACCTCCCCGGCGACGGCGAGCTCGAGGTCGAACGCCACCTGGCGGGCCATTCGAACGAGACCTTCTTCCTCCGCCGCGGGGAGGAGCGGTTCGTGCTGCGCCGGCCGCCGCGGGGGGCGTTCCTGCCCACGGCACATGATGTCGCTCGGGAGTTCCGCGTGCTCTCCGCCCTCGCCGGCACGCCGGTCCGAACGCCCCGCCCGGTCTTGCTGTGCGAGGAGCCCGAGGTCATCGGGGCGCCGTTCTATCTCATGGAGCACGTCGACGGCGTGGTGATCCGAACGGAACTCCCGGCCTCTATCGCGGGCGATGTCGGGACGCGGCGAGGGATCGGGGAGGAGCTGGTCGATTCGCTGGTCGAGCTCCACGCGGTGGACTGGCGAGCCGTCGGGCTGGAGGGGTTCGGCCGGCCCGACGGCTACCTGGCGCGCCAGGTCAAGCGGTGGCACGGACAGCTCGCCCTGACCGAGCCGTTGACACGGGTCGTGGAGGATCTCCACCGGGCCGGCCGGTGGCTGGCGGCGAACCTGCCCGAACCCGGTCCAGCCACGCTCGTCCACGGCGACTACAAGCTGGACAACGTGACGTTCGAGGTGTCCGCGCCGGCACGGCTCACGGCCATCCTGGACTGGGAGATGTCCACGCTGGGCGATCCGCTGGCCGACCTCGGGTGGATGCTGTCCTTCTGGCGCGAGCCCGGCGACCCCGCCGTGCTGGACCTGGAGGTGAACGCCCCGACGGCCACCGAGGGGTTCTCGACCCGCGCGGAGCTGGCCGAACGCTACGCCGAACGGTCCGCGCGTGACGTCGGGGATCTGACGTTCTACCTCGTGCTGGCGGTGTGGAAGCTGGCCATCCTGCTGGAGGGAAGCTACGCGCGGCACCTGGCGGGCCTGACCGACGATCCGTTCTTCGCCGAGATGGAGCGCGCGGTGCCCGCCCTGGCCGCCCGAGCCGTGGCCCTGATGAAGGACCGCGGGCCCCCATGACGGCCAGTCGGCGGCCGTTCGACGCGCTCATCGTGGACTACGGCGGCGTTCTGACCACCTCCATGACGGCGAGCTTCGCCGCGTTCTGCGTGGCGAACGAGGTCGACCCACGCCACCTCAAGCGCGTGCTGGCCGAGGCATATGGGGGCGGTGCAGGGGGCGATCTGACTGACCTGGTCGCGTCCGTGGAGACGGGCCGGCTGGCCCTTGAGGAGTTCGACGTTCGGCTGGCCGCGCTGCTATCGGAAGGCCGGGCCCAACCGCTCGAGGCCGCCGACCTGACGCTGCGACTGTTCGGCGGGCTTCGGCCCGACGAGCCCATGGTCGAAGCGGTCCGGCTGGCCAAAGGAGCCGGCCGCCTGCGAACGGGCATGCTCTCGAACACATGGGGACCTCGGGGGGCCCCGTCGGTGGACGGGGGACTTTTCGACACGATCGTCCGGTCGGGCGAGGTGGGGTTGCGCAAGCCGGACCCCGATCTACCTGCTGACTGCCTCGCGACTGGGGGTCGAACCCGAACGGTGCGTGTT
>DAIMKN010000027.1:0-18765 GCA_036721725.1 Actinomycetota bacterium
TCCACGGTCATCCGTTACGCGGGCGAGCCCATCGCCGTGGTCGCGGCGGAGCATCCCGAACAGGCTCGCCGCGCGGCCCGTTCGATCGAGGTGGAGCTCGAACCGCTCCCGGCGGTGACCGACATGGAGACGGCGCTTGACCCGGACGCGCCGAAGGTCCACGAGTGGGGCAATGTCCTGCGACACGTCCACATCGAGCACGGCGACCCGAACGCCGGCGCGGACGTGTGGGTCGAGGGCTACTACGAGACCGGGATGCAGGACCAGGCGGCGCTGGGGCCGGAGGCCGGCCTGGCCATCCCCGGCGAGGACGGCGGCGTCGACCTCTACGTCGCCACGCAGTGGCTGCACGTGGACCGCCAGCAGATCGCGCCCTGTCTCGGCCTCACCGAGGAGAAGGTCCGGATGTATCTGGCCGGCGTGGGGGGTGCGTTCGGCTCTCGCGAGGACGTGAACATGCAGATCCACGCCTCCATGCTGGCCCTGCGGACGGGCCGGCCGGTGAAGATGTCGTACGGTCGCGAGGAGTCCTTCCTCGGCCACGTCCACCGTCACCCGTCGAGGATCTGGATGCGAACGGGCGCCACCCGTGACGGGCGATTGGTGAGCGTCCACGCCCGCCTGGTCATGGACGGCGGGGCCTATGCATCGTCCTCCCCGGCCGTCATCGGCAACGCGTCGTCGTTTGCCGCGGGGCCCTACGACGTGCCGAACGCCCTCATCGAAGGGACGTGCGTCTACACGAACAACCCGCCGTGCGGGGCGATGCGGGGGTTCGGCGCGCCGCAGGTGTGCTTCGCCCACGAGGCCCAGATGGACAAGCTGGCCGCCGCCCTCGGCATGGACCCGCTGGCGCTTCGGCTGAAGAACGCCCTGGCGCCGGGTTCGGTGCTGCCGACGGGGCAGGTGCTGAAGGGGGCCGCGCCGATGCGGGAGGTGGTCGAACGCTGCGCGGCCATCCCGATGCCCGACGAGATCGGGCCTCGGTCCCGCGACCCCATCTCGCTGCCCGGGGGGGCCGGGAACGTCACCCACGGCGAGGGGCTGAAGCGCGGCGTGGGGTTCGCCGTGGGATACAAGAACATCGCCTACAGCGAGGGGTTCGACGATTCCTCCGAGGTTCGCATCACCCTGACCGCGTCGCCGCGAGGGGCGGTGGCCGCCCTGCACACCGCGGCCGTCGAGTACGGTCAGGGACTGCACACGGTCATGACCCAGATCGTTCGAACGGAACTCGGGATCGACCAGGTGGTCGTGGACACGCCCGACACGCAGATCGGCTCGGCCGGCTCCACGTCCGCGTCGCGCCAGACCATGATGACGGGCGGGGCGACGTACCTGGCCTGCGCCGCGGTTCGCCGGCGTCTGATCGAACGAGCCGCGGCCCGGCTCGGCGACGACCGGACACCGAACGCCTGGTCGCTGTCGGGCGGCGAGGTGCTGTTGGACGGCGAGGTGGTGTTCGCGGTGGCCGACCTGGTGGACCAACCGCTCGCCGAGACCGCCACCTACCATCACCGGCCCACCACCCCCATGGACGACCGCGGCCAGGGCGACATCCACGTGGAGTTCGCGTTCGCCGCGGAACGGGCGGTGGTGGAGGTGGACGAGGAGCTCGGGCTGGTCCGTGTGGTGCAGATCGCCGCGTCGGCCGACGTGGGCAGGATCGTAAATCCGCAGGCCCTGACGGGCCAGATCGAGGGCGGAACGGCCCAGGGCATCGGGCTCGCGCTGCTCGAGGAGATCCGGTTGAAGGACGGGATCATGCGCAACCCGTCGTTCACCGACTACCTGCTCCCGACCATGCTGGACATGCCGCCGGTGGAGAGCGACATCGTGGAGGAGCCGTCGCCGGCGTCGCTGTTCGGGGCGAAAGGAGTCGGCGAACACGGAACGATCGTGGCCACCGCGGCGGTGGTGGCAGCGCTCCGCAACGCCACCGGCCGCGAGCTCAACCACGCCCCCGTCTCCCCGGACGACCTCATCGGGCTGAGCGGCCCGGCCGTCCCACGCGGCGGTTGGCCGGCGGTGCCGAACGTCCCCGGCAACAAGCCGATGCCCGAATACCAGGGGATTGCCCTCGGTCAGACCGAACTGGCCCGGCAGGAGGGGCGCAAGTAGGCCTCAGAGAGCCCGCGCCGGACCCTCAGCGTTCGTCGATCGGGACGAAGTGGCGTGCGGGCTCACCGATGTAGATCTGGCGGGGCCGGCTGATCTTCTGCTCCTTGTCGAGCAGCCCCTCCTCCCACTGCGCCAGCCATCCCGGCGTGCGCCCGATGGCGAACAGCGACGGGAACATGTCGGTGGGGAAGCCCATGGCCTGGTAGATGATGCCCGAGTAGAAGTCCACGTTCGGGTAGAGCTTGTGTTCGATGAAGAAGTCGTCCTCCCGGGCGATGCGTTCGAGCTCCAGGGCGATGTCGAGCAGCGGGTTGCGCCCGGTCAACTCGAACACGTCGTCGGCCACCTTCTTGATGATCGTGCCTCGCGGATCGAAGTTCTTGTAGACGCGGTGGCCGAACCCCATCAGCCGGACCTCGCGGTTCTTCACGCGTTCGATGTAGGCGGGGATGTTCTTGGTCGAACCGATCTCCTCGAGCATCCGCAGGACCATCTCGTTCGCCCCGCCGTGCAACGGACCGTACAGCGCCGCGGCCGCCCCCGCCGTGCACGAGTAGGGATCGGCCTGGGCGCTCCCGATGGCGCGCATGACCGCGGCCGAACAGTTCTGTTCGTGGTCGGCGTGCAGGATGAACAGCACGTCCAGGGCGTGTTCGAGCACCGGGTTTGGTTGGTACTTCAGCTCGGTCGTCTTCCACATCATGTTCAGGAAGTTGCCGGTGTAGGACAGGTCGTTGTCCGGGTAGGCGAAGAACAGCCCCCGGGCGTGGCGGTAGGCGAACGCCGCGATGGTCGGCATCTTGGCGATGAGCCGGACCTGCTGCAGCGCCCGAACCTCGAGGTCGAAGATGTGCTTGGCCTCGGGATAGAACGTGGAGAGCGCCCCGACCGTGCCGATCAGGATCCCCATGGGGTGCGCGTCGTAGTGGAAGCTGTCGTCGATGAACTTCTTGATGTTCTCGTGGATGAACGTGTGGTGGGTGATGAGGTTCACCCACTCGTCCAGTTCGTCACGCGACGGAAGCTCGCCGTAGGTGAGGAGATAGGCCACCTCCAGGAACGTGCTGTGTTCGGCCAACTCGTCGATGGGGTAGCCGCGGTACCGAAGGATGCCCGCGTCGCCGTCGATCAGGGTGACGGCGCTGCGGCAGTTCGCCGTATTGAGGAACGCCGGGTCGTAGGAGAGCAGGCCGTAGTCGTCCTCTGACGCCTTGATCTGGCGAAGATCGGTGGCCTTGATGGCGCCACCCGCGATGGGGATCTCATAGGTGCGACCCGTGCGGTTGTCCGTGACTTAGCGTGTCCCGCGCGCCGCTGTCGTTGGCGTCCACCGTGTTCGCCTCGGAGGTCGCTCTCGGTTCACCCATCGCACTCCTCCTCCCCCTCGCGCGTGTCGTTCCGTGGGCCACCTTACCCATCCTCGGCGTGAGCGAAGAGAAGGTCCCCCGGAGCACGCGGGCCGATGCTCCGAGGGACCTTCTGCCTGCCGCCGCCGGCGCCCGGCGCCGGCGGCTGGTCGTTCTCGTCTTGCGGTTACGCGGAGCGGTTGGACAGAACGGTGACGAACGCCGCAGCCTTGAAGATCTGCAGTTCGGCGGCGTGGACGGTCTGCCCATTCGCGGAACCCGAGGTGCAGTCGGTGTTGTTGCTCGGGTCGTTGTCCTGTTCGCCTTGGTACTGCGGGCCACCCGTGCACTGGTTGTTCAGCACCTTGAGCATGATGTCCGTGGCCTGCGTCTGGACCTTCCAATGGCTGATGATCAGCTCGGGTGCGAGCGGCCGGGGCAGCTCGCCGGGGAACGCGTTCGCCGGGCTGGTGAAAGCCAAGGTGTAGCTGGCTGGGACCGAACAGTCGCTCCCTTGCGTCGAGTCGCAGGTGTAGAGGGCGAACTGCCGGAGCGCCGTGAACCGGCTCTGCGTCGTGCCCCCCGGAACAAGCGGGGCGGACAGCATCGCCGAGACGTGCAGGTGGTTCAGGACGTGCGCGCCCGTTGCCCCCGAGGTGGACGAACACCTCTTTGCCGATGATCGCTGTGGCCGAGGAAGCATCGGTGGCCGTCCAGTCGGTTCCCTCGTTGTCGTCGATCAGCTTCGTGAGGTCCGTACGTCACCGGTGGCGGTGGCGCCTTGCGACGTCGATGCCCAGTTCGTGAACAGATTTACCTGAAGGCTCGTCGTCTGTCCCGCGCTGAACCCGTGGTGAGGTTGTCCCCCGATCTGTTGAAGTAAGGCGGTGGTCCCCCACCTGAGGCCTTGCCTCTGGCAAGGTTCGGGTGTCCGAGAAGACGCCCGCAGAGAGGAGGACCACCGTGAGGAGGAAGATACCGGTCGTCACCGTGGCGGAGCCAGCCGAGGCCGCCGGCTTGGCCGACCTCCCGCTCGAGGCCACCGTGGCCATGGCCGACGTGGCCGGCGCGATCAAGGACGGCCTGCTGGCCTTCGCCTCGGCCACCGGCCTGGTCGTGATGTTCAAGATGATGGAGGCCGAGCTCGCCGAGAGGATCGGTCCAAGACGGCCTTGCGCCTTGTCGTGGGATGATTTCCTCCCATGGAACCGACCCTGGCCGAACAGCGCTGTGTGCCCTGCGAGGGCGGCGTCCCGGCACTCTCCGAGCGAGACGCCGCCGCGTTGTTGGAAGAGCTCGGCGGCGGTTGGACGATGGTCGATGCCCATCACATCCAGAAGGACTTCCGCTTCCCGGACTACCGGCAGGGGCTGGCGTTCGTGGCGAAGGTGGGCGAGCTGGCGGAGGAGGAGGGCCACCATCCCGACATCCACCTGGAGTGGGGGAAGGTCGGCATAAAGCTGTGGACGCACGCGGCGTTCGGACTCCACCGCAACGACTTCGTGCTGGCCGCCAAGATCGACCGGCTGTGACCGCCGTGCAACCGTCGATGCGGGCGACCAGGCCGTCCGAGCCGATCGACGAGGTGGCGGCCACCCAGGCGGTGACCGACCTGCTGACGGCGTTCGGCATCGACCTGTCCGAGGAAGGCGTCCGGGACACGCCGAAGCGTGTGGTGGCATCGCTTCGGGAGATGCTGACGAGCCGTCCCTTCAACCTGACCACGTTCCCGAACGACGAGGGCTACGACCAGCTCATCCTGGCTCGTTCCATCAAGTTCCATTCGCTGTGCATGCACCACCTGCTGCCGTTCGTCGGGGTGGCGCACGTCGGCTACCTCCCGGGCGAGCGCATCCTGGGCCTCTCCAAGCTGGCCCGGGTGGTCGAGATGTTCTCGCGCGGCCTGCAGGTCCAGGAGCAGCTCACGCAGCAGATCGCGAACTGGCTCGCCGAGAACCTCGAGCCCAAGGGCGTCGGTGTGATCATGGAGGCCGAACATCTCTGCATGTCGCTGCGGGGGATCCGCCAGCCCGGAACAACCACGGTCACCTCGGCGCTGCTGGGACGGATCCGCACCGATCAGCGGACCCGATCGGAGTTCCTGACGCTGGCCGGCCTCCACGACCGCCCCGGCGTGTGACCGCGTTGGTGCGTGTCACCCGGCGCGAGACGTTCGCGGCTGGTCACCGGCTGTTCAATCCGGCCTTCTCCGACGATCGCAACCGGGAGGTGTTCGGCAAGTGTTCGAACCCGTCCGGCCACGGCCACAACTACGTGCTCGAGGTGACGGTGGCGGGAGAGCCCGATCCGGCAACGGGCTTCGTGTTCGACCTGAGCACGCTGTCGCGGGTGGTGCACGAGGCGGTCATCGACGACGTCGACCATCGCAACCTCAACACCGACGTGCCGTGGCTGGCGGGGGTGAACCCGACGACCGAGGCGCTCGCCGCGGCGTTCTGGGACCGGCTGGACGCCGACCTCCCCCCTGGGCTGCTGTGGAGCGTGGTGGTCCGGGAGACGGAGAAGAACTGGGCGGCCCGGCACCGTCAGCCGGCGAGCTGAACGCCGTCGTGACGGTCCGGGGTATCGAGCCGGTCCCGTCCGCCGGTGGCCGCCCGCCCCCCGAGCCGCTCATGGCCCGCTACCGTCCCGAGGACCTTCGGGTGTTCACACCCGAGGAGCTCGAACGCTACCTGGCGCCGCTCCACGTCGGGAACCCGTTCGAGGCGGCCAGTGACCCCGCGCGGTGGCGCCGGATGCGAGAGGTCCTGGCGTGGGAGCTCCTGTACCGGGTGGAGGCTTCGCTCTACGAACGCCTGACGAGCGGCGAACGGCTGCATCCTTCGATCGCGCGGTGGTTCCCCGCGCGGCTGGGGCAGGTGGTGGAGGTGGCGCCGGGGAGCGGGCGGCTGACGGTGGAGTTGGCGCCGCGGGCGTCACGGCTGATCGCCGTGGAGCCGGCCGCGGCGCTCCGTTCGATGCTCGCCGCGCGCCTGGCCGAACTCGGGCTTGCCGAGACCGTGGAGATCCGGGACGGCTTCTTCGACGAGCTGCCCGTGGCCGACGGGTGGGCGGACGTGGTGACGGCGTGTTCGGCGTTCTCCGTCGACCCGGCCCACGGCGGCGACGGCGGGCTGGGGGAGATGGAACGGGTGTGCCAGGGCGGCGGGCTGGTCGTCATCGTGTGGCCGGACGACCCCGCCTGGTTGTCCGAACGAGGCTACGCGCACGTCACGTTCGACGGGCCGATGGCGGTGGAGTTCGCCGACGCTGACGAGGCCGCCCGACTGTGCCGGATCTTCTATCCGGAGGCGGCCGAGACGGTGGCGGCCGCGGGAAGCCGTTCGGTCCCCTACGAGGTGCTCGGGGTGAACGCGCCTCGCGATCTGTGCTGGAAGCGGGTGGAGCGGTGAGGATCGCGGTGATTGCGCCCCTGGTCACGGCCATCGCCGAACCGCAGCTGGGCGGCTCGCAGGCGCTGGTGTCCGACCTTGCCGTCGCGCTCACCGAACGCGGCCATGACATCGTCGTGTTCGCGGCGTCCGGGTCGTCCATCCCCGGCGTCACGGTGGTGGACACGGGCATCGACCCCGCAGAGCTGCAACCGAGCCTTTACCGGATCGACGCACCCGAGCCCGACCCTCGCCCCGCCGCTTGGGCGTTCGGACGTGTGGTCGAACTCATCCGGGCCGAACGCTTTGACGTCGTCCACGTTCACGCGTTCGACGCTCCGGCCGTGGGGGCCACCGGCGCGTTGGAGATCCCGGTCATCCACACCGTCCACCTCCCGCCCGACCGGGCGGTTCTCCGGGCCTTGGCGGAGGCGTCGACCGGCCCCCGCCCTCCTGCCGTCGTGACGGTCTCCGCCTTCCAGCGGCGGCAGTGGTCGGCGGCGGGCGTCTCGTCGACGCTCATCCCGAACGGCGTCCCGGTGCCCAGGATCCCCTGGTCGGCCCGGCCCGGCGGTTTCGCCCTGTTCGCGGGCCGGCTGACCCGGGAGAAGGGCCCGGACGATGCCATCCGGATCGCCCGGCAGGCGGGCGTGCCCGTCGTCGTGGCGGGCGGCTCCTACGACCCGGGCTTCGCCGGCGAACTGGGCGCCGCGACGCGGGGTGTGGCGGGAGTGGAGCTCTTGGGTTCCCTGCCTCGCGCCGAGCTCTGGACGCTGATGGCCCGGGCCGCCGCGCTGCTGTGTCCGATCCACTGGGACGAGCCGTTCGGGCTGACCGCGGCGGAGGCCCAGGCGGCCGGCACGCCGGTCATCGGATACCGCCGGGGGGCCCTTCCCGAGGTGGTGGCCGAGGGCGTGACCGGGGCGCTGGTGCCCGAGGGGGATGTCGCCGCGGCGGCGTCGGCCCTTCGGCAGGTGGCGGCGTTCGACCGTTCGGAATGCCGCCGACACGCCGAACGCCACCTGGACCTGGAGCGAACGGTCGACGGCTACGAACGGCTCTCCGCGGCGGTGGCGACAGCCCGGGTGGCGACATGAGCTGGCTGGAGGGGCGCGCGGCGGTCGTGACCGGAGCGGGCCGCGGGATCGGGCGGGCCACCGCGCGCGCGATGGCCGGGCGGGGAGCCCGCGTGACGCTGGCGGCTCGCGACCGCGCGGCTTTGGACACGGCGGCGGAGGAGATCCGCGCGACCGGCGGCACGGCCGAGGCGTTCGTGTGCGACGTGGGGGACGCCGAACAGGTCGACGCGCTGTTCGACCACGCCGAACGAGCGCTGGGCCCGGTGACCGCGCTGGTGTGCGGGGCCGGGGTCCTGATCAAAGGAGGAGTCGCCGACCTCACCGGCGAGGAGTGGGACCGGACCATCGCCACGAACCTGACCGGCGCGTTCCTGTGCTGCCGCCGGGCGTTCCGTTCGATGCGGACGGCCGGCGAGGGGAGGATTGTGGCCATCTCCTCGCTGTCCGGCGTCTACGCCACCGAGAAGTTCCCCGGCCTCACGGCCTACAACGCGTCGAAGGCGGGCCTGGTCGGTCTGGTGGAGGGCATCGCCGTGGACGGACGGGAGTTCGGCGTCTCCGCGGCATGCGTCAGCCCGGGCGCGGTGGACACCGAGATGCTGCGCATGGCCAACCCAGCGCTCAGGGCCGGCCTGACGCCGTACGACGTCGCGGCGGTCATCGTCACGGTCCTGGAGGACCTGCTGCCGGCCGCGAGCGGTGCGAACATCCCCCTGTTCTCCAACCGCTGAGAAGGAGGTCGTGGTGAAGGCGCAGGGGAGAGCGGTCCTGGTGACGGGAGCGTCGCGAGGCATCGGCAGAGCGTGCGCGGAGGCGTTCGCGTCGAACGGAGACCGGGTGGCCGTCCACCACCGCGACTCAGGCGTGCTGGCCGCGACCGTGGTCGCCTCGCTGCCAGGAGAGGGCCACACCTCGGTCCAGGCCGAACTGGGTGACGCCGAGGCAGTGTCCCGGATGGTCGGCCGGGCGGCCGAAGCCCTGGGAGGACTGGACGTGCTGGTGAACAACGCAGCCCTCTACGTTCCCCATCCAGTCGCGGAGGTCGGCTACGACGAGTGGCAGGCGGCGTGGCGCCGAACGATCGACGTCAACCTGATCGGCACGTCGAACGTTACCTACCTCGTGGCACGGCGGATGATCGCGGCCGGCCATGGCGGGCGCATCGTCAACGTGTCGTCGCGCGGGGCGTTCCGCGGCGAGCCCGACCATCCCGCGTACGGAGCGAGCAAGGCAGGGCTGAACGCGTTCGGCCAGTCCATGGCCCAAGCCCTGGCGCCGTTCGGCATCGCGGTGGCCACGGTGGCGCCTGGTTATGTCGAGACCGATATGGCGAAGGAGTACCTGGACGCCCACGGCGATGCCATCCGGGCCCAGAGCCCGTTCGGACGGGTCGCCCGGCCCGAGGAGGTCGCGGCGGCCGTCCTCTACCTCGCCTCACCTGCTGCGGAGTTCGCCACCGGGGCCGTCCTCGACCTGAACGGAGCGTCGTACCTTCGGACCTGAGGCGGAGTGCGCGAGGGGGGAAGGCCCGCCCGGTCCCGTGGTGCTGCGGACCGCCGGCAAGCCTTCCCCGACTCGCGTCGGGACTGCAGGACTATTGGTTCCGTGCCTCCCACGTGAACGCATGCGACCCCGTCGACAGAGCAGCACTGTTGCCGCCGTTCGCGTTGTTGTCGTCCTGCAGTGTGAGCGTGAAGCGGTAGACCGAGGAGTCGTTCGTGTTCCACGCCGTCTGGCTGGCCGGGTAGGCCGCGATGCCGTTGGCGTAGGAGTTCTTGGCGGTGGCCAACGCCCCCAGCCTGCTGTTGTAGATCGTCGATTCGACCGTGTAGGTCCCCCAAGCCGGGAAGGTCGGGCTGCCGCTCGAGGTCCCCTTGTCGATGGTCAGGTTGATGTAGGCGCCCAGCGCGTTGATCGTGGACAGCGTGTACAGCTTCACGTCCGCCGCCAGGGTCCCGGTGTAGGTCACCTTGATGCACTGGGTCACCGTGTCGCCGGGCTTCTTGTTCGACACGCTGTACATCGCCGAGCCCGCGTCGTTGTCGCTCACGTACACAGTGCCGGCGGCGAAGCTGTTGCCAGGGTTGGACGTCGTGCTTGAGAATGCGGAGAAGACCCCGACGCCCGCCAGGCTGCCAACGACCCGACCACGAGCGCGGTGAGGAGGAGCTTGCGCCCCACGCTCCCTGCGGTCCTGTCCTCCATCATCTCCATTCCCCTCTCCTGGCTGGCGTGCTACCTGAACCTCACACAACGACTGCCTTCAGACTCGGCGGTCGAAGGATGGGGCTTGAGCCGCTGTTCGGACGATGAGGGCATGACATCCCGGGGAGGGCCGAACGGGGGATAGGCCGGCGCTGCGGAGAGGCCTCAGAGGTGTGTTCCAGTCTCGGGGGCGCTGGGTACAAAGGGTACATGTCACCCGTGGGGGAGCCCGGTCCCGTCGTGCTGTCGAGCCGCTACGAACTGGGGGAGGCGCTCGTCCTGGTGGCGAGCGCCGTCGGCGTGGCGGTCCCTGCGCTCCGAGGGACCGGGGGCTCGGTGCCTCCCCACGTCGCGCCGGGCCAGGCCGGTCACCATGGCCATCACCACGGGGATGGGGCCGCACCTCGAACGTCCGTCCTGCCGCCCGGGGTGGTGACGAGCGCGGGCGTCGCCTCGCCCACGCCTTCCTCTTCACCGAAGCAGTCACCGTCCGGGTCGGGGAACCCCTCGCCCTCGCCGCCTCCCGACCCGTCACCTTCACCCTCACCGTCGGCGCCTCCATCGCCATCGCCAGCTCCGAGCCCGACGGCGTTCCCCTCGACCTCACCGTCCCCGCCCGCCTCGACACCGACGCCCTCGCCATGAGAAGAGATGGAGCGTTCGGTCCTTGACTTGGTGGGAAAACCCAAGCGTCGCCCGGCATGGGCGGCGTTCGATGGCCTACCGTGGTGGGACATCGTGACCGTCAACCCGTTCGAGGCGGGCCCGCGACGACGGCGAGGGGTGGGTGGCCGCCGGCAGCTGCGGCGGAAGGAGGAGTTCGTGAGGTCGAAGCGCAAAAGGGATGCGGCGGCGAGCGCAGGTTCCGGAACAGAGTCCCAGGCGGTCCCGGCAGCGACCGAGGGGGGCTGGAGCACGACCGCGAGTCCTGACGTGACGGTCGAGGCACCGACGGCCGCGGTCGAGCCCACGTCCGCGACGACCGAGGGTCCCGCCGCAGACTCAGAGGTCCCCGCGGCGGCCGCCGTTGTCGCGCCTGCCCGGCCCAAGCGCCGCAAGGATCGTTCGGTCGACGGGCAGATCCGCACGACACGCCTGCTCGGCCTCCTGTGCTGCCTGGTGGGGTTCGTCGCCATCGGCCTGGGGTGGCACGGGATGGCCTCCGTGGCCTGCCCCGATTGCCAACTGCCCTACCTGCTCTCGGGGGGCGCCACGGGGCTCGGGCTGATCATGTTCGGCGTGATGCTGCTGATCGTGGCCCAGCTTCGTTCGGACCGACTCGCGGACGACCGGCAGTTCGAACGCCTGCTGCGGGCTCTCGGCGTGACCGAACCGGAGGAGCTGGTCGTGGTGGAGGTGGTGGTCGATGAGCTCCCCGGCGGATCGATGGAGACGCCGACAGACGCGGTTGTCCCGGATCAAGCGGCGGCCGACGAGCCCTACTCCGCCGACGAACCGACCCAGGTCGTCGAGCCTCCCGCCGGATCCTGACCGAACGTCAGCCCTCCGGGTCGCCTGACCTCATGGGGCGTTGATCCCGAGGCCAGACATGATCTTGGCGGCTCGTTCGCGGGCGAGCTTCGCGTCGGCAGCCGAGTCATCGCCGACGCAGCGGGCGAGGCCGAGGAGGGCTTCGGCTTCCTCGAGCGGATTGCCGAACGAACGCCACCCCTCGGCGGCGGCCCGGTACAGCTCGGCCGCCGCGGCCAGGTCGCCGCGGTGTTCGGCCACGATGGCGCGGACCGAGGCAACGTTGAGGCGGTCGCGAAGGACCAGCCCTTGGCTCGCTGCCAGCATGCGTTCGATGCGCGCCATCTCGGCCTCTCCGACCGCGACCGCCACCCGCGCCACCGCGGCCAGGTGGGCCTCCCGGTACTGCGCGGCCACGTCGGCGGTCGCCTCCTCGAACTCCAGGAGGTAGCCGGCGGCACCGGCCATCGAACCATCCGCGACGGCGAGTTCGGCCGCCACCACCAGGGCGGGAGCGAGCGCGGGCAACTCCTCCAGCTTCCGGGCCAGCTCCACCAGCGCCGCGGGGTCGTGAGACTCGGCCCGCCTGCCCCGGAGCAGCGAGATGCGGGACCGGGTGGTGCGGGCGAACGACAGCAGCGAGCCGTCCAGCCACTCCTCGTCCACCGCGAGGAGGTCGTCGCACCACGCCACAGCCCGGTCCCAGTCGCCCATCTCGAACAACGGACCGACCGCGCTGCCCTTGGTCCAGTGACCCTGACTGACCACGCCGCGGCGTTCGGCCAGCGCCAGCCCCGCCTCGTAGAGGACCACCGCCTGCGCCGGCCCCTGGGTGGCCCCGATCCACTCCGCCAGGTAGTTGTGCGAGGTCACGATGTCCCCAGCCTCGCCGACCGCCTCGGCCAGCCGGAGCGCCTCCTCCAGATCCTCCAGCCCGCCCAGGTCCCCCACCGAACACCGCGCGTCGCCCCGGATGTGCAGGGCCATCACCCTCACGAAGTCGTCCGATGTCGCGAGCTGCAGATCGAGGGTTCGGTCCGCCAGCAGCATGGACTCCTCCACGTGCCCTCGGAACATGGCCTCCTCGGCCAGGTAGGCGCAGGCCAGGGCCAGTTCCCGGCTCGGGCCGGACGGCTCCAGCACTCGAACGGCCTCCCGCAACAGGTCCTGGGCGCGATTGGTGTCTCCCATGATGCTGGCCTGCGACCCGAGCCGGGTCAGGGCCCGGCCGATGCCCCGCGGATCGCCGAGCGTTCGCCGGAGCGCGAGCACCGCCTCGTATCGCCGCAGCACCTCCTGACCGTCGAGGCTCCCGCTCCGCCGTCCCATCCGAGCCGACATCTCGAGCGCCGTGGCCCGCTCCGGGCCCCCGTGCGGCGCCAGCGTGGCCGCCCGGTCGAACAGTCCGAACGCCGTCGCCGCGTCGAGCAGGGCCGCTCGTTCGCCCGCGGTCATCAGCCACCTGACGGCCGGCCGGCGAGCGAACTCGGCCACGTCCCGTTCGCCCGCCGCCTCCGCCAGATCGACCGCCACGGCGAAATGGCGGGCCAGGAGCTCGGCGCGCTCGTCGGCACGATCTCCGCTGGCGCGTTCGAGCCACGTCCCCGCAGTGCAGTGGAGGCGGGCCCGCTCCGCCCGGGGGATGCGTCCGTACGCCACCTCGCGGACGAGGGCATGGCTGAAGCCGAACTCCGCCTGGCCTTCCACCGAGGAGACCGGTGAGCTTTCCACGATGCCGCGCTGTACCAAGGCTTGCAGCCCCGCCCGGACCTCCGGTTCGGGCCGGTCGCCAAGCGCCGCCAGCGCGGCGGGCCAGAATGCCGTCCCCACCACCGACGCGTCATGCACCAATGCCCGCAAGTCGGCCGGGATGGCGTCCAGGCGCGCCGCGATGACGGCCTGGACGGACGAGGGCATGGCCAGGTGTTCGGCCCGTTCGGTGACCTGTTCGTCCAGCATCCGGGCGAACTCCACCGCGTACAAGGGGTTGCCTCCCGCTCGCTCCAGCAGCGAGTCGAGCGCGGTCGGGGGGAGCATGATCTGGGCCAAGAGATGGGACAGGAGCTCTGCCGTCTCGCCTGCCGTGAGCCTGGGCAGCTCGACGACGGTGGCGTTGGTCCTCCCCCGCCCCCACCCCGGGTGGTGCTCGAGCAGGTCCGGCCGAGCCGTGCACAACAACAGGACCGGGCGGTGAGCGAGCGCGCCGGCCAGGCGTTCGACCGCCTCGATGAGCGCGGGCTCCGCCCAGTGCAGGTCGGCCAGCTCGACCACGAGGGGACCGCTGTCGGCGACCGAGCCCATCACCCGCGCCCATGCCTGGGCCGTCTCCTCGGGCGGGATGGTCGAGTCCCGGTCGGCCGACTCGAGGCCGAGGACCGGCTTTAGCCGCGACAGCAGCCACTCGCGTTCGGCCCGGTCGTGTTCGATCTGGGCGGCGAACCCGGACAGCAGATCGCCCGCCTCGACGGCTGAGTCCGCCGGATCGATGCCCGTGACCTCGCGCAGCGTGTCGGCCACCGGCGCGAACGTGACCATCTCGCCGTACGGAACACACTCACCCGTCACCCACCGCGGCCTCGGGTCGAGGGTGCGCCGGAACTCCCGGAGCAACCGCGACTTGCCGATGCCGGGCTCGCCGACCAACGTCACCACCTGCAGCGACGAACCCTCGGCGCTGCGCGCGTAGAGCGTCCGGAGGAGGTCCAGTTCGTGCCGGCGCCCCACGAACGCCCCCGGCGCCAGGTCCGCCGCGCCGCGGAGTCGTTCGCCCACCACCCGCCACACCGTGATCGGCTCGGCCTTCCCCTTGACGGTGGACGACGTCACCAGTTCGACGTCGAACACGTCCCGCACCGCGCGAAGCGTGGTCTCGCCGATGACCACCGAGTCGCGAGGAGCGAGGCCCTGCATCCGCGACGTCGTGTTCACCACGTCGCCCGCCACCGCCTCGCCGACCTGCGGTCCGGTGCCGAACGACACCACCGCCTCCCCGGTGTTCACGGCGATGCGCACGGCGATGTCCGGATCGGTCCGGCGGAGCTCCTCGATCGAACGCAGGATCTTCAGCGCCGAACGGACCGCCCGGGCCGGATCGTCCTCGTGGGCCACCGGTGCGCCGAACACCCCCATGACCGCGTCGCCGATGAACTTGTCGAGCGTCCCACCGTAGCGTTCGATGTCCGCCTTCACCGCCGAGTGGAAGGGCACCAGCGTTCGCCGAACGTCCTCCGGGTCGGCCCGGTCCGAACGTTCGGTGAAGCCCACCAGATCGACGAACAGGATGGTCACCACCCGCCGTTCCTGGGCCGGTGTCGCCGGGGGCGGAGCGGACGACGAGGATCCGGCCGGGGTGCCGCACGAGTGACAGAACCTGGCCCCTTCGGGCAGCTCGTTTCCGCAGGACGCACACAGGGCGGACAGGGGAGTCCCGCACGACGGACAGAACCTCGCGCCGGGAGGACGCTCGGTGCCGCAGGAGGGGCAGACGGTCACGCCCCCCATCCTAGGGGGGCGCCGGGCGTCAGGCCGAGGTGCCCAGGTAGGCGCGCCGGTAGTCCAGCAAGCGGCAGGGTTCGCGTTTATCCTGGTCGTGCGGTCGGGATACTGAGTCGCGCCGTGGATCCCGGTCTCCGCCAGGAGGCCGATGGGGGGACTGCCGTCCGATGAACGAACGACTATCGCCCGTTCGGCAGTTGTTGGCCGTCGCGGCCTTCGTCGGGCTGGCCGGCGTGGCCTGCGGGCAACAGTCGGGCGTCCACGCCCTCGGCGTGGCCCTGGCGAACAAGAATCATCCCGCCGTCGTGGCGCAGAAGGCCGGCGTCTCCTCGCAGGACGGGGGACTCGGCAAGAACGGGCCGCTGTTCCCGAAGGGGGTTCCCACGATCGGCGGGCATGCCGGCGGTTCGAACGCGACACCGAACCCCGCCACCCCCACGCCGGTGAACGCGCTCCCGCCGGGCGCGCGGGCGGTTCCCGTGATCGACGGTTCGGGCGTGGTCAAGCTCTACGTGCTGGCGAACAGCGTCGGACCGCTGTACGCATGTCCGGTGGCCGGTGAGTACCGCGTGGGGGACGACTGGCACGCCCCGCGGTACGCCGGAGGGTTCCATCTCCACCAGGGGAACGACATCTTCGCCAACCTCAGAACGCCGATCGTCGCGCCGTTCGACGGGGTCGCCGTAAACGCCGCGAACACCCTCGGGGGCAACGCCGTCATCGTCTACGGGCAGGCGGGCTACGTGTACAACGCCCACCTCGTCGCGTACGGGAGGCTGGGGCGGGTGCAGATCGGAGATGTGATCGGCTACGTGGGCAACACCGGCGACGCCGCGGGCGGCCCCTACCACGACCACTTCGAGTGGCATCCGAACGACGGCGACGCGGTCGACCCCTTTCCGTTCCTGAGGATCGCCTGCACGTAGGTCCACCGGCCCGGTTCTCCTCCGCGCGACATCCGGCTCAGGCTTCGAGCTGGGCTGAGCGGGCATTGCGTGGAGATGAAGTAGGCTCGGGACAGCATGCAGAGCACGATGGAGACCACCGAGAGGCATACCGTTCGGCTGTCCGTGGAGGTCGGCCCAGAGGAGTTCTCCCGCGACCTCGACCGGGCCTACCGGAAGGTGGCGGGCGAGGTCAAGATCCCCGGGTTCCGCAAGGGCAAGGTGCCCCGCCAGATCATCGACGCGCGCATCGGCAAGGAGGCGGTGCTCGACGAGTTCCTCCGCGACTCGCTCCCGGGCTACTACCTGAAGGCGCTCCGCGAACACGAACTCTCGCCCATCGCCGAGCCCGAGATCGACCTGGAGGCGTTCGGGGCGGAAGGCCAGCCGCTCCGGTTCACCGCGCTCGTCGAGGTCCGCCCGCGGGTCACCCTGGAGCCCGAGCAGTACCGAGGTCTCACCGTGGACACGCCGGACGTCGAACCACCCGAGACCGATATCGACGACTACATCGATCATCTGCGCGAACGCTTCGCCGAGCTCGAGGTGGTCGAACGTCCCGCCCGTCCCGGCGACTACGTCCTGGCAGACGTTCGAGCCACGCGGCACGACCAGGAGATCCCGGAGGCCACGCGGGTCGGCTATCTCGCGGAGCTGGGGAGCGCGGAGATCGTCCCGGAGCTGGACGCCGAACTGGAGGGCAAGCGCAAGGGCGACATCGTGAAGTTCAACGCCGTCCTGCCCGAGGCGTTCGGGCCGGAGCTCGCGGGCACCGAGGTCACGTTCCAGGCGCTGCTGAAGGAAGTGAAGGCGAAGAAGCTCCCCGAGGTGAACGACGAGTTCGCCAGGTCGGCCTCGGAGTTCGACACGCTGGAGGAGCTGCGGGAGGACGTTGGGGGCAAGTTCCGCCAGCTCCGTCAAGCCGAGGCCCGCGCCGTGGTCCGGGACCGCCTCCTCACCAAGCTCATCGAGAGCGTGGACACCGATCTCCCCGAGCGACTGGTTGCAGACGGGATCGAACGCCACGTCGAGGCGGCCCGCCAACGCGCGGCGCGGGCGGCCACGACGCTGGAGGACGCGCTGGCCGCGCAGGGCTGGGACGAGGAACGGTTCCGCACCGACGCCCACGCCCACGTCGTTCGGGACCTTCAGACGGATCTGGTCCTGGAGGCGGTGGCCAGGGCTGAGGACCTCTCGGTGACCGATGAGGACCTGGCGCGCGAGGTCGCGAACCTGTCGCAGGCCACGGGCAAGAACGCCGGGGAGGTGGCTCGATTGCTGGAGAAAACCGGTCAGGTCGGGACACTGGCCGGTGATATCATCCGCTCGAAGGCCCTGGACCTGCTGGTCGAGGCCGCCGACGTGGATCTTGGTGGTGCTCCGAACATCTCGGAGGCCGAGACGTCTACAAGGTCAGGGGGTCCATCCGATGAGTGATCCGCAGAACTATCTCGTTCCGATCGTCGTCGAGCAGACGAACCGCGGCGAGCGGTCGTTCGACATCTACTCGCGGTTGCTGAAGGACCGCATCGTGTTCCTGGGAACGCCCATCGACGACCAGATCGGCAACCTCGTCATGGCCCAGCTCATCCACCTTGAGAGCGAGGACCCAGACAAGGACATCAACCTCTACATCAACTCACCGGGCGGCGACATCACCAGCCTGTTCGCCATCTACGACACCATGAAGTACATCAAGTGCGACGTGTCGACCATCGTCATGGGACAGGCCGCCTCGGCCGCCGCAGTGATCCTGGCGGCGGGGACGAAGGGCAAGCGCTATGCCCTGCCCCACTCGCGGGTCCTCATCCACCAGCCGCACGGTGGCGCGCAGGGCCAAGCGGTTGACATCGAGATCCAGGCGAAAGAGATCCTGCGGTACCGCCGGCTGCTCGACGAGATCTTGGCGGAGCACACCGGCCAGACCATCGAGAAGGTCAAGGGGGACACCGACCGCGACTTCATCATGACCGCGGAACAGGCCCTGGAATACGGCGTCATCGACGAGGTCATCTCGACGCGCAAGGTTCCGCACGGCTTGACGGCTCACGTGGCCGAGGCGTCGTAGAGTACGAATTCGGAAGAACTCGACCCGCGTCCGGTCACCGAGACCGGTCCGGGCTCGGTGGGCGAAGGGAGCCGGGCGCAGATGGCCAAGTTCGGAGACTCGGACCTGCTGAAGTGTTCGTTCTGCGGGAAATCGCAGAAGCAGGTCAAGAAGCTCATCGCCGGACCGGGCGTCTACATCTGCGACGAGTGCATCGAACTCTGCAACGAGATCATCGAGGAGGAGCTCTCCGAGACCACGGAGCTCAAGCTCGACGAGCTCCCCAAGCCCATCGAGATCTACGCCTTCCTGTGCGACTACGTGATCGGCCAGGAGCAGGCCAAGAAGGTTCTGTCGGTCGCCGTCTACAACCACTACAAGCGCATCAAGGTCGGCCCCGCCGTCGGCGACGACGTCGAACTCCAGAAGTCGAACATCATGCTGCTCGGCCCGACCGGCTGCGGCAAGACGCTGCTGGCGCAGACCCTGGCCCGGATGCTGAACGTCCCGTTCGCCATCGCCGACGCCACCGCGCTGACCGAGGCCGGCTACGTCGGTGAGGACGTCGAGAACATCCTGCTGAAGCTGATCCAGGCGGCCGACTACGACGTGAAGAAGGCCGAGACCGGGATCATCTACATCGACGAGGTCGACAAGATCGCCCGC
>DAIMKN010000028.1:0-18329 GCA_036721725.1 Actinomycetota bacterium
AGGTCCTCGGACACGATCTGGGAGAACGTCGTGACGTGGCCCTGTCCGTGGGGCGTGGTGCCGATGTAGAGCGCCACCTTGCCCGTGGGAAGGATCCGAAGCGTCGCCGCGTCCCAGCCGCCGGCGGCGTAGTTGAGCGAGGCGAGCACCCGCGACGGGGCCAGGCCGCACATCTCCAAGTACGTGGAGAACCCGATGCCCAGGAGCTTCGTGTCGCCCCGGTCGCGCCGGGCCTGTTGTTCCTTGCGCAGGCCTTCGTAGCCGACCATCTCCAGGGCCATGTCGAGCGTCTGCTCGTAGTGGCCCGAGTCCACGGTCAGCCCGCCCGGCGAGGCCATCGTCCCGTCGGACGAACCCAGGAAGTTCATCCTCCGGATCTCCACGGGATCCTTGCCCACGCGGCGGGCCAGAGCGTCCATCGTTCGTTCGATGGCATACGTCGCCTCAGGACGGCCGGCGCCCCGGTATGCGTCGGTCGGCGTGGTGTTGGTGAAGACCCCGGTGCACTCGAAGTGGTAGGCCTGCCCGCCGTAGCTGCCGCAGTACAGGAACGCGCCGAGGAGCGGGGTGCCTGGTGTGATGATCATGAGGTAGGCCCCCATGTTCGCCATGATCTTGGCCCGGTAGGCCAGGATCTTCCCGTCGGCGTCGGCGGCGAGCTCCATCACCTGGATCTGGTCGCGTCCGTGGTGCGAGGCGAGGTAGTTCTCCGAACGCTCCTCCACCCATTTCACGGGACGGCGGAGCTGCTTGGCCAGGGCCACCGCCAGGACCTCCTCGCCGTAGAGCTGGAGCTTCGCCCCGAACCCGCCGCCGACCTTCGGCGCGACCACCCGGATGCTCGACTCGGGGATGCCCAGGGCGAGGGTCAGGCCGACCTTCACGATGTGCGGGATCTGCGTGGCGGAGTAGAGCGTGTAGGTTCCCATGGCCGCGTTCGGGTCCGCCAGAACGGCACGGGGCTCGATGGCGTTCGGGATGGCGCGCTGGATCACGTAGCGCTCCTTCACGACCACCGGCGCGTCGGCGAACACCGCGTCCACGTCGCCGTTCGTCAGCGCCCACGTGTAGGACTTGTTCGTCCCGAGGTCGTCGTGGACGAGGGTGGCGCCCTCGGCCAGCGCCGCGTCCATGTCCACCACGGCAGGGAGTTGTTCGTAGTCCACCTCGACGGCTTCGGCGGCGTCCTCCGCCGCGGCTCGTGTCTCGGCCACCACCACGGCCACGGGATCGCCCTGATGGCGAACTTTGTCCTGGGCCAGCGGCCAGTGGGGCGGGTTCTTGATGTCCTCGGTCACGGCCCATGCCATGAGCAGCGGTCCCGCCCAGTCCCCGGCCAGGTCCGCTCCGGAGAACGCGGCGACCACCCCCGGCATGGTTTTCGCCTTCGACAGATCGACGCCGTTGATCCGGGCGTGGGCGAACGGGCTTCGAACGAGCTTCATCCACAGCATGCCGGGGACCGTGAGGTCTTCGGTGTAGCGACCCCGGCCGGTGACGAGTTCGGGATCCTCCTTGCGCGGGACGTCGGTCCCGATGACGCGATGGGCTACCTGTTGCGCCACGGTCCGCTCCTTTAGCTCGAGGCGCCGGCACGCGCGCCGGCGGACGCGGCCATGACGGCCTTGACGATGTTCTGGTAGCCGGTGCACCGGCACAGGTTGCCCTCGAGCCCGGCCCGAACGGCCTCCTCGGTAAGGGGTCCGTCGGCCTCCCGGATCAGGCTGTGGGAGGCCATGATCATGCCGGGCGTGCAGAACCCGCATTGAAGGCCGTGGTTCGCGTGGAACGCCTCCTGCAGCGAGTGGAGGGTGCCGTCCTCGCCGGCCAGGCCCTCGATGGTGGTGACCTCGCGGCCTTCGGCCTGGACGACGAGGAGGGTGCACGACTTCACGGACTCCCCGTCCAGCAGGACGGTGCAGGCGCCGCACGAGGACGTGTCGCACCCGACCTTCGTGCCGGTCAGGCCCAAGTCCTCCCTCAGGAAGTACACCAGGAGCTGCCGAGGTTCGACCTCAGCCTCGGCGGGCGATCCGTTGACGGTAAGCGAGATGCGTCTCAAGCCGGCCTCCTCCTTCGAACGCGACGAACGGCGCATGCAGGGAGAGGGCCGTCGGTCCGTGATGGTCGTTCGAACATCCCTGGAACCCTCCCCCGAGAGCGGTGGTCGCAGCTTATTCCCGGCGGACTTCATCTGGCAAAACGAACGCCCCGAGCGACCCCAGCCCGCCGGTTCGGCGGCCGGGTTGGGCGGGTCGGTTGCCGCATCTGTAGCGGGATCTGTCTTGACCGACGGTCGGTTGCCTCTGTGGACAGGGCCGACGAACCGAGCTGTTCGCGTCACCGGGCTTCAGCCTGTCGAAGGGTCGGTTCGTCTCAGCGTTCCGCTCCGTCTCCATAACCACCCGGCTGGGGCGTCAGGTGCGAGAAATCTCGTGACCTCCTTATCGCTAGTGTTGCGCGGCGCGGAGGTAACTTGCTGAAGCGAGGGCAACGGCGGCTTTGATGTCCTCCGGTCCATACATCCGATACTCAACATCACCTAGGCCGAGGTGCCCGATCTTCGAAACATCTCGAACGCGATCAATGGGGAGCACTGGCGCCTCTTTGAACGGCATGCTTGCGAACAGGTCGATGCGCGACTGCCATAGGTGCACGCTGACCACGCTACGCTTGCCCCGCGTGTAGCTGACATAGTACTTGAGGTATCTCACCGAGATGTCCGGGCCGAGTCCCATCAGCTTCGCATCCACCTGATGAAAGAGATCGACGATCGCTTGTGGCTTGCCCGCCAAGTGGTGTTCAAGGGTATATGGACTGCCGCCCAAGCCCGGCCCGGGGGTTGGCGCAGGTGGCGGCAGTTTGACTGGCCCTTGGTGGGCTTGGCGAGTCAAACTGGCCCTGATCTGCTTCATGGAGTACTTTTCCTCGCCGATGACCTTTCGGATCAGATTGACGAGCCCCTGAGACTGGTCTCGTAGTAGTGAATCGAGCACATCGCGAACAGCAACGTCCACAAAGACGCGCTCGCCCCACTCGTCCAGTTTGTCCGCAGCGATGCTCTCCTTGGACAGAGTCTCGAGACCTTGCGCAGCGTGCGCCATCGACTCTGCATCTTGCGTCTCCCGAAGGTCGACTTCAGCGAGGAGCTTCTTGTCGGCCGGAGCCAGCTCGTCAGTCTTGTAGATTCGGTACACAAGCCCGTTGGTCAGTACACACCATCGAATGCCATCGTTGCTCGCATAATTGACGGTCTGGGTGATGAAGGCCGGGTCGTCCAGAGACGCTCCGAGGCGCTTGGCTTCTAGGTACAGGCGGGGAGATCCGTCAATCAGCAGTGCGTAATCGAGAAGGGTTCCCCCGAAGACCTTGTACTCAAGAATGACCTCGTCGGGATCTGTGATATCCCACCCGAGTGTCTCTAGCATCGGTTGGATGAAGGTCGCTTTCGTCTGCGCCTCGCCCATGGTCTGGCCCGAGGTCTTTAGTTTGCTTGCCCGGTCTACCAACGCCTTGATGCGTTCGGTGATTTGCATGAGCGGATGGTAACCTCGGAGGCGTTCGTGTTCCAAGCATCTGACGCTTCTCGCTCAGAGATTGACGTTTCCCGGTCTGCCGGAATGGTGTCCAGACTGAGGAGCAACCTCAATCCGCAGAGGGACGTCCGGCGACCCTCACCGCAACGCGACGACAGATGCTGGCGGACCCCGACGCGTTAGCGATGGGCAACCGACGACCGCCTTCGGCTCTACGTACCCCTCGCCGGTTTGACGTACCAGGGGGTCGCTTCGATAATCGGGTCGGGCTGGGGGTCTCGCTGGTCGATGGCCGTCCTGCCCGCGTCGAAGTCTGCCCCTTCACACAAAGGAGGCCTGAGGTGCTGCCCTCCAGGTTCGAGTACCATCTCGCGGCGTCGCTGGAGGAGGCTCTGGAGTTGCTCGCGACGCACGGCGAGGAGGCGAAGGTGCTCGCCGGCGGCCAGAGCCTGATCCCGCTGATGAAGCTACGGTTCGCCGCCCCTGAACGGCTCATCGACATCAACCGGATCCCCGGTCTGGACGGGATCGAGGAGCGTGACGGGTTCCTTCGCATCGGACCGCTGGCCCGGCACAACCAGATCGCCGGGAACGACTTGATCCGAACGCGCTTCCCGGTGATGGCGGCGGCCGCCCCGCAGATCTCGGATCCCTTGGTGCGGAACCTGGGGACCTTGGCGGGTTCGCTGGTGCACTGCGACCCGGCGGGCGACTGGGGCTCGGTCATGCTGGCGCTGGGGGGAAGCGTGGTCGCAAGGAGCGTGGACGGCGAGCGCGAGATCCCCATCGCGGAGTTCCTCCAGGAGGCGTTCACGACCTCGCTCGCGCCGAACGAGATCGTCACCGAGGTCAGGGTTCCCTCCCCCTCCGCCGGTTCGAACGGCACCTATCTCAAGATGGAACGAAAGGTTGGCGACTTCGCCACGGTGGCGGTCGCCGTGCACGTGGCCATGTCGAACGGCACCATCGGGAGCGCCGGGATCGCCCTCACCGCGGTCGGCCCGCGGAACCTCAAGGCCAAGCAGGCCGAGGCCCGGCTGGCCGGCGCGGAGCCGGGCGAGGACGTGTTCGCCGACGCCGGCCGCCTGGCAGCAGAAGCGTCGGAGCCTATCTCGGACGTTCGAGGTTCGGCCGACTACAAGCGGCACGTGGTCGAGGTGTTCGTTCGTCGGGGACTCGCCGCGGCGACCCGCGCAGCCTGACAGGGGAGGTTTTCAACGTGGAGATCACGGTCAAGGTCAACGGAGCGGACAGGACCGCCGACGTCGAACCGCGCCTGCTGCTGGCGCACCTCATCCGAGAGCGGTTCGGCCTCACCGGGACGCACGTCGGGTGCGACACCACGTCGTGCGGGGCGTGCACCGTCCTGCTGGACGGCGTGCCCGTCAAGTCGTGCACCTTGTTCGGCGTCCAGGCGGACGGACGGGAGGTCACGACCGTCGAAGGCCTCGCAAGCGGGGGGGCGCTGACCCCCATCCAGGAGGGGTTCAAGGAGGAGCACGGCCTGCAGTGCGGCTTCTGCACCCCCGGCATGATGCTGGTGGGGACGGCGCTGCTTCGGGACAACCCGATGCCGAGCGAGGACGACATCCGGTGGGCCATCTCCGGCAACATCTGCCGCTGCACCGGCTACATGAACATCGTGAAGGCCATCAAGTGGGCCGCTCAGAAGCAGCGGCCCGAGAGCGCGGACATCGAACCCGTGCCGGCCGAGATCATCGCCGAAGGCGGCGTCGCCGCGGCGTCCAACGCGAGCTAGAGGGGGGCGGATCAAGAAATGGCGACCGAGACGACGGGAGTTCGAGGCATCGGCCACTCCGTCAAGCGCGTGGAGGACGACCGCTTCATCCGCGGCCGGGGCAACTACGTGGAGGACGTGGTCCTTCCGAACATGCTCCATATGGCCATCCTGCGGAGCCCCTTGGCCCACGCCAGGATCAAATCCATCGACACCTCGCGGGCAGCGGCGGTGCCGGGCGTGGTGGCGGTGGTGACGGGCGAACTCATGGCGCAGCACAAGCTGGCGTGGATGCCCACGATGTCCGGCGACACCCAGGCGGTCCTGGCCACCGACAAGGTTCGGTTCCAGGGACAGGAGGTGGCCGCGGTCATCGCGGAGGACCGGTACGTGGCGAAGGACGCCCTGGAGCTGATCGACGTCGACTACGAACCGCTCCCCCCGCTGGTCGACCCGTACGAGGCTCTGAAGCCGGGCGCCCCGGTCATCCGCGACGAGAAGGAAGGCCAGACCGACAACCACATCTACCACTGGGAGCACGGCGACCGGGCGGCCACGGACCGGGCGTTCGCCGAGGCCGACAAGGTGGTGGATCTGCACACGTTCTATCCGCGTTGCCATCCCGCGCCGCTCGAGACGTGCGGCATCGTGGCCGACGTCAACCCCGCCACCGGCAAGTGCACGCTGTACATGACCTCCCAGGCGCCGCACGCCCATCGAACGGTGTTCGCCCTGGTGGCGGGCATCCCCGAACAGAAGATCCGGATCATCTCCCCCGACATCGGCGGCGGGTTCGGCAACAAGGTGCCGGTGTATCCGGGGTACGTGGTGGCCACGGCGGCGTCGCTGTTGATCGGGCGCCCCGTGAAGTGGATCGAGGACCGAACGGAGAACCTCATCTCCACCGGCTACGCGCGGGACTTCCACATGACCGGCAAGCTCGCCGTCAAGGACGGGAAGATCAGCGGGCTCTACGTCAAGGTCCTCAGCGACAACGGCGCGTTCTTCGCCGACGCCCAGCCCTCCAAGTTCCGGGCCGGGCTGTTCCACATCGTCACCGGCTCCTACGACATCCCGGCGGCGTTCTGCGAGGCCGACGGCGTGTACACGAACAAGGCCCCCGGCGGCGTCGCGTACCGATGTTCGTTCCGCGTGACCGAGGCCAGCTACATGATCGAACGGCTCGTCCAGAACACGGCCTACGAGCTCGGGGTGGACCCGGTGGACTTCCGCCTGGACAACTTCATCCAGCCCGAACAGTTCCCCTACAAGAGCGTGATGGGGTGGGAGTACGACTCGGGCGATTACCCCGCGGCCATGGACAAGGCGCTGGAAGCGATCGGCTACCGGGACTTCCGCAAGGAGCAGGAGGAGGCCCGCAAGGAGGGCCGGCTCCTGGGCATCGGGGTGGCGTCGTTCACCGAGGTGGTCGGCGCGGGGCCCGGCAAGGACTACGACATCCTGGGCCTGAGGATGTTCGACTCCGCCGAACTGCGCATCCATCCAACGGGCAAGGCCATCCTGAAGCTCGGGGTCAAGAGCCAGGGGCAGGGCCACGAGACCACGTTCGCCCAGATCGTGGCGACGGAGCTCGGCATCCCGCCCGAGGACGTCGAGGTCATGGAGGGCGACACGGACAACACGCCCTACGGCCTGGGGACGTATGCCTCGCGCAGCACGCCGACCGGCGGAGCGGCTACGGCGATGGTGGCCCGCAAGCTCGCGGAGAAGGGCAAGAAGATCGCCGCGCACCTGCTGGAGGTGGCGCCCGAGGACATCGACTTCGCCGCGGGCGTGTTCCACGTTCGAGGCGCGCCGGACAAGGCCAAGACCATCCAGGACGTGGCGTTCGCCGCCTACACGAACCCGCCGGACAACGAGGAGCCGGGCCTGGAGGGCGTGCACTACTACGACCCGCCGAACATGACGTTCCCGTTCGGCACGTACGCCGTGATCGTGGAGGTGGACGCCGACACGGGCGAGTGGAAGGTCAAGCGGATGGTGGCCGTGGACGACTGCGGTGTCCGGATCAATCCGATGATCGTGGAGGGCCAGATCCACGGCGGGCTGACGGAGGGCTACGGCATCGCGGCCATGGAGCTCATCACGTTCGACGAGGCCGGCAACTGCATCGGCTCGAACTTCATGGACTACCTCCTGCCGACCGCGTGGGAGACGCCGAAGTTCGAACTCCTGGCGACCGAGACGCCCTCGCCCCACCATCCGTTCGGGGCGAAGGGGGTCGGGGAGTCCGCGACGGTCGGCTCGCCCGCGGCGTACGTCAACGCGGTGATCGACGCGCTGTGGCATCTGGGGGTCCGCAACATCGACATGCCGGTCACCTCCGCGAAGGTGTGGGAAGCGATCCAGGCGGCGAAGGCCGGGGACGGTGGAGGCAGGGAGCAGCGGCTCGAGAAGCCCGGCGCGTCCGGTCCCAGCCACGCCGAGAGCGGCGGCCTGCCTGGCGGGTCGAAGGATTCCGGGCCCGACCAGATCGGCGGGACGCCGTCCTGACGGCCGGGGGTCGAACGTGAACCGGCGCATCCTGGAGCTGTCCTCGGAGCTCGCGGCGAACGGCGAGCCGTTCGTCCTGGCAACGGTCGTCTGGCGGCGTTCGCCCTCCTCCGGCAAGGAGGGATCGACCGCGCTGATCCGTCGGGACGGGTCGGTCCGGGGATGGCTCGGTGGGGCGTGCGCCGAACCGACGGTGGTTCGGGAGGCGCTCCGAGCCCTGGACGAAGGAGAGTCGCGGCTGCTGTTCCTGGGGTCGCCGGAGGAGCTCCCCCAGCATCAGCGCGACGGGGTGATCGGGGTGCCGATCGCCTGCCAGAGCGAGGGCGCACTGGAGGTGTACGTGGAACCGTTCCTGCCGAAGCCGCACCTGGTGGTGGTGGGCCGTTCGCCGGCCGTCGACACGCTGGCGCGCCTGGGCCGGGCCATGGACTGGGAGACGGTGGTGGTCGACGACGGCGGCTCGTTGCAGGATCACCCGGACGCCGAACGTGTGGTGACCTCGCTCAACCTCTCCCTGGCCGGCGTTCGGGCCGACTCGTTCGTGGTGATCGCCACACAGGGCCACTACGACGAGGATGCGCTGGAGCGGGCCCTGGAGTCGCCCGCGGGCTACGTGGCCATGGTGGCGTCGCGCCGGCGAGCCGGCGCGGTGCGCGGCTACCTGCGGGACCGCGGCGTCACCGAGGAGTCGCTGACGCGGGTTCGAACGCCCGCCGGCCTGGACCTCGGCGCCACCACCCACGAGGAGATCGCCGTGGCGATCCTGGCGGAGATGGTCGCCCAACGCGCCGCGGCGCGAGCATCCGAACGCACCGCCGCCCCCGCGGCCACGGAAACGGTCCACGAGGCGATCGACCCGGTGTGTGGGATGGTCGTGGACGTGGCCACAGCCCGGCAGCGTTCCGTGCACGATGGACGGACCTACTATTTCTGTTCGGCCGGCTGCCGCGCGGCGTTCGAGGCGGATCCCGCGGCCTCCCTGGCCCGGGCCTGAGCATGAGCGAGATCGCGGAGGTCCTGGCGGCCATCGAGACGCTGCGCGACTCCGGCGAACAGATGGCGCTCGCCACGGTGGTCGGGGTTCGAGGTTCGACCTACCGGCGGCCGGGCGCGAGGCTCCTGGTCTCGGCCGCGGGCGACCTGGTGGGGAACATCTCGGGCGGCTGCCTGGAGGGCGACGTGGCGGACGTGGCGAAGGCCGTCATGGTGGCGGGCGAGCCGCGCCTGGTGAACTTCGACCTCACCGCGGACGACGAGACGGTGTTCGGATGGGGGCTGGGGTGCAACGGCGCCATCGACGTGTTCGTGGAGCCCGCCGAAAAGGCCGCGGAGGTGGCGGGCGCGCTCCGCCGGGCGCTGGAGGGCGAACGTCCACTGGCGGCCGTGACGGTCCTGGAGTCGTCAGTGCCGGGAGTCGAACGCGGCAACCGGCTGCTGGTCTCGCCCGACGGCAGTCGCGACGGCAACCTCGGCGACGCCGAGCTTGACGAAGTGGCTGCGTCAGTGGCGTTCGAGTTGCTGCACGAGGGTCGCTCCGAGATCCGTTCTTTGGAGACATCGCGCGGCTTAGCGAGGGCGTTCGTCGAGGTCATCGAGCCGCCGCTCCGGCTGCTGGTGTGCGGCGCGGGCCACGACGCCATCCCGGTCGTGTCAAGCGCGGCGGCGTTGGGATGGAAGGTGCTCGTGGTCGATGACCGCGAGGCGTTCCTCGACGCCGAACGCTTCCCCGCGGCGGCCGGGTTCGTGCACGTCGAACGCGGCGGCGAGGCGGCCGCGGCGGCGGGAACCGATCAGCGGACGTTCGTGGTGGTGATGAGCCACAACTACCTCCGCGACAAGGAGTACCTCCGATCCTTCCTGGGGACGGACGTGGCCTACATCGGGATGCTGGGACCGAAGGCTCGCGCCGAACGCCTCCTGACGGAGTTGCGGGCAGAGGGCGTGCGTCCGTCAGAGGAAGACCTTGGGAAGATCCACGGTCCGGCCGGCCTGGATATCGGTGGCGAGGGGCCGGAGGAGATCGCCGCCGCCATCGTGGGCGAGGTGCTTGCCGTTCGGAGCGGCCGCCACGGCGGTTCGCTCCGGGATCGAACGGGACCCATCCACGAACGTCCCGAGCCAGCGCTTGGGGGCTTGCGGTGACCGGCCCCCGATCGGGGGGAGTCGCAGCGTGCTGATCGAGAACGAGTTCGTCGTCCCCGCGCCGGTCGAACGGGTGTGGGCGTACCTGCTGGACGTGGAACGGATGGCGCCATGCATGCCTGGAGCGCAGCTCACCGAGATGGTCGACGAACGAACGTGGAAGGGCAAGGTGGCCGTGAAGCTCGGCCCGGTGTCGCTTTCATTCTCGGGAACGGTGAGCATCGACGACCGCGACGACGAGGCCCACCGCATCGTGCTGAAGGCCTCGGGGATGGAGCAGCGGGGCAAGGGCGCCGCCTCCGCCGTCATCACCGCGTGGACCGAGGAGGTCCCCGAGGGAACCAAGGTTCGCTTCCAGCAGGACATCACGGTCTCCGGGGCCGTCGCCCAGTACAGCCGGGGCATGATGCAGGACGTCTCGGGCCGGCTCACCAAGCAGTTCGCGAACTGCCTGGAGACGAACCTCCTGGCGGAGGATCAGCCCGCTCCGGACAGCGCGCCGTCTCCGGATGCGCCCGCGGCCGCGTCGAACGGATCCTCGGCGATGCCCTCGCCCTCCGTGACGCCCCCCACCTCGCATTCGGCCCCCGCTCCGATCGCCGGTCCGCCGGTCGAAGGGTTCCGCCTCACGATCTGGGCGCTGTGGCGGGCCTTCCTCCGAGGCGCGGAAGCCGTCCTGGAAGCGCTGCTCCGAGCCGTCCGTTCGCTCCGCGATTAGGTCGCTGACGGCAGGAGCCCGCACAGGTTCGTTCTCTCACGGGCGAACACGACCGATCGCCCCGGCAGGTGTCGGCTCGTCTGCGAGGATGCCGGGCCAGGAGGACGTGACGATGAAGGGGATGCAACCGGAGGACGTGTTCGAACTGACCGGTGTGAGCGATCCGCGGGTCTCGCCCGACGGCCGAACGGTGGCGTATGTCGTGTGGCGGATCGACAAGGAGACGAACGCCTACCCGTCGGCGATCTGGACGCGGGCCGTGGATGGCACCGGCGAGCCGCGCCGGTTGACGTCGGGTGAGCACCGCGACATCGAACCGAGGTGGTCCCCGGACGGCACGCGGCTGGCGTTCGGCTCGGACCGCGGGTCGAAGGCGGTGCAGCTGTTCGTTCTTCCGACGGACGGCGGGGAGGCTGTTCGGCTGACCGACCGAGACGAGGACGTGACGCAGGCGGCGTGGTCGCCCGACGGGTCGCGGTTGGTGTTCGCCTCGCGGGTCCGTGACGGCGCCTACGACGAACAGGACGACGCCAAACGGAAGCCCCGGCGGTTCACCCGGCTCCGCTACAAGTACGACAACATCGGCTGGACGGGCGACCGGCCGCAGCATCTGTTCACGGTGGCCGCGGACGGTTCGGAGGAGCCGAAGCAACTGACCCACGGGGATTTCGAGGACGGCTTCCCCTGCTGGTCGCCGGACGGCCGGCGGATCGCGTTCACCTCCGCCCGTCACGATGATTGGGACATCAGCGTGGTCGAGGACCTCTACGTGATCGACGCGGACGGCTCGGCTGACCCCGAACTCCTCACGTCTTCAGATGGTGCCTGCTTCATGCCGTCGTGGTCGCCCGACGGTCGGCGGATCGCGTTCGCGCTGTATCCGGCGGTGATGGACGACCCGAAGCACTGGCAGATCGCGGTGATCGATGTGGCGACACGCGAACGTCGTGTCCTCACGGCGTCGCTCGATCGAACGTGCCTGCCCTACCCCGCGCTCCGGGAGCCCATCTGGGACGGCGACGACCTGCTGTTCGCCATCGAGGACGGCGGGAACACCCACCTGTACCGCGTGCCCGCCGACGGATCGACGCCGCCTGCGCTGGAGGTCGGCGGCGTTCTCATCGTCACCGGCTACGACGCGGCCGGTGGGTCGGTGGTCCACACCGCCACCCAGCCTACGAAACTGTCGGAACTGTTCGCCGGGCCGACTCGGCTGACCGACGTCGGTGACGCGTTCGTCCGCGATCGCGAGCTCATCCAGCCGGAACGCTTCACCGCCGTCTCCGACGACGGCACCGAGGTGGATGCGTGGATCCTCCGCCCGGCGGGCTTCCAAGAGGGCGAACGCTACCCGGCGATCCTCACCATCCACGGCGGCCCGTTCACCCAGTACGGCAACAAGTTCTTCGACGAGGCCCAGGTCTACGCGGGCGCCGGCTACGCCGTCGTGTACTCGAACCCCCGCGGCTCCTCGGGCTACAGCGAGGCGTGGGGCCGGGCCATCCGCGGCCCCGTCGGCGGCGGGCCGGGGTGGGGCTCGGTGGACTACCAGGACCTCATGGCCGTGATGGACGAGGCGGTGAAGCGGTTCGACTTCATCGACCCGGATCGCCTGGCCGTGATGGGCGGGTCCTACGGTGGCTACATGACCTCGTGGATCGTCGGCCACACCGACCGCTTCCGGACCGCCATCTCGGAGCGCGCCGTCAACCAGTGGGTCTCGATGTGGGGCTCCAGCGACATCGGCTGGGACTTCAAGGGACAGATCGGCGAGTTCCTGTTCGAGAACCTCGACGCGTACGTGAAGATGTCGCCGCACACCTACGCCACGGACATCCACACGCCGCTGCTCATCCTGCACTCCGAGAACGACCTGCGCTGTCCCATCGAACAGGGCGAACAGCTGTTCACCACGCTGCGCCTGTTGAAACGCCAGGTGGAGTTCGTCCGGTTCCCCGCTGAGAGCCACGAACTGACGCGTTCGGGCCATCCCGTCCACCGCGTCATGCGGTTCGAGGTCGTCCTGGACTGGTTCGAACGCACCCTCCGCAAAGGCGACGGCGCGTGACCATGGCGCCAGTCCTGCCGTTGTCGTTCGACGACGTCCTGGCGGCGGCCGAGCGACTCCGCGGCGTAGCGCATCGAACGCCCGTCCTGACCAGCCGAACGCTCGACGCCATGACCGGCGGCGAGGTCCACCTGAAGGCGGAGAACCTCCAGCGGGCCGGGGCGTTCAAGTTCCGCGGGGCCTACAGCAAACTCTCCACGCTGCTGCCGCACACCCTGAAACGCGGGGTGGTGACGTACTCGTCCGGCAACCACGGCCAGGCGGTGGCGCTGGCCGCACGGATCCTCGGGACGACCGCGGTCGTGGTCATGCCCGAGGACACGCCGCGGTCGAAGCGCGCGGCCACGGAGGGTTACGGAGCGGAGGTCATCACCTACGACCGCTACACCGGCGACCGCGAGGCCATAGGGGCCGCCCTGTCGAACGAGCGCGGTCTCACCCTGGTCCCGCCCTACGACGACCAGATGGTCATGGCCGGTCAGGGCACAGCCGCGCTGGAGCTCTTCGAACAGGTTCCGAACGTCGAGGTGCTGGTCGTCCCGGTGGGTGGCGGCGGCTTGATCGCCGGCTCGGCCACGGTGGCCAGGGCCACGCGGGCGGGCATCCGCATCATCGGCGTCGAACCGGCGACCGGCGACGACCACCGCCGTTCGCTGGCCGCCGGCGAACGCGTGGCGCTCCCGGGCATCCCCCGGACGATCGCCGACGGGCTGCAGTCGCCCGTTCCCGGCGCGCTGACGTTCGAGGTCAACCGCCATCTCGTGGACGAGATCGTGACCGTGACCGACGAACAGATGGTCGAGGCCATGGCGTTCCTGTTCGAACGCCTCAAGGTCGTGGTGGAACCGAGCGGTGCGGTGGGGGTGGCGGCGTTGCTGTCGGGAGCCGTGGACGTGACGGACCGAACGGCCGGGGTCGTCCTGTCGGGCGGCAACGTCTCCGCGGGCCTGTTCGCCGAACTGGTCCACGGCCCGGCCGGCCGGTGAGAAGGCTTCGCCGGGTCGCATTCGGCCTGGTGCTGGCCGCGGTCGCGTTCGCCGGCCTCATCGGCGTGGAGGTGGCCCTGGCCGTCCATCGTCACTACCTGCCGACCCAGCCGCCGCTCAAGGTGGGCGGTTCGTTCGGTCCCGCCGGCGGCCGCCCACTGACGTTCGTGGTGATGGGCGACTCGACAGCAGCTGGTGTGGGAGCGAGCGATGCCGCGCACGCCTACCCCACGCTGCTGGCCCGGCGCCTGGGCACGTTGGGATGGCGGGTGCACCTGAGCGACCTCGGGATCTCCGGAGCTCGAACGCGCGACGTCCTCATCGACCAGGTGCCGAAGGCAATGGCGCTCCGGCCCGAGCTTGTGTTCGTCGGCATCGGGGCGAACGACACCACGCACCTCACGAACCTCGGATCGGTGCGCGAGGACATGGGCCAGATCCTGGATCAGCTGAATCGCACGGGCGCCACAGCGGTCGTGGCCGGCGCCCCCGACATGCACGCCGCCGCATTCCTGCCGCCGCTGCGTGAGATCTCGGCGTGGCGTGGCCGCCACGTCGCGGCTGCCATCGCCGACGCCGCCCGGAGCCGCCACGTCAGGGTCGTGCCCTTGGCGGAAAAGACCAGCGATCTGTTCTCCGACCAGCCCAACCGCTACTACAGCACCGACGGGTTCCATCCAGGTCCCGCCGGCTACCAAGCCTGGGCGAACGCCATCTTCCCGGTCCTGGAGCAGGCGATCGGCCGGCCACCGGCATGACCGACAGCTTCGCCGAACGCTTCCGACGAACGCGCCTGCACCATGCGGCCGCGGTCCTCGTCGCGGGCCTCGCGGTCGCGTTCGTGGCAGCCTGGGCGTTCGGCGATCTGATCATCGACGTCATCCGCAAGCAGGATCTGGAGGTCTTCGACCGGCCGTTCGTTCGGTACCTGGCCCTCCACCGGTCGGGTGACATCACGGCGGCGATGAAGGCCGCAAGCTTCTTCGGCGGAACGCTGTTCGTGGTGGCCTGTCTGATCGTCGCGGCGGTCTGGGCGTACCGGCGAACGCACCACTTCCGGTGGCCGCTGTTCTTCCTGGCCACCATGGCGGGCGCGGTTGCCACGGACAACCTGGTGAAGCTGGTGGTCCACAGGGCCAGGCCGAACATCCATCCGCTGGTGCATCCGTTCGGCACGTCCTTCCCCAGCGGCCACGCCACTGCTTCCGCCGTGCTGTTCGCCACGCTCGCCCTCTACGTGGGCAGAGGCCGAACGTTCGGGACACGGGCGGTGCTGTGGTCCCTGGCCGTGATCGTTCCCGTCGCGGTCGGCCTGAGCCGGGTCTACCTCGGGGCACATTGGCCCACCGATGTCCTCGCCGGGTTCGCGCTGGGAGCGTTCTGGACCGCCGTCGGCGCCACCGCCGCCGCGCGGATCCGGCCCGGTTCGATCGCGGCGGTCCGGGGAACGGATGGTGCGGGCCGTCCGTAGGCCGGTGCGAGGGGAGATCGTGTGCGCGAACAGTGGTTCCTGAGCGCTGCCGAACGGGGCAATCCCGCGACGGCGATCGATGGCGACGGCCCGGGGTGGTCCGAGGGCAACCACGTGGAACCGCTTGTGCACGGTGCCGTCTACTTCGCAAGGCTCTACGCTTGCCTCCGGGCGCTGCAGCCCGGTGACGCGGTCTGCTTCACCGACTGGCGGGGCGATCCGGACGAGTTGCTCGACGGCGCTGGAAGAGCGCTCGGGGAGACGTTGGCAGGGCTGGCCCGGCTCGGCGTCGTCGTGCGCGGGCTGGTGTGGCGTTCGCACCCCGACGACGAGGGGTTCAGCCAGAAGGAGAACCAGGAGCTCGGACGCGTCGTCAACGAGGCGGGCGGCTGCGTTCTGCTGGACGAACGGGTGCGTCGGGGCGGCTGCCACCATCAGAAGCTCGTGGTCCTGTTGCACCGCGGCCGGCCGCAGGAGGACATCGCGTTCGTCGGCGGCATCGATCTGTGCCACGGCCGCCGGGACGACGAACGCCACGAGGGGGACCCCCAGGCCATCCTGCTGGACGAACGGTACGGTCCCCATCCCGCCTGGCATGACGCGCATGTGGAGGTTCGCGGCCCGGCCGTGGCGCTGTTCGCCGAGACGTTCCGGGAACGGTGGGAGGACCCCGCGCCGCTCGACCATCGCAACCCCTGGAGGGCTCACGTCGCCAGGATGATCCACGAGCCGCGCAACCCGGCTCCCTTGCCGTTCGTTCCCGACCCGGCGCCCCCGGCGGGCAGCCATGCCCTTCAGGTCCTTCGAACCTATCCGCAACGCAAGCCGCCGTACCCGTTCGCCCCCGACGGCGAACGGAGCGTGGCCCGGGCGTACCGGAAGGTGCTGGGACGGGCCCGTTCCTGGTCTACCTGGAGGATCAGTACTTGTGGTCGGAGGAGGTGGCCGAACTGCTGGCCGCCGCGCTCCGGCGCTCCCCGGCGCTCCGAGTGATCGCCGTGGTCCCGCGCTATCCGGACCGGACCGGGACGTTCTCCGGTCCGCCCAGCCGGATCGGCCAGCAGGACGCCATCGCCGTGGTGCGCGAGGCGGGCGGTGACCGTGTGGCGGTGTTCGACCTGGAGAACGAGAAGGGGCGTCCCATCTACGTGCACGCCAAGGTCTGCGTTGTGGACGACGTGTGGGCCTCGATCGGATCCGACAACATCAACCGTTGCTCGTGGACCCACGACTCCGAACTCTCGTGCGCCGTGGTCGACGACGAACGGGACGAACGCACCCCGGCCGATCCCGGCGGGCTGGGCGACGGGGCGAGGGCGTTCGCCCGCAACCTCCGGCTGCAGTTGTGGCGCGAACACCTCGGCCAAGGGTTGGAGGAGGCCGCGCTGCTGGACCCCGTGGCGGGGTTCGACGCCTGGACCGAACGAGCGGACGCCCTGGACCGCTGGTACCGCGACGGCCGGACCGGACCGCAACCGCCAGGGCGCGTCCGGCCCTACCGGCCTCCTCCGGTGACCCATTGGTCCTCGTGGTGGGCAGCTCTTGCCTACCGGTACCTGGTCGATCCCGACGGTCGCCCCGCCGACCTCCGCAAGCAGAACCGCTTCTGACGGGGTGGGTGCGCCGCCCCCGTTCTGTGGTCCGTTCGCGTGTCGCGGTCTCGGGGCTCCCCCCCGTCTCCGGCTGTCGCTGCGGCGTCCTATCGGGCGAGGTACCAGCCTCGGTCTCGGCGATCCGGGCAGAGCGGGCGACCGAGCGGTCCGACGAGCGTTCGTTCGTCGTGGCGGGCACGTTCATCGACCACCTGGAGCGGTTCAACGGGACGAGCGTGGACCATGCGGCCGCGATCGCCGCGCACGTGCTCCGGCGATGGAAGGAGAAGCAGCGAGCATGGTTCGTGGGGTGCATGCGGATGCTGGAGTTGCCGCGGGCGACGGTTCGGAGGCTGAAGGAGCGGGGAACGGGCCGTTGGCGTTCCCTGCGCCTGAGCCCGCAAGATCAAGGTCCGCACTGATGGAACGCGGGGGGGTGCGGAAACGGCTAAGCTCGCGCCGCCGTGAGCGGATTCACCAGGGCAGAACTTGCTGATCGCGCGGGCGTCGATTCCGACTACGTCGGCCGGCTGATCGAGCTGGACCTTCTGACTCTGGGCGAAGGAGACACGTTCTCGCTTGGTGACGTCCGTCGGGCCCGGCTCGTGAAGAGCCTCGAGCAGGCAGGGATGCCGCTCGATGGGATGGGCCGGGCCGTCGCCAGCGGTCATCTGTCGTTCGCCTTCCTCAATCTTCCCCAGCTCGACCGGTTCTCCGGATTCAGTGGGAAGACATTCCGGGAGCTGAGCGCCGAGACAGGTGTCCCCATGGAGCTCCTGCAGGCCGTTCGCGAGTCCATCGGGTTCGCCCTCCCGAACCCCGACGACCCCGTCCGGGACGACGAGCTGGGAGTCCTGCCCGCGATCAAGCTGCACCTCTCGCGGGCCTTCCCGACGGCGATCGTCGAGCGGTGGCTGCGGGTGTACGGAGAGAGCCTTCGCCGGATCGTCGAGACCGACGCCGACTGGTACCGCAACCACATCATGAAGCCGCTCCTGGATTCCGGCATGGGATACGGGGAGATGCTGGAAACCAGCGCCCTGTTCGGGGCCGAGTCCGCCCCGCTCATGGAGCAGGCCGTCACGGCCATCTACCACGGACAGCAGGAACATGCCTGGATGAAGAACATCATCGAGAGCGTGGAGAACTCGCTGGAAGAGGCGGGGGTGCGGAGCAAGCTCGACCAACCCCCGGCCATGTGTTTCCTGGATCTAAGCGGCTACACGCGGCTCACGGAGGAACGGGGGGACAAGGCGGCGGCAGAGCTGGCGGCGAGCCTCGCCCAGCTGGTCCGCCGGACCTCCGGCGAGCACGGGGGGTGGCCGGTGAAGTGGCTGGGTGACGGGGTGATGTTCTACTTCAAGGACTCCGGCGGCGGCGCGTTCGCGGCACTGGAGATGGTTGAGCGCGTTTCGGCCGCCGGCCTCCCGCCCGCGCGCGTCGGGCTCGACGCCGGGCCGGTGATCTTCCAGGACGGCGACTACTTCGGCCGGACCGTGAACAACGCGGCAAGGATCGCCGCCTACGCCAGGTCGGGGGAAGTGCTCGTGAGCCAGGAGGTCTT
>DAIMKN010000029.1:0-18166 GCA_036721725.1 Actinomycetota bacterium
CCCCCGGCGGCACCTTGGCCGTCAGGTGGAACGAGGCCTTGGTGCCGGTCTGCGCGGGGTTGACCGTCGCCGCTCCATGAAGAACGTGGTCGTTGATGCCGTCCTTGACGAACGGGTGGTCGTTCGGCGTACCGAACAGCCGCTCGGTGTTGGTCTCGTTTTCGGTGAACAAGACCTCGGCGTCCGCGGCGTCGATGCAGAGGTAGCGGTCGCCGAGGCGATAGTGGGTCGCCGCGATGGCCGTCGTCCCGGGGGGAGCGTCGGCCATGGCGAGCGACGGCTTGGGACGACGCGAACGCCACGTCCACCGGTTGCGGTACCAGAGCGTAGGCAGGAGATGGAGCATCGCGGGCGACGGCCCCCGGTTGTACGCCGTGATCCGGACCAGCAGGTCCTCCGGCGAGGCCTTGGCGTAGTCGATGAACACGTCGAAGTAGCGGTCATCGTCGAACACGCCGGTGTCGATCAGTTCGTACTCGGGCTCGCGGCGGGTCCGTCGGGCGTTCGTCTCCACGAGGTCGTCGTAGGGGAACGCTGCTTGAGGATACTTGTAGAGGTAGCGCATCCAGGAGTGCGTCGGCGTGTTGTCCAGGTGGAAATAGCACTCCTTGACGTCCTCGCCGTGGTTCCCCTCGGCGTTCGTCAGGCCGAACAACCGCTCCTTGAGGATGGGGTCCTCACCGTTCCACAACGTCAGCGCGAAACAGAGACGCTGCTTCTCGTCCGAGATGCCGGCGATGCCGTCCTCGCCCCACCGATAGGCCCGCGAGCGCGCGTGATCGTGGGGGAACGACTCCCAGGCGGCGCCGCTGTCGCTGTAGTCCTCCCGAACGGTCCCCCACTGCCGTTCGCTGAGGTAGGGACCCCACCGCTTCCACGCCACGCCCCGGTCGCTGTCCGCGAGCCTGCGCTGTTCGTCGTCGCCCACCGGCACCGGCCTCCCTCTTCTCCACGGCGAATCATGCCAGCGCGAACGCCCCCGTGCGCGCGGACATCACCGACGTCGATCCTGGGCGACACCTGGCTCCTGCAGGCCTCCGGGCGACCTTGCCCGGGCGGCGCGGTCGTGACACCATCGCCGCCTACCGGATCGCGCCACCGCATCTCAAGAGAAGGGGGCTCCCCGTGGCCACGATCGACATTGACATCGACACGACCCTGCCACCCGAGCGCGTCATGGCGGCGATGCTCGACTTCACGCCGAACCGAACGAAGATCTGGCGCGGCCTGGCCCCGGAGATCTACGAGGTGTACGAGGTCGGCGAGACGACCGCGGAGATCCGCGAGGGCAACGTCAAGCCGGTGAGGGTGTGGGCCCGCGAGCACTACGACTGGTCCAAGCCGAACAAGGTGACCTGGACGGTTACGGAGAGCAACTTCTGCAACCCGGGAAGCTTCGTCTCGATGGACGTGGCGCCGAACGGCACCGGCGGCAGCAAGATCCACCTCCACTGGGACCGGACCGGTTCGACCCTCAAGGGGAAGTTCATGGTGCGAATGATGAAGCTGACCAAGGGCAAGCTGATCAAGGAATCGGTAGCCACGAACCTGGCCCGGCTGGCTGCCTCCGGCCAGCCCGGCCCCCCGGCCTCGGACACGCAGCCCACCCAGTAGGCGTTCCCCGCTGGCCGGCGGTGGGCGAAGATGGGGCGCGTGGACAGCCTTCAGGGACGGCTGCTGATCGCCGGGGCGAACCTCCTCGACCCGAACTTCCGCCGCACGGTCGTGCTCGTCGGCGAACACAACGACGAGGGTGCGCTGGGCGTGGTGTTGAACCGGCCGAGCGACCTCACGGTCATGGAGGTGGTGCCCCTGCTCGCGCCGTTCGCCGGACCCGACGAACGCCTGTTCATCGGCGGCCCGGTCCAGCCCACGTCGGCCGTCCTGCTGGCGGAGTTCGACGATTCCGAACACGCCGGCCTGATGGTGTTCGGTCAGGTCGGCTTCCTGATGGGCGACGTCGACGAGGACGCCGCAACGTGGGTCCGGCGAGCCCGTGTGTTCGCCGGCTACGCGGGCTGGGGCCCGGGACAGCTGGAGGCCGAGGTGGCCATGGAGTCCTGGATCCTGGAGCCGGCCCGTCCCGAGGACGTTTTCGCGCCGCACCCCGAGAAGCTGTGGAGCGAGGTCCTCAAACGGAAGGGTTCGAGGTTCGCGCTGCTCTCCACGATGCCCGAAGACCCGTCCCTGAACTGACCGCGACCGCCGAACGCGGGCCTCCTCAGACGGGCCCTCCCGCATCGGATACGCTCCGGCGATGATGGTGTGCCCTGTGTGCGGTCACGAGAACCCGGAAGGGCAGAAGTTCTGCGGGGACTGCGCCGCGCCGCTGGCATCGCCCGGCCGTCGCCTCGCGGAGGAACGCAAGGTCATCACCTCGCTGTTCTGCGACCTCATCGGGTTCACCGCCACCTCGGAGTCGGCCGATCCCGAGGACGTCGATCAGATGCTCTCCGCCTACTCCGCCATGGCCCGGGCCCACATCGAGTCACACGGCGGGGTGGTGGAGAAGTTCATCGGCGACGCGGTGGTCGGCATCTTCGGGGTCCCGGCCGCCCACGAGGACGACCCCGAGCGCGCCGTGCGGGCCGGACTGCGCATCGCCGAGGGCGCCGAGCGGCTCCAGGGTGTCGGTGGGGCGCCGCTTCGCCTGCGGGTGGGGATCAACACCGGGGAGGCCCTGGTGCGCCTGGGGACCGTCCCGGGCTCGGGGGAGCGGTTGCTGGCGGGGGACGCCATCAACACCGCCTCGCGCCTGCAGTCGGTGGCCCCGGAGATGGGGGTCGCGGTCGGCCTGGGGACCTATGAGGCCACGGCGGCGGTCTTCGACTACACCGAGCTCGAACCCGCCACCCTCAAGGGCAAGGCCGAGCCGGTCCGAGTGTTCCATGCCAAGGCTCCCCGGGCGCGGCTCGGCACCGACCTCACGCGGACCCACGACACCCCGTTCATCGGCCGGGAGATCGACCTCGCGCTGCTGAAGGGCATCTTCGACAAGGCCGTGGCAGGGGACTCGGTCCAGCTCATCACGGTGGTGGGCGAGCCGGGCCTGGGCAAGAGCCGGATCGTGGCCGAGCTGTTCGCCTACATCGATGCCCGGCCCGAGCTCATCACGTGGCGCCAGGGACGGTGTCTGCCCTACGGGGAGGGGATCACCTTCTGGGCCCTGGGAGAGATCGTGAAGGCCCACGCCGGGATCCTGGAGTCCGACGCTCCGCAGGTTGCTGAAGCCAAGCTCGACGCGGTCCTACCCGAAGGGTCGGAACGGGCGTGGTTCCGCCAGCGCCTCCTGCCGCTGCTGGGGATCGAGGCCATCTCCTCAGCCGAACGCGAGGAGCTGTTCACCGCCTGGAGACGGTTCCTGGAGCAGATGGCCGAGGACCGTCCCACCGTGCTGGTGTTCGAGGACCTGCACTGGGCCGACGACGCCATGCTCGCCTTCCTGGAGCACCTCGCCGACCGGGCGGAGGGGGTGCCGCTGCTCGTGATCGGCACCGCCCGGCCCGAGCTGTACGAGCGCCATCCCGGCTACGCCGCGGGGATGCGCAACGCCACACCCATCAACCTGTCCCCGCTCTCCCAAGAGGAGACGGCGCGTCTGGTCTCGGCCCTGCTCGAGACCACCGTGATCCCCGCCGAGCTCCAACAGCCCATCCTGGACCGGGCAGGGGGCAACCCCCTGTACGCCGAGGAGTTCGTGCGCCTGCTGAAGGACAAGGACCTCCTCGTGCGCAAGGGCTCGAGCTGGGAGCTCAAAGAAGGGGCGGAGGTCCCGTTCCCTGATTCGGTTCAGGCCCTGATCGCCGCCCGGTTGGACACCCTCGGGCCCGAAGCCAAGTCGATGCTCGCCGACGCCGCGGTGGTGGGCAAGGTGTTCTGGGCAGGAGCCGTGGCCGCGATGGGCGGGCGCGATCTCGCGATGGTGACCGACGCCTTGCGCGAGCTCTCGCGCAAGGAGCTGGTGCGCCCGGCCCGGCGCTCTTCGATCGAGGGCGAGTCCGAACATGCCTTCTGGCACATCCTGACCCGCGACGTCGCCTACGCCCAGCTGCCCCGGGCCTCGCGGGCCTCCCGCCACGTCGCCGCTGCCAGATGGATCGAGTCCAAGGCACCCGAGCGGGTGGAGGATCTGGCCGACGTGCTCGCCTACCACTACGCCACGGCCCTGGAGCTCGCCCGCGCCTCCGGGCAGGCCGAGCAGGCCATAAACCTGGAGGCACCGGCCCTCCGGTTCCTCAGCCTGGCCGGGGACCGCGCGCTCGGCCTTGACACCGCCGCGGCCCTGGGGAGCTTCGAGCGGGCGCTCGCCCTCACCCCGCCCGGGCACCCCGAACGGCCCGGGGCGCTCGCCCGCTTCGGTACGGCCGCCTTCCAGGCCGGGCGCCTGGTGGAGGCGGCGGAGGCCTTAGAGGAGGCGATCGCGTCGTTGCATGCGCGTGGTGATCTCGCCGCCGCCGCCCGAGCCATGGCCACGCTCGGCTTGGTGCTTTTCAGCCGCGGGGATCCGCGGTGGGCGGAGTTACCGGCGGAGGCCTTGGCGCTCCTGGAACCGCTGCCGCCCGGCCCCGAGCTCGTGGGCGCGCTCACCGAGCTGGCCCGGGCGGAGACCCTGCAGGGAAGGCTCGAGGCCGGGGCCCGCCACGCCGAACGGGCCATGGCGCTCACCGAGGAGCTCGGCCTGGACCGCTCCGCGCGCGCCCTCGGCTACCGCGGTCTGGCCCGCAGCCAACTCGGAGACCCCGGAGGTCTCGAGGACATGCGTGAGGCCATCGCGCTCGCGACGGAGGCCGGACAGGGGCGCGAAGTGGCCCTGCTCCACAACAACCTGGGGGAAGCGCTGTCGATGTTCGAAGGCCCCGTGGCATCTCTGGAGGTCCTGCGCGCAGGCATCGCTTTCGCGCAGGCCCGGGGAGTCGCCGTGCTGGTCAACTTCACCACGGCGAGCACGCTCAATCCGCTCTTCGATGGCGGCGAGCTCGATGAGGCGCTCGAGGTCATCCCTGACCTCGCCGAGCGCCTTGAGAACGAGGACGTTCTGGCCCTCCTTAACGTTCGCTCCGCGCAGGCCCGGGTCCTGACCCTGCGGGGGCAGGCCGCGCAGGTGGCCGGCTCGCTCGACTGGCTCGAGTCCACCTCCCGCGTGGCAGGGGCCATTGACTCCCTCATCGGCCTGGAGGCCTCCGCCCTCGCACGCGCCGGGCTCGGACAGGACGACCGGGCGGCCGCGCTGCTCGTAGAGACCGAGGCGACGCCCGGTGCTCGCGAGAATGCGTACTACGCCGCCTTCCTCCCCGCGATGGTGCGCACCGCCCTGGCGATCGGCGACAGGAGGCTCGCCGAGCGTCTCGTGGACGGTGTCGAGCCGCGCAACCCATACGCCGAGCACGTCCTCGTCGCGGCCAACGCCGCCCTGGCCGAGGACCGAGGGGACATCCAGGTCGCCTCCGACGCCTACGCCGAGGCCGCGGATCGCTGGGAGCGGTTCGGGGTCGTTCCCGAGCACGCGTTCGCGCTGCTCGGCCAGGGCCGCTGCCTGGCCGGACTCGCACGACCGACCGAGGCCACGCACGTCCTGCGACGGGCTCGCGAAGTGTTCGACGCGCTCGGAGCAGCACCGGCGCTCGCGGAGACGGACGCGCTCCTGCAGCAGGCAACCGCGCTCAGCTCGTAACGAGGGACAAGCTCTCCCGCAAGGAGCTCGCTCGCCCTACCCGGGGTTCCTCCATCAAGACCGGTCCGAGTACGCCTTCTTCCATGCCCTCGATGCCCTCAGGCGCACGGGTTCGAGGTTCGCGCTGCTCTCGATGATGCCCGAGGATCCGTCACTGAACTGACCGCGACCGAGAGCGTCGACCGCGCTACCGGCGGGTCTGGCGAATCACGTAGTGGAGGATCCCGCCGTGCCGGAAGTACTCCTGCTCCTTCGGCGTGTCGATCCGAACGTCCACCTCGAACGTCACGTCGTCCGCCTTCACCGTCAGCGTGGGGGGCAACACGTCTCCCGCCCCCGCGATCCCTTCGATGGTGAACGTCTCCTTGCCCGTCAGGCCCAGGCTCGCCGCGTTCGCGCCCTCCCGGTACTGCAGCGGCAGCACGCCCATCCCGATGAGGTTCGAACGGTGGATGCGTTCGTAGCTCTCCGCGATGACGGCTCGAACGCCGAGCAGTGTGGCCCCCTTGGCCGCCCAGTCGCGCGACGAACCGCTGCCGTACTCCTTGCCCGCCAGGACGACGAGCGGCACGCCGTCGGCGACGTAGCGCATGGCCGCGTCGTAGATGGTGGTCTGTGTCTCGTCCGGGAAGTGCTCGGTGACGCCGCCCTCCACGCCCGGCACGAGCTGGTTGCGCAGCCGGATGTTGGCGAACGTCCCCCGCATCATCACCTCGTGGTTGCCGCGCCGCGCGCCGTAGGAGTTGAAGTCCCGCGGTTCGACGCCGTGCTCGCTGAGCCACTCTCCGGCCGGACCGTCGCGGCGGATGACCCCGGCCGGCGAGATGTGGTCCGTGGTCACACTGTCGCCCAGCACGGCCAGGACCCGAGCGTCGCTGATGTCGGTGAGTGGTTCGGGCTCCGGCGTCATCCCGTCGAAGAACGGGGGCTTGCGGATGTAGGTCGAACGTTCGTCCCACGGGTAGCGTTCGCTCTCGGATACGGAGATCGAACGCCACCGCTCCTCGCCCTCGAACACCGCGGCGTACGTTCGGCGGAACATGTCCGACTCCACCGCGTCGGCAACCGCGGCCTGGATCTCCGCCTCGCTAGGCCAGATGTCGCGCATGAACACCGGCTCGCCGTCGTGCCCGGTCCCGAGCGGCTCGGAGTACAGGTCGATGTCCAGCGTCCCGGCCAGGGCGTAGGTCACCACGAGGGGCGGCGATGCCAGGAAGTTCATGCGGCAGTCGGGATTGATCCGCCCCTCGAAGTTCCGGTTGCCCGACAGGACCGAACACACCACCAGGTCGTGCTCCTGAACCGCCTCGCTGATGCCCGGCAGCAGTGGCCCCGAGTTGCCGATGCACGTCGTGCAGCCGAACCCGACCAGGTTGTACCCGAGCTTTTCCAGGTACGGCGTGAGCCCCGCCCGGTCGTAGTACTCGACGACCACCTTGGACCCGGGCGCCAACGAACGCTTCACCCAGGGCTTGGCCTCCAGGCCGCGTTCGACGGCGTTCTTGGCCAGCAGCCCGGCGGCCAGCATCACCGACGGGTTCGAGGTGTTCGTGCACGACGTGATGGCCGCGATCACCACGGCCCCGTGGTCGAGCTCGAACGACGACCCGTCCTCCAGCGTGACCGTCACCGCCGTCCCCCGCGACGCCGGCTCCAGCGCTTGCCCGCCGTCCCCGCCGAACGGTTCGGGGTCGGGGTCCGGTTCGCCCGTCCCCGTCATGCCCTCCGACGCGGAGGGGGGGTCGCTGGCGGGAAACGAGTCGGCCGATGCGTCCTCCGGCGAGCCGTTCCGAACGTTCATCGGCAGGGCCCGCCCGTTGCCGTTGTCGGCGACGGGCGCGGGCCCGGGGAGGTACTTGGCGAGGGCCGTTCGATAGATCTCCTTCGAACGGTCGAGCGGCACGCGGTCCTGGGGCCGGGTCGGGCCGGCCAGCGATGGCCTGACCGTGGACAGGTCCAACTCAAGGGTCTCCGAGAACCGGGGCTCCGGCGACTCCGCGGAATGCCACAGCCCCTGCTCCTTGGTGTAGGCCTCGACCAGCGCCACCTGATCCTCCGAACGGCCCGTGAACCGGAGGTATCGCAGCGTCTCCTCGTCCACCGGGAAGATCGTCACCGTCGAGCCGTACTCGGGCGACATGTTCCCGATGGTGGCCCGGTTCGCCAGCGGCACGGCCGCCACGCCCGGCCCGTAGAACTCGACGAACTTCCCCACCACGCCGTGCTGGCGGAGCAGCTGGGCCACGGTCAGCACCAGGTCGGTGGCGGTCGAACCCTCCGCCATCTCGCCCACCAGCCGGAACCCGATCACCCTGGGGATGAGCATCGAGATGGGCTGGCCGAGCATGGCCGCCTCGGCCTCGATGCCGCCGACGCCCCATCCCAGCACGCCGAGACCGTTCACCATCGGCGTGTGCGAGTCGGTCCCCACCAGCGTGTCCGGGTACGCGGCGCCGTCGCCGTTCACGAAGACCACCTGCGACAGGTACTCCAGGTTCACCTGGTGGCAGATGCCGGTGTTCGGCGGGACCACCCGGAAGTTGTCGAACGCCTTCTGCCCCCATCGCAGGAACCGGTACCGCTCCTGGTTGCGTTCGAACTCGAACTCCGCGTTGCGCTGGAACGCGTCGGGCCGGCTCACGACGTCGGCGATGATCGAATGGTCGATGACGAGGTCCACGGGGATCCGCGGATTGATCCGCGACGGATCGCCACCCACGTCCGCCATGGCGTCCCGCATGACGGCGAGGTCGACCACCGCCGGCACGCCGGTGAAGTCCTGCATCAGGATGCGGGCCGGGGAGAACGCGATCTCCGAATCGGGTTCGGCCCTCGGGTCCCAACCCGCCAGCGCCTCGATGTCGCCGGAACGGATGTTCACCCCGTCCTCGTTCCGCAGGAGGTTCTCCAACAGCACCTTCAGCGAGTACGGGAGGTGTTCGATGTCGAACCCTTGCAGCGAGTCCAGGCGGTGGATCTCATACGTCCGGTCGCCGACGGTGAAGCTCGAACGGGCACCGAAGCTGCCCGTTGAAGAGGCGGTGGCGGCGGTCATGGCGAAGCTCCTTTCGCGTTCGGCCTCAAGCCTGCCACAGTTCGCACCCGGCGCCGGGCTTCAGGCCCGGTCGGACGACAGTGCCGCGGCAGGGGCGAGGAGGTTGCGCTCGTCCAGCCAGGGGACGACCAGATCGACGAACCCGCCCGGGTCCTCCATCTGCGGCACGTGCCCGATGCCGTCGAGCGGTGCGAACGTCCAATCGGGCCTGGCGGCGGCCGCGGCCTCCGCCTGCCCCAGCCGCACCAGCCGGTCCATCGTGCCCTGCATCAGCAGCGTGGGCGCCCTGACCGCCGCGAGCAGGCCGGACCATGACGACGGGTCGTGGTGGGTGAGCTCCAGCAACGTTCGGGTCGCCTCGAAGAACGCCGCGTCGGTCCACTCCTGTTCCAGCCGGATGTGGGCCATGTCGAGCTGGGCCTGCCGCATCTGCGAGGAGATGCGGGACGGATCGGCGCAGATCAGTCCCATCATCTGATCGAACGTGGCCTCCACGCCGATGGTCTCGGCCAGCTGGCGCAGGATCAGCTCGCCCGCCCCCGGCGTGTCGTAGAGCAGGAAGAGTTGTTCGACCACCGGGTCCGGCTCGACGCCCGGCGCCTGCGGGATGGCCGGGTCCACCAGCACCAGGCCGGTCACGCTGTCCGGGTTCTCCGCGCCCTCCAGGACCCCGATCAGCCCGCCCATGGAGTTGCCCATGACGACTGCGGGCTCCCCCGCCACCTCCCGGATGAACCGGTCGACGATGTCCCGGTTCGACCAGATGGAGGCCGAACGCCCCACGGGCTCCGTGTAGCCGTGCCCGATGAGGTCGGGCGCCAGGACGTGGGCTCGTTCGGCCAGCTTCGGTCCGACGTCGAGCCAGTCGACGTGCGAGCCGCCCAGGCCGTGAACCAACACGATGGGGCGCCCGGAACCGCCGAAGTCCGCGTAGTGGAGCGGGCCGTCCAGGTCGAACGTTCGAGATTCCATGCACGCCATGCTACGACCGTTCGCGAACTCCCCCGAACCGGCCGCCGCGCCCTTCCGTACTTGTGATAGGAACGGAGGTTCGCGGGACGAACAGAGGGAGGGACAAAGGACATGGGCAACCGCATCGTGCACTTCGAGATCAACGCGCCGGGCGCCGAGGCGCTGCACCCGTTCTACGCCGAGCTGTTCGGCTAGGACGTCCAGGCGATCCCGAACGCCGGCTACGGGCTGGTGGACACGAGGGCCGGGGGCGGCATCAACGGCGGCATCGGTTCCGTGGAGGACGGTTCGACGTTCGTCACGTTCTACGTGGAGGCGGACGACCTGCAGGCCGTCCTGGACCGGGCGGAGGAGCTCGGCGGCACGACGACCACGCCGGTCACGGAGATGCAGTTCGTGACCTACACCATGATCGCCGACCCGGACGGCCTCCTGGTGGGCTGGTCAAGCGCGCCGGCGGCGACGGGGGCGCCGGGCCCTCGGAGGGTGAAGGTTGCGCCGTCGACTGGATCGAGATCCTCGGCAAGGACCCCGCCGTGACGCAGAAGTTCTACACCGAACTGTTCGGTTGGCAGCTCCACGATTCCGACTTCCCGGGCTACGCGATGATCGACACGGAGGCGTCCGGCTCCGGCGTCGGCGGCGGCATCGGAGCCGGCGATGGCACGACGTGGGTGACGGTCTATGCGAGCGTCCCCGACATCGAGGCGGCGTTCGCCAAGGCCGAACAACTCGGCGGCCAGAAGCTGTACGGGCCGAACGACGTGGGCGAGAGCACGCTGACCGGCGCGATCAAGGACCCCGCGGGGAACGTGTTCGGGCTGTACTCGCACCGGCATCCGCACGAGTAATCGCTCTGCTCCGCAGGGCGGGCCGGAGAGCTCACCGCGGACCGAACGACCGGCCTGGCCTTGCGTACAACTCTCTCGATGCCATCCCGGAAGGTGTTCGCCGCGCTCTGCCTGACCGGGCTGCTCGTGGCGGCGTGCGGTCCAGCGGCGACTCCGGTCTCGCCGTCCTCCCCCACTTCCCGGACGCCGTCGCCGGCCTCCGCTCCGCTGCCGGCGATCGGCACCGTCACCGCCACCGTGGCGGTGCAGAACCAGCCCGACCCCCTGACGTTCGCGTTCGGCACCGTCTGGGTCGGCCATCACAAGGCGAGCGTGGTCGAACGGATCGATCCGGCCACGAACCGGGTGATCGCGCGCGTCCCCACCGGCAAGACCGTGGACGTGTTGGTCGTCGAACCGGGCGCGGTGTGGACGGGGGTCGATCAGGACGGCACGGTCGAGGAGATCGACCCGAACACGGATACCGTCGTAGCGTCGCAGAATATCGGCAGCGAGCTGCGGAACCCCACTCTCGGGGGCGGCTCGCTGTGGGTGCCGGGGTTCGGTTCGAGTCACGTCTTCCGCATCGAGCCGACCTGAGTCCGCCTCGCGATAGCTCTCTCGTCAGACTGCGGTGCGTCGGGTGCGTTCGGCGTGACGTCGAACCTTGTCGCGATTCCCGCAGGTGGCCATGGTGCACCACCGGCGGCGGCCCGAACGGTCCAGGAAGAGCCAGCCGCAACCCTTGCCCGGACATGCGTGGACGGCGGAGATCGCCTCGGACGCGAGCAGGTCTCCGGCGTCCCGAGCCACCGCGAGCAGCGGAAGGCTGAGCCCAGCGCTTTCGCCGATCACCCAGGCGGCGTGATCGCCCTGCACCTGGAGCACGGAGGCGCTCGCCGCCGCAGCCGCCCACTTCGCCACCGACCCGAACTGCCGGTCCGGCCAGGGCATCCCCGAAGTCGCCACGGCGTAGAACGATGCCCTGAACCGGCGGGCGTCGTGAAGCACGCGCTCGGCCTCCTGCGAACGTCTCCGCGCGCGAGCCCGCAGCCGCTCACCCGTTTCCGGCGGCACCAGCCCGGCTCCGGCCGCCCACGCTGCGAGGTGCCCGTAGCTCTTCAGATAGTCCCCGGGGTTCGGCTCACCCCACCCCGCCAGGGTGTTGCAGAAGTCCAGTGCGGGCCGGCGGGCCAGCGAAACGGGCAGCACGAGCCCATCCACCGTCTCCGAGTAGGCGTTCAGCTGCTGGCGTTCCATGATCGCTCTCTCCCCTGAACGAAGCTTGACACATCGCAAGCTAACCGTCTACCTTCTTCTAACCGGTTCGTATCTCAGTTTCGGTTAGTCCACCGGAATACGCGGCCGGTTGAGCGAGGAGAGCGAACGTGGCCAGATACATCCTTCGACGGCTCCTGTGGACGGCGTTCGTCATCGTCGCAGTCAGCTTCATCACCTTCCTCATCTACTTCGTCATGCCGCCGAACGACTACGCGTGGGAGTCGTTCACCCATGGAGGTCTCACCGCCCACGCCAGCACACTGACTCGCCACGTGCTCGGGCTCGACCGGCCCTTCTGGTTCCAGTACGGGGCTTTCGCCAAACGCCTGTTCCTGGGCGATCGCTACGGCTGGCCGGGGTTCTGGATGTCGTTCCAGACCCGGGCGGCGTTGAAGCCGATCATCCTGAGCAAGGCGGTGGTCACCGCGCAACTCGCCCTGGGGGCCGCGCTCGTCTGGCTGGCGGTCGGCATCCCCATCGGCATCCTGTCCGCCTTGCGGCCACGTTCCTTGCGCGATCGCGTGGCCATGGGCTTCGCCCTTGTCGGCGTGTCGACTCCCGTGTTCCTGCTGGGCGTCGTCATGCTGTACGTGTTCTGGAACCGTCTGCACGTCGCGCCGGGAACGGGCTACACCGCCATCGGGCGGGGGTTCGGGGCCTGGCTCGGCCACATGATCGTCCCCTGGATCGTGCTCGCGATGCTGTTCGCGGGCTTCTACGCCCGCATGACCCGAGCGTCGCTCATGGAGACGATGAACGAGGACTACGTTCGAACCGCGCGGGCCAAGGGATTGTCCGAACGCCGCGTCGTGGTGAAGCATGGGCTGCGGGCGAGCCTCCTGCCGGTGGTGACGATGTTCGGCATGGACATGGGGCAGCTGTTCGGCGGCGCCGTGGTGACCGAACGGGTCTTCAACCTCCCGGGCCTCGGCGCGTTCGCCGTGGAATCGGTTCGGCACGCGGACCTCTACGCCATCATCGACATCACGCTGGTGCTGGCGTTCGCCGTGGCGATCCTGAACCTGCTGGTCGACGTGTCCTACGCATTCCTGGACCCTCGCATCCGGCACCGCTGAGCCGCCGAGCCGGGCGGTAGAGTTCTCGGTCAGGCCTGACCGCGATGGGGTGAGGGGACATGCATCGAACGCGCTTCGGCTCGGTGGTCATCGATTGCCACGACTTCGAAGCCGGCATCGCCTTTTGGGCGGCGGCGCTGGGCGTGGATCGGACGGGCTGCCTCGGGAGGACCACTACGCATCCCTAGGACATGTCGCGGGCGGCTTGCGCCTGCTGATCCAGAAGGTGCCGGAGCCGAAGACCTCCAAGTCGCGCGTCCACCTCGACATCGAGACGGACGACATCGAGGCGGAGGTCGGCCGCCTGGAGGCGCTCGGCGCGACCCGGGCCATCCTTCAGTCCGACGGCGGTTGGGTCATGTTCGATGTCTGCGGGAAAGAGTTCTGCGTCATCGCGCCCGAGACGCCCGGGTTCCCCGCGGATACGGTCTCCTGGGACTGAACCCCGCGCCGTCTTCAGGGGAGGGCGGGGGAACCGGGCCACGTAGTGGTCGTGGACGCCCTGCCCGAACCCGGACGGCGTCCCGTCGTAGTTCGTGATGACCGTCGGCCCGTTGCAGCCCCCCCAGTCGTCCCACGTCCAGGCCACGTAGCCGAGCCCTCTGCCGTCCGCCCACGCCATCAAGGGATCGACGAACGTGTGCTTGCAGTCGGTCTCACCGAACTCCCCCAGCAGGATGGGAGCCAGGCCGCCCACTCCAGTCACGTTCGCGTTCCAGCAGGACCTGGTGACGCAGCTGCCGAAGTTGTACACGTGCCATGAGGCCACCAACTGCCCCAGCGGATCCGACGGCATGTAGGCGCCCCACATCGTCAGGTCACCTGACCATCCCAGGCCGCCCAGCATCAGGATGTTCTGCCCGCCGGCGCCCCGCACCGCGTTCACCAGCGACTGCATGCCGACGGCCTTCCAGCCCTCGGGAAGCGTGCAGCCATGCAGCCAGCACGCCCACGAGATGTCGTGGGGCTCGTTGTACAGGTCGAAGACCACCGCGCCATCGGTACCGAACCTCGCGGTCACCGAACACCAGAACGCCGGTGCGTGGTCGGCATCGGCCATCTTCTGCTGGGAGGTCGCCTTCTGGGACCCGGGTGCGTTCAGGTGCATCTCCACGATGACGTTCATGCCGTTCGACTCCGGCAGGTGGACGTAGTCAGTGATGGCCTTGCGGTACGTGCTTCCGCCATAGGCGGGGTCCACGCCGTTGATGCCGAGCCAGCAGTCCTCGTTCAGGGGAACGCGAACGACGTGCTCGTGCCAGGAAGCTATCGCGGTGATCGAGGCCTGGTCGTCCGGCCCGTCGAAGATGCCCCAGCCCTGGATGCAGGCGTACTTGGTGCCCGAACGGTCACGCCTTTCAGCTGGATGCGGTGGCCCTGCCCGTCCACGATGTGCGTTCCGGAGACGCGGAGGGCCGGCGCGGAGGACGCCGCCGCGGTTCGGGCCGTCGCCGGCCCGGCCCCACCGAACACCGCGACCGCAGCCAGCACCACCGAAGCCACGGCACCCCTCGACCCGGAGCCGAACCGATGACGTGTCACGTCACGAGCCTGACCGAATCTGCCGATCCTGCCGAACCTGCCGCTGGCGAAAAGATCGAGCACCTGACTGTAGCGCGGCGTCCCGCGGCGTCGTTGCACCATAGGAGGCTGATAGCGACCTCGGGAGCGTCAGTCTGCTCCCGGACCTTAGGCCTCTTCGCGGCGCGCCGCCGGTGCCGAGTGCTGGGTCTGGTGCTCGAACACCAGGAGGAGAAGGCAGGTACCATCGGCGGACGCCCAATGGAGAAGGAGTCTGAACGATGACCGACAACGCCACCAACACCCCGATCTGGACCGACCTGGCCAGCCCCGACGTGGAAGGCTCGAAGGCTTTCTATGGCGGACTGTTCGGCTGGGAGGCCGAGACCGTGGCGCCCCCCGAATACGGCAGCTACACGATGTTCAAGCTGGGCGGAAAGCAGGTCGGAGCGGTGGCCACGATGCAGGAGGGCCAGCACCCCGCGTGGTCGATCTACATCGGCACGGAGGACGCGGACGCCACCGTGGAAAAGGTCCTCGACGCCGGCGGCGAGATCGCCCTGAAGCCGGAGGACGTCACGGAGGACGGCCGCATCGCCATCGTCCGCGACGCGACCGGCGCGTTCCTGTCGCTGTGGCAGCCGAAGGCGCACACGGGGTTCGACACCAAGGACGTGCCCGGGAGCTTCGGCTGGGCCGAACTCGCCACCCGCGACATCGAGGGCGCCAAGAAGTTCTACGCGGCGGTGTTCGGCTGGGGCGCGGAGACGAGCGGCGAGGGCCCGGCGGCCTACACCGAGTGGCATCTCGACGGCAAGAGCATCGCGGGCGCCATGGAGATGGGGCCCGAACGCCCCGCCCAGATCCCGGCCCACTGGCTCGTCTACTTCGCAGTGGCGGACGTGGGTGCTTCCTCGGCCAAGGCCGGCGAACTCGGCGCCTCGGTGGTGGTCCCCGCGATGGACTTCCCCGGCGGCCGGTTCGCCGTGGCTCGGGACCCGCTGGGGGCAGTGTTCGGCCTGATGCGCCTCAACCCGTAGCCCCCGCCGCCAAGGGTCCGGGTATCGGCTAGTTTCAGTTCAGAAGTTCCTCCAGGTCGGAGGATCAGTGAACCCGTTCGTGAAGGTCATCGAGCTCTGCCCGCAGCTCCTCGACCGATGGGACAGGCATCTCGGGAGCTCGAGGATCGCCTGCGCAGCGGCCGAGCGCCTTGGATGAAGGGAGGCCGCGGTCGATGACCTCCCGGATGACGGCTCCGACAGACATCCGGCGCTAACGAGCCACGGCCGCCACCGCGTTCGTACTGCGCCTGATCAAGCAAGACCTGAAGCCTCCGTTCGACCATGCACATACAGTGGCATGTTCACGTCAGGCGATGAGCGTTCGTGCGAACGGCCTCTCGCGGCGACGCGCCGAGCACCTCCCGCACCTCGGGCTTGTCGAACATCTCCCGGTCCGCGGCGGGCGCATCCTGCATGGCGGCGGCCATCGTGCCGATGGGGTCGCTGATCATGGTGGCCGCCGGCAACCGCAGGAACTCCTCGTGACGGCCTGCGGCGAGTGACCGGGCGTTTCGATGAGCGTGATATCGGGTGAGATTGCGAATCCTTCCGCGGGTCGGCTCTCCCACAGATCGCCCTGGTAGATGGCCCAGTGGTCGTGGAAGCGGGCGGCCGGGAACAGCGCCGCGTTCAGCGTGTGGTCCGGATGGTGGTGGGAGAACACGACGTCAGTGACCTGCTCGGCCTGGACATCGCACGCCTCGAGCGGATCCAGGATGGCGGCGTGGTTCGGCACCAGGCCGGGGTCGATCACGACGACGGCGTCCCCGTCCCTGACCAGCGAGACGGTCGAGCCGATGTGGCGTTCGTCCGACCCGCGCAGGTATCCCTCGAACAAGATGTCGACCGTCGGCATCAACCGCCCCCCACGTGCAGCGGGTGACGCCACCGCAGGCCGGGGAACCGGCTGTAGTCGCGGTCGGTGGTGACCCATTCGCTGCCGGATTCGATGGCCAGAGCGGCCAGGTACGCGTCGGGGACCAGATTGCCCTTCGCCCCCACCGCCCGGCACAAGCGGGTGAAGATGTCCCAGTGCCGCCGTCCCGCAGCTACCGGGACCGCGTTCGGCCGACTCCGCAGCGCGTCGGCAAAGCCCAGGGCGATGTCCGGCGGACTGGGCGGATCGAACACGCGAGGGTGGGTGACGATCCGTAGGAATCCGCTCAATACCAGGTCGGACACGCCGTAGGCCGCATCGGACTCGACCGCCTCCTGGAGCCACCGGCGGTAGCGGATGTGGTCGGGCGCATCCTCACGATGTGCGTAGACCAGGACGTTGACGTCAGCGAGCAGCACGTTCGTCCATCAGTTCGAGCAACGAGGCGGAGCTGTCCAGATCGACGCCGGGCTGTGGCCCGTTCCCGCCGAACGTGGGGAGCTCGAACGGTTCCCCTCGGTCCGGATCGGCGCGGTCGGCGGACCTGGCCAGCGACTCCCGGAGCGCGTCTTCGAGAACGCGCGTCAGCGTTCGGCCTGTTCGTGCCGCGCTGGCCTTCGCCTCCGCCAGCAGTGCGTCGTCCAGTCTCACCGTCGTCCTCATGCATCGAATCATCTGGGGTGGGCATCGATATGTCAAATCCGGGTTGTGCAATGGCTGAACATCTCCCAGACTTCCCGCACTCTAGGAGGGAAGTTCGGCGATCAGTCGTTTGGGGGCGACCAGGCGGTAGCTCTCCTCCACCCAATCGGTGAGGACGGCGAGGGGCGGGGTCGAGTCCCGGATGGGGACCGTGACCCAGCCGGCCTTCCCGAGGCCGTAGCCGGTGGGTGCCGCGCCGGGCACCGACAGCGCCTGCTCGTGCGAGTCGTCGGTGAGCTTGACGGTAAACGCCAGGTTCTCGGGGTCATCGCCGAGACCGAGGAACACGAACACCTTCTTGTTCACCTTGGCCACGGACTCGCCCCAGGGGTGATCCTCGTAGGCCTCGGGCAGCCCGAGTGCGAACGTTCGGACCCCACGGTGGATCCGCTTCAGATCGCTCATCCGGTCATCGAGTGCGGAGCCAGCGTTCGAGGTCAGCTCCCGGGACGATCCCGAGAACCAGGATGACGCGGTCCTCGGTGATCCCGTCATACATAACCCGGTGGTCACCGACCCGGAGACGGTGGAAGGTGTCTGAGGTTCCCTTGATCGTCTTCACCTTCTTCCCCCTGACCCGGTCGCCCGTGGCAACAGCATCTGCCAGCGGAAGGAGCGCTGTTCGAACTCGCGTCGCGAGAACGGGCGGGAGACTCCTGAACGTGCGGGCGGCTGCGCGACCGAAGCGGACCTCGAACGTGGCCGGTGATCATGCAGTCCAGCCGGCGCGAGGTGAGCGGCAATCGGAGTTCGACTGCGATCCCGTGGTCGGTGAGATCCGCCAACCCGACCACGTCTGCCATCGCTCGCAGCGAGTTCTGCCACGAACGTTGTTCGCTCTGGGACGGCTGATAACGGAAGTGCTCGTGGAACGCAGTGGCGAGCTTGTCGGCGATCAGATTGCGGGTGGCGTCCGCCAGGAAGTTCACCGTCGCACCGCTGTAGAGCTGCATGGGTCGAATTAGAGCCCGGCAAGCCGTCCACTTTCAAGCTGAGGCGCGTCACCGGAACGTCGCCATCGCGATGTCATGCTATCCCACGTCCTGCGCCGCCGGTATCGTGGGCGGCGATGCCGAAGCGAACGGAGGTCCTGGAGCTCGACGGCCGGGAGGTGACCATC
>DAIMKN010000030.1:0-17715 GCA_036721725.1 Actinomycetota bacterium
TCACCGACACCACGTGGGGCGAGACCACCATCACCTACGCGAACGCCCCCCCGCCGTCGTCGACGATCGTGGCTTCGGTGAGCTCCTTCAAGCACAACAACTGGCTCAGCTTCTCGGTCAGTCCGGTCGTGACCGGCCAGGGCGAGTTCGATCTGGCCGTCACCACCGCCCGGGACAACGACATCCAACTGGGGAGCCGCGAGGCGCTGGGCAACGGTCCACAGCTCGTGGTGACCCTGGCTCCCGACGGGATCCCTCCCTCCACCCCCACGAACCTGACGGCGACCCCGAGTCCCGGCCGGGTGGAACCTGGCGTGGACGGCCTCCACCGACAACAAGGGAGTGGCCTCCTACACGGTCTACCGGGACGCCGCTCGGCTGGCCTCCGTGACCGGCGGCGCCACCACGTACACCGATCTCAGCGTGGCCGGCAACACCACCTACAGCTACACGGTGGACGCCGTGGACGTGGCGGGCAACCGTTCGCCGCAGTCCGACCCCGCCTCCGCCACCACGCCGCCGGCCCCCGTCGCCGATCCGGTCATCGCCGCGGCGGGCGACATCGCCTGCGACCCCACGAGCAGCTACTACAACGGCGGGGCGGGGAGTTCGGGCGCATGCAGGGAGACCGCGACCTCGGACCTGTTGGTGAACAACCCGCCCACCGCGGTGCTGCCGCTGGGCGACGAACAGTACGACTGCGGTTCCGGGGCCGCCTTCCAGCAGTCCTACGACCCGTCGTGGGGCCGGGTGCGTTCGATCAGCCATCCTATCCCCGGCAATCACGAGTACGAACAGCCCACCTCGGGCACCGGCTGCCCTGGGCCCGGCGACGCTAGCGGCTACTTCGGATACTTCGGAGGCGCGGCGGGAACGGCCGGGCAGGGCTACTACAGCTACGACATCGGCGCGTGGCATCTCATCGCGCTCAACTCCGAATGCGGACACGTCGGCGCCTGCTACGCCGGCTCGCCGGAGGAGGTCTGGCTGCGGAACGACCTGTTGAACCACCCCGCGACCTGCACGCTGGCCTACTGCCACGAGCCCAAGTTCAGCTCGGGTTCGACCACTCGAACGGCCTTCCGCGCCTTCTGGAACGACCTCAACAACGCCGGCGCGGACCTCATCCTGAACGCCCATGACCACTTCTACGAGCGCTTCGCCCCTCAGGATCCGTCGGGCGTGGCCACGCCGAACGGCATCCGCGAGTTCATCCTGGGCACAGGAGGACGCAGCCACCTCAGCTTCGCCTCCATCGCCGCCAACAGCGAGGTGCGCAACAACACCGCCTTCGGCGTGCTCAAGGTGACGCTGCATCCCACCAGCTACGACTGGGACTTCGTGGCGGCAGCGGGTTCCACGCTCAACGACAGCGGCTCCGCGTCCTGCCACTGAAGCGCGGTGGCGTCCGGCCGCGTAGGCTGGACACCGTGCTGTTCGGCGATCACGAGGTTCTCGTCCTTGGCGTGACCCCGTTCCACCTGCACGGCGTGACGTATTCCGACGTGGTGGTGGCCCTTCCCGACCGAACTGTGCTGCAGGCCCGGCTGGGCCCGGAGAGTGTCCCCGACGGTCTGCTGCCCGGCGAACGCGTCACGGCGATGTTCGCGGCGAACATGGTCGTCCAGCTCCGCCGTCCCTGACCGGGCCGGACATCCGCTGGACTCCCTCCGGCGGATGCGTTCGCTACGATAGGTTCGCCGCACCGGGGCTGTCCGCGGCGGCAAGCCGTGATCGCGCGAGAGGTGGCCGATGCGTACCTGGGAACCGAACCGGATCGAGGCCAAGTGGCAGGCCGCCTGGGAGCGGGACGGGCTGTACGTGGCGGCCGAGGAGGATGACGGGCGCCCCCGGTACTACGCGCTCGACATGTTCCCGTACCCGTCCGGCGACCTCCACATGGGTCACGCCGAGGTGTTCGCCATCGGCGACGTGGTGGCCCGGTTCAAGTGGATGCAGGGCTACAACGTGCTGCACCCGATCGGGTGGGACGCGTTCGGCCTCCCGGCGGAGAACGCGGCCATCAAGCGGGGCATCTCGCCCAAGGAATGGACCTACGCGAACATCGACCACCAGCGGCGTTCGTTCAAGCGCTACGGGATGTCGTTCGACTGGGACCGGCAGTTCAACACGTGCGACCCCGAGTACTACCGGTGGACGCAGTGGCTGTTCCTGCGGCTGTTCGAGGCGGGACTGGCCTACCGCAAGCTGGCCGCGGCGAACTGGTGCCCCAAGGATCAGACCGTCCTGGCGAACGAACAGGTCATCGCGGGCCGGTGCGAACGCTGCGACACCCCGGTCGTTCGCAAGGACCTGACCCAGTGGTTCTTCCGGACGACGGCCTACGCGGACCGGCTGCTCGACGACATGGGCGAGCTGGAGGGCGGCTGGACCGAACGCGTCCTCGCGATGCAGCGGAACTGGATCGGGCGTTCGACCGGGGCCGAGGTGGAGTTCGAGATCGCCGAGACGGGCGATCGCGTGACGGTCTTCACCACGCGGCCCGACACGCTGTGGGGCGTGACGTTCTTCGTGTTCGCGCCGGAACATCCACTGCTGCCTGCGCTGGCCGACGCGGGCGGGACGGCGGCCGAGGTCAAGGAGCTCCAGGACCGACTGCAGCGGGCCGATCCCGGCGAACGGACCCACGAGCCGACCCGGGAGGGCGTTCGCCTCGGGCTCCACGCGGTGAACCCGGTGACCGGCGAACGCATCCCGTGCTTCGTCGCGCCCTACGTGCTGATGGACTACGGGACCGGCGCGGTGATGGGCGTGCCGGGTCACGACCAGCGCGACTTCGAGTTCGCCAGGGAGCACGGATTGGAAGTGCGCGTCGTCATCGAACCGTCCGGCGCGTCGCTGGACCCGGAGACCATGGCCGATGCATTCGACGGCGAGGGCGTGATGGTCCGGTCGGGGCCGTTCGACGGGCAGAAGGCCCCGCAGTCGGTGGATGCGGTCATCGCATGGCTGGAGGAGCAGGGCAAGGGCCGCGCTGCGGTGTCGTACCGGCTCCGGGACTGGCTGATCTCGCGACAGCGGTACTGGGGTGCGCCCATCCCGATCATCCACTGTCCGTCGTGCGGCGAGGTTGCCGTGCCCGACGCCTCCCTTCCGGTTCTCCTCCCCGACGATGTGGACTTCTCGCCCCGGGGGGAATCGCCTCTGGCCCGCCACGCGGCGTTCGTCAACGTGGCGTGTCCGTCATGCGGGGGAGATGCCCGTCGGGACACGGACACGATGGACACGTTCGTGGACTCGTCCTGGTACTTCCTGCGGTACCTGTCGCCGCGCGCATCGGACGTGCCGTTCGAACGATCGGCCGTGGACCGGTGGATGCCGGTGCAGCACTACACCGGCGGTATCAACCACGCCATCCTCCACCTGATGTACGCGCGGTTCTTCACCAAGGCCCTGTTCGATCTGGGCCTGGTGGGGTTCACCGAGCCGTTCCTGCAGCTGTTGAACCAGGGCATGGTCATCATGCAGGGCTCGGCGATGAGCAAGAGCCGCGGCAACCTCGTGGTGTTCGCCGAGGAGCTCGAACGCCACGGCGCGGACGTCATCCGGGTGACCATGCTGTTCGCCGGCCGGGTCGAGGATGACGTGGACTGGGCGACGATGTCGGCGTTCGGCACGCAGAAGTGGCTGGGACGGGTGTGGCGAGCGGTGAACGTTGCCGCTTCACGTTCGGCTGCCGGCATCGCTCCTTCGGGGGCGGCGTCGGGACTCCGGCGGCTGACGCATCGAACGATCCAGGGCGTGACCGCCGACCTCGAACACATCCGCTACAACACGGCGGTGTCCAAGCTCATGGTGCTGACGAACGACCTGGTGAAGGCGGTGGACGCTCCGGGGGAGCTGGGTGCGGACGTTCGGGAGGCGGCGGAGTCACTGGTGCTGCTGCTGGCGCCTATGGCCCCGCACCTGGCCGAGGAGCTGTGGCGGGAGGTGCTCGGTCATGACTCGAGCGTCCACCGTTCGGCGTGGCCGACGTTCGACGCGGACCTGTCCCGGGAGGACGACGCCACCTTGATCGTGCAGGTCGACGGCAAGGTTCGCGATCGCATCACCGTGCCCGCCGGCGCCACGGAGGATGAGTGCCGGGAGTTGGCCCTGGGATCCGAACGCGTCCGGCGGTTCCTGGATGGGGCCGAGCCGGCTGCCGTGGTCGTCCGGCCACCCCGCTTGGTCAACGTCGTGACCCGCCGCTGAGGTCGGGCTCCCTCCCTCCCCGTTTCTTGTCCGCGCGTGACCTTCTTCACTGACATCTGGGGCCCGGCTCCGTAGCCTGGGGTCCGAGGCGCTTCGTGCGCCCATCCCCTCCCTTCCCTTGCGGTTCGGTTCGGCGCGCTCGTTTGATCTCGGGAGGGGCGGTGGGGACGGAAGGGCTGCGGCAGCGGCTGAAGGAGCTCGAACGCCGCGAGGTGCTCGGGCTGCTCCTGGTCGGGTTCCTTCTGGCGGGGGGCGCCGCGTTCTGGTTCGTCCGGACGCTGCCGTCGGCGGTTCGGATCCAGGCGCTCGGCGGGGGCGGCGGTGGGGCCGGCGGGCTCTCGTCCAGCGGTGCTGGAGGAGGTGGTTCGGGAGGTGGATATGGTTCCTCCGGTCCTCCGGGCGGGCCGTCGCCGCCGGGTGCCACGCCCACGCCCAGCCAGGTCGTCGTGGACGTGGCCGGATGGGTCCTCAAGCCGGGTGTCTACTCCTTGCCGAAGGGGGAGCGGGCGGTGGATGCCATCCGGAAGGCGGGGGGCGCTCGGAAGGGGGCCGACCTCACCAGTATCAACCTGGCAGCCCTCCTCAGCGATGGAGAACAGATCATCGTGGGCAAAGCTGGCTCGGGCACCCCGGTCAGCTCCACCTCCACGGGCTCGAGCGGAGTCGGCGGCGGATCCGGCGCACCAGGGCCGGGGTCGCCGGTCAACCTGAATACGGCGACGCTCGAGCAACTCGAGTCCCTGCCGGGCATCGGACCGGCCTTCGCCCAACGCATCCTGGATTACCGAACCCAGCACGGTTCGTTCCGAACGGTCGACGACCTGCTGAACGTGTCGGGGATCGGCGACAAGCGCCTGGCGGACCTCAAGCCGGACGTCACGGTGTAGGGCGTGGGCGGGTGGCTCCTGGCCGTTGCCGCTGGGTGCTTCTGGGCGGGCATCCTCGTGGCGGGCGTCCCGGCGTCCGGGATGGGTACCGGGGCGGCCGTCGTCATCATCGCCGGCGGTGTGATCGGCCTCACGGGGGCGGTCGTTCGTCGATACGAAGGCGGTGGGTGGCGTTCGGCGTTCGCGCTCTTCGTCGTGCTGGGAAGCTTCTTCCTCCTCGGGGCGGGATGGAGCGGGCTTCGAGGAGCGCGGGTCCGCGACTCCCCGCTGGCGAGGTTCGTCGGCCACACCGTGACCGTGGAAGGCTCGCTGGCCGACGACCCCAAGCCGGGTCCACTCGGTTGGACCGCCACGATGCAGGTGAAGCTGCTCGTCCCGCCGTCCTCCGTCTCGTCCGGTGAGATGCGGGGTGGAGAGGACCTGGTCGTGCACGATCCGCTGTGGATCGAGGGCCACGGGTTCCCCCCAGCGCTTGGGGCCGGCACCCGGCTTGCGATTCTCGGTACGCTGGAGATGGCCCACGGTCCGTTCGCCGACTACCTGCGGCACCGCGGCTATCCGGCGACGTTCGCCGTCGACCGGGTGACCTGGTCCGCGGGCCCTTCGAGCCCCGTGTTGCGGGCGGCGAACGCCCTCCGGAGCGCCCTGAGCACCTCCGTGCGCCGTGTCTTCCCGGACCGCCAGGGCGGGCTGCTGCTGGGGTTGGCGCTGGGGGATACGTCGCGCCTCGATCCGGGCGTCGAGGACTCGTTCCGTGCGACCGGGCTGTCGCACCTCACGGCGGTGTCGGGGGAGAACGTGGCGATGTTCCTGGCCCCGATCCTCGGTCTGGCCGGCCTCCTACGGATCGGACGCCGTTCGCGCTTCGCCATCGGTGTCGGGGCGGTCGGGTTCTTCGTCCTGCTGACGCGTGCCGAACCGTCGGTGCTTCGAGCTGCCGCCATGACCGGTCTGACCATGTTCGGCGTGTTCCTGGGGCGTCCTCGCAGTCCGCCCGCCATCTTCGGATCCGCCCTCCTGGTGCTCCTCGGCGTGAACCCGACACTCGTCTACGCCATCGGCTTCCAGCTCTCGGTGGCCGCCACCGCGGGCATGGCCTCCCTGGCCGAACCGCTCAGCCTGGGCCTCCGGTTCCTTCCCAAGCCGCTGGCGCTCGCGGCCGGGGCGACCATGGGGGCGCAGGCCGGGGTGACGCCGCTGCTCCTGTATCACTTCGGCGCGGTCCCGACGGTGAGCATCCCCGCCAACCTCCTGGCCTTCCCCGCCGTCAGTCCGGCCATGCTGCTGGGGCTGGCCGCCGCGGCCATCGGCGTGGTGTGGACGAACGGTGGCCTGGCCGTGGCCGCCTTGGCCCGGATCCCGCTCGCCTACCTCGAGGGGCTGGCGGCTCGGCTGGCCCGTTCGCCGCTCCCCACGATCACCTCCGGCGGAGGGATGTTCGTCCTGGTGGTGGGCCTGGTTTTCGTCGCGCTGGCGGCCGGGTGGATCCGGGCGGGACGCCCCCTTTCCAGGCGCGCCATCCGCGTCGGCCTGGTGGCCATGCCGTTGGTACTGTGGGCCACCGCGATCCGCGCCGGCCCGCCGTCGGTGCTCACCGTGACCTTCTTCGATGTGGGTCAAGGTGACTCGGCCCTGGTCCGCTCGCCCGGAGGTGCCACCGTGCTGATCGACGGCGGTCCGGATGCCGAGGCCGTCGCCACCAAGCTCGCCGCGCTGGGGATCCGGCGCATCGACCTCATGGTGGCGACCCATCCGCACGCCGACCACGTGGCGGGCCTCCCCGCGGTCCTCGTTCGATTCCAGGTGGCAATGGTGGTCGATCCGGGGTGCGCGGGCAGTTCCCCGTATTACGCCGCGTTCCTCCACGCGGTCCGAGCCTCGGGCATCCCGTTCCGCCACCCGCACCCGCCCGAGGTCTTGGCGGTGGGCGACCTTCGCATGGACGTCCTCGGGCCCGACCACTGCTGGGTGGGCACCGATTCGGACCCGAACAACGACTCCCTGGTGCTCCGGGTCCGGGACGGGCCCGACTCGGTCCTGTTCGCGGGCGACGCCGAGAAGGACAGCCAGACCGACATCCTTCGGGCCGAGGGACCCCAGATCCAGGCCGAAGTGCTGAAGGTGCCGCATCACGGCGGCGACACCTCGCTGGGCGAGTTCCTGCGAGACACCCACGCCGCGGTGGCCATCGTCAGTGTCGGACCCAACCGCTACGGTCATCCCGTTCCGGCGCTGCTCCACCGCCTGGTGCGCGACGGGATGCGCGTGTATCGAACGGACCGGTCGGGCGACGTGACCGTTCGGTTCGGGGAAGGAGGAGAGCTGCTCATACAATCGAGCCATGGCTGAGCCGAACGTCATCCTGTTCTGGGGCGAGGACGAGTTCCTGCTCCGGCTGCGGGCGCACGACTGGCTGGCCGCCCGCGACGTCCGCGCGGTGGAGGTGGACGGTTCCGGCTGGCAGGGCGGGGAGACCTCGGATCTCGCCACGCCGTCCCTGTGGGGAGAGCCCCGGGCGCTGCTGGTAACCGGTTGCCACGGGCTGTCCCCGGCCGGCCTGAGCGAGCTCAAGGACTACGCCCTTTCGCCGACCCCGGACGCGTTCTGCGCCTTGACCCACGTCGGCAAGGGGAAGAACCCTCCGCCGCTGGCGAAGGCGGTGCAGGCGGGCGGCGGGACGGTCACACAGGTCGCGCTGCGACGCCAGGACCTGACCGGCTGGGTCATGGAACGGGCCAAGGTTCGGCACGCCCGCCTGAACCCCGCGGGCGCTGCCGAGCTGGTGAGCAGGGTCGGCACCGCCGCGGCGGAGCTCGATCAAGCCGTCGAGCAGCTCGCGGGGGCGTTCGCGGGCACCGCCATCGGGCCCGAACAGGTCAAGGCCCAGTTCGAGGGGCTGGGGGAGCAGCAGGTCTGGGATCTGTGCGACCAAGCCCTTACCGGGCGTTCGGGCCAGGCTCTGGCCACGCTGCGGGCCTTGTTGGAGGGCAAGGCCGACCCGCTGCTGATCCTGGGCGGCATCGCCTCGCGCGTTCGAGATCTGATCCGGGTCAGGAGCGTCCCGGAAGGGCTCCCGCCGGCGGCCGCGGCCAAGGCTGCCGGGCTCCGGTTCGACTGGCAGCTCAGGCGGTACCGCGAGCAGGCCGGGAGGTTCAGCTCGGCCGAACTCACCTGGCTGCACGGTCAGGTGGTGGAGGCCGACCACGCCTTGAAGGGGCTCGCGCCGGGCGACGTGGTGCTGCCGCCACTGGTCGCGGCGCTGGCCGGAGACCGCGACGCCGCCCTCGAGTATCCGGAGCGCGTCACCAGGTAGCGATCCGGCGAACGCAACCAAACGGAACCGCGCGTTCGCGGAAAGACCGAAAGCAGGCTCAGCCGGCGGCCGCGACCCTCTTGGCCAGCCGCGACTTGCGCCGGGCGGCGGCGCGCTTGTGGATGATGCCCTTCGAGGCGGCCTTATCCAGCTCGCGGGCGGCGGCCAGCAGCAGCTCCTGGGCCGAGTCGCCCTCGGCAGCGCTGACGCCCTTGCTGGACGTCTTCAATGCCGAACGAACCGCCTTGTTGCGCACGCGGGCGGTCTCGTTCTGCTTATTGCGTTTGATCTGGGACTTGATGTTCGCCACGAGGGCCGATTGTACCAGCGAGCCCAACCCACCTCCGGGACCGGAAGGGCCACGCGAACGACCTCGTAGGCTTGGCGCCGACCATGGACCAGTCACGCATCCGCAACTTCTGCATCGTCGCCCATATCGATCATGGCAAGTCGACCCTGGCCGACCGCTTCCTCGAGTTCACCCACTCCGTCACGGCGCGCGACATGCGCGAGCAGTACCTCGACCGCATGGACATCGAACGCGAACGCGGCATCACCATCAAGGCGCAGGCCGTTCGGCTCCGCCACACGCCCGCCGGCCGACCCGCCAGCGAGGAGTACGAACTCAACCTCATCGACACGCCCGGCCACGTCGACTTCGCCTACGAGGTCTCTCGCAGCCTGGCGGCGTGCGAGGGCGCCATCCTGCTGGTCGACGCGGCGCAGGGCGTGGAGGCCCAGAGCCTCGCCAATTTCCACCTGGCACGCGACGCCGGCCTCACCATCGTCCCCGCCATCAACAAGATCGACCTCCCCGCCGCCGAACCGGACGCCGCCGCCGCGGAGCTCGCCGAGCTCATCGGCTGCGATCCGGGCGACGTCATCCGCGTCTCCGCCAAGTCCGGCCAGGGCGTCGACAAGCTGCTCGAGGCCATCATCGAACGCGTTCCTCCGCCCCACGGCGATCCGAACGCCCCCTTGCGCGGCCTCATCTTCGACTCCAGCTACGACGCCTACCGCGGCGTCATCGCCTATCTCCGCATCGTCGACGGCGAGCTCACGGGCCGTTCGCGCATCCGCTTCATGTCGAACAACCTCACCGTCGAGACCGAGGAGGTCGGGGCGAACACCCCCGAACCCGTGCCGCTCCCCAAGCTCACCGCGGGCGACGTCGGCTACCTGGTGACCGGGGTGAAGGACGTTCGGCAGGCCCAGGTGGGCGACACCATCACGCTCGCCTCGAACCCCGCGCCCGAGGCGCTGCCCGGCTACCACGAACCGAAACCCATGGTGTGGAGCGGCCTGTTCCCCGCGGAAGGCGGCGACTACACGCTGCTCCGCGACGCGCTCGACAAGCTGAAGCTCTCCGACGCCGCGCTGATGTACGAGCCGGAGTCCTCGCTCGCCCTCGGGTTCGGCTTCCGGTGCGGCTTCCTCGGCCTGCTCCACATGGAGATCGTCAAGGAGCGGCTCGAACGCGAGTTCGACATGGAGCTCATCGCCACCGCCCCCACCGTGGAGTTCATCATCCGCTCCGGCGACGAGTCGACGGTCGTGCACAACCCCTCGGAGATGCCGTCCGCCGGAACCTACGACTGGGTGGAGGAACCGTTCGTCCTGGCCACCGTCATCACGCCGGCGGAGTATCTGGGGGCGGTCATGGAGCTCTGCCAGCTGCGCCGCGGCACGCTCGAGGACATGAAGTACCTCAGTCCCGAACGCGCCGAGATCCATTACCTCCTGCCGCTCGGCGAGATCATCTTCGACTTCTTCGACCAGCTGAAGTCTCGAACGCGCGGCTACGCCTCGCTCGACTACGAGCCGTGGGGCTACGAACAGTCCGACCTGGTCAAGGTGGATCTGATGTTGCAGGGCGAGCCGGTCGACGCGTTCTCGGCGGTCATCCACAAGGACAAGGCGTACGCCTACGGCCGAACGATGGCCACACGGCTGCGCGAACTGATCCCGCGGCAGATGTTCGAGGTGGCCATCCAGGCCACGGTCGGCTCGCGCGTGATCGCCCGGGAATCGGTGCGCGCCAAGCGGAAAGACGTCCTGGCGAAGTGCTACGGCGGCGACATCACGCGGAAGCGCAAGCTGCTGGAGAAGCAGAAGGAGGGCAAGCGCAGGATGCGCCGGGTGGGCCGCGTCGACGTGCCGCAGGAGGCGTTCATCGCCGCGCTGCGAGTGGACCAGCAGGACTCCTCGACCGGCGGCGGCAAGTCGTGACCGCCGGCCTGTACGTCCACATCCCGTTCTGCCTGACGAGGTGCGGTTACTGCGACTTCAACACCTACGCCGGCCTCGACCACCTGTCGAACGCCTACGTCGACGCACTGTGCGGCGAGGCCTCGCTGTGGTCGCGGCAGTGGTCGAACGAACGCTTCGTCTCCGTGTTCTTCGGCGGCGGCACACCGACGACGCTCGCCACGAGCGAGATCGTCAGGTTGCTCGGCCATCTCCGCTCGGCGTTCGACATCGATGGCGTTGCGGAGCTCACGACCGAGGCCAATCCCGACACCGTCGACCAACGTTCGCTGGCGGCGCTGCGCGAGGCCGGTGTGGGAAGGGTGTCGTTCGGCGTGCAGTCGTTCGATCCCGCCGTGCTGACAGCGCTGGAGCGGTTGCACTCGCCCGAGTCGGCTCGCCGCGCCTACGCGCAGGCCAGGGCGGCCGGGTTAGACAACGTCAGCCTCGACCTCATCTACGGCGCGAACGGCGAAACGCTGGAGTCGTGGCGACGGACGCTGGACGAAGCGGTGTCGCTGCAGCCGGACCATCTCTCCGCGTACGCCCTGACCATCGAACCCGCCACCGCCCTCGGGCGCAAAGTCGCCGCAGGGCTCACCCCTCCGCCCGATCCCGACTTCCAGGCCGAGATGTACGAAGCGGCCTGCGAGACGTTGACCGCGGCCGGCTACCACCACTACGAGGTGTCGAACTGGGCGAAGGCCGGACGAGAGTGCCGTCACAACCTCGGGTACTGGGAGGGCCGCCCGTACCTCGGCCTCGGCGCCGGCGCGCACTCGTACCGCGACGGCCGCCGATGGTGGAACGTTCGGCCTCCTCAGCAGTACCTCGAACAAGTCGGCAGCGAACGCATCCCGATCGGCGGGGAGGAGCTCCTCACCGACGAGGAGGCGGGGATGGAACGCCTCCTCCTGGGCCTTCGCCTGTCCACGGGCGTCCCCACCGAGTGGGTCGACGCCGAACGCGCCGCGATCTACGCGGAGGAAGGCCTCGCCGAGATCCAGGGCGGCCGTGTTTCCCTTACCGACCGCGGCATGTTCGTGGCGAATGACCTCGTCCTCGACCTCAGCCCCGCCTGATCGGCTGTCACGTCGCTCCGAGGTTCGATCCGGGGAAGCATGCGTCGCCTCGAACGGGGAACGGCGGTGAAGACGGCTGGGAGGGCGCCGGGTAGATGGTGGACTGCTCGCCGGTCTGTGTCATGACGGTCGTGGCGGGATCGAACGAGAAGGTGCGCTCGACCACGGTCCACTGCGATCCATCGGGCATGCTCAGCACCCCCGACGTCGCATAGAGAACGGTTTTCCCGTCCGACGCCCTAGCGCACGTGATGTAGTCCTGGTGGGTCACGCTGCCGCTCCACGCGAATCCCCACCCGGCCGACAAGCCCGAACCGGAGATCTGGTAGGTGACCGGACCGCGCTCGTCGTCGTTGAGTTGCAGGATTTGGACGCGGCTCGTCGACGCACCCATGTCAACCTGCAGCGCCATGTCGCCCGTGCCGTCCCCGTTCAGGTCGCTCACACCAAGCGGGTTGCACACGCTCGCGCAATCCGGTAGCGGCCACTCTCCGCTGGTGCCGCTGCCCCACGAGATGTCAATCAGCCACCCTGCCAGCCCGTTCACGTCATGCATCGGTGGGCACACCCCATCTGCGGGTTGCGGATAGAACACGAACGCCTGGTCAGGGATGCCGTCGCCGTCGAACTCTCCGGTGAGCATGTTGAGCGAACATGCCGATCCGGTGAAGACCGGAGGTTGGTTGGTGGGCCACGGCCACGGGGTGGGAGATGGCGTCGGAGAGTCGGTCGGGGTGGGCTCCACCACGGGTACGGTCGGGCTCGAGGAGGGAACGCCGCCGGGGACGAGCGTTCGATGGGTGCCGCCGAACGCGTGGGCCAGGGCGAACGTTCCGCCGATGGTGCCGGCCACCACGGCCACGGTCAGGGCTGCCACCTGGAGGCGGCGCACGACCGCTCGACGGTGCTTGCGCGAACGCACGTCGCCCAGGCGCCCTTCCGGATCGTCATCGCCGGGGGCGGCCATCCGTCCCAGAGCGCGGCGCAGGCGTTCGTCGAAGTTCGGCATCTCGTCTCAGTCCTCCTCGTCGGCGGGATCACCGAGCGCGGCGGCGAGCGACTGCCGGGCTCGGAACAATGTGGCCTTGGCCGTTCCCTCGGTGATGCCGAGCGCGGTCGCCACGGCCGCCACGTCGTAGTCGAGGTAGTAGCGAAGGACCGTGGCCTCGCGCTGGCGGCGCGGTAACGACGCCAGGGCGCGTCGAACGTCCACCAGGTCGTCGGTGCCGGCCGCATCCGGCGCAGGCAGCACACGATCGACGGCGCGGCGTTCGGCCAGGCGCCTTCGCCAGCCGCTTCGGACCAGGTTCAGGCCGACCACCGTGACCCACGCCGGGAGCGAATCGATGTGTTCGCCGCGGTCCGATCGCTCCCAGGCTCGGGCGAGCGCTTCGGAGACCGCGTCCTCCGCGGCTGCCCTCGAGCCGGCGGCCAGCGTCAGGGCCCCGACCACGCGCGAGCAGTCGGTGGCCAGGAAGTCACGGACCGTCTGCTCGTCGACCGAGCCGGACACATCGCGGACCGATGGGCGTTCGTCCTCCAGTGTCAGCGGCGACGCTCCCTTCATCTGCCATACCGTTGCGGCCATCTTGCCCTGATGACGCGCGGGCGGGCGGGAAGGTTTACCGTTCCGCTGGGCCCGCGCTGTTAGCACTCGACCCTGGAGAGTGCTAATAATGGACGTAGACATGATGCAGCCCAGCGAACTGAGCGAGCGCAAGACGGCGATCCTGCGCACCCTCGTCCACCACTACATCCGAACGGGCGAGCCGGTGGGGAGCGAGATCATCGCGGCGTCCGCCGCGCTCGGGGTGAGTTCGGCCACCATCCGCAACGAACTCGCGGCCCTCGAGGAGATGGGCTACCTAACCCAGCCCCACACGTCCGCGGGACGCGCTCCCACCGACCGCGCCTACCGCTACTACGTGGACCTGCTGCCGAACCGGCCCAGGCTTCGCGATCCCGAACGCCGCCAGATCGTGCACTTCTTCGACCTGGCCTTGAACGACGTCGACGAGATCCTGAAGGGCACCACGCAACTGCTGTCGCGACTCACCCGGTACGCCTCGCTGGCGCTCGCTCCGAGCGTCCGGGTCGCCCGCATCGCACGGGCCGAACTCGTGCCGCTCGGTTCGGGCACGCTCCTGCTGGTGGTGTTCGACACCGGGCGGGTGGAGAAGCGGATGGTCGGGACGCCGTCGGACCTCGACGCCGAGGACGGCCGGCGGCTCACCACGGCCCTGGAAGCGATGACCGGTCGAACGCTGCAGGAGGCCGTGGCGGAGGCTCGCGCCCACAGCGGCGAGCCGACACCCGCCGCGCCGACCTGGTCGCGGGTGGCGGAGGCGCTGGCGTCGATCGACGAGGCGGCGGAGGCCGAACACGTCGTGGTGGGCGGCGCGGCGAACTTCGCCTCCGAGCAGTCGTTCCGCCGGCGGGAGACGCTGCGGGAGATCTTCGAGGCGCTGGAACGGGAATCGGAGGTGCTGACGCTGCTCCGCGGCGCCGCAGCGTTCCCCTCGGTCAGCGTCACCATCGGCGCCGAAAACCCCCTCACCGGGATGTGGGACGCGAGCGTGGTGGTGGCGCCGTTCGACGCGGGTGGCCAGTCAACGGGGAGCATCGGCGTGGTGGGCCCGACCCGCATGGACTACCCGGCGGCCATCTCGGCGGTGCAGGCGGTGGCGCTGCGATTGTCGGCGGCGGTGGAGGCGCTGGGCGGCACCCAGTGACCGGGCCGAACCCACCCCGCCGCTAGACTCGGGCGTGATGGCCGGCGTCCCCGATCTCTACGGCGTCCTCGGCGTCCACCAGGGCGCGTCCGAGGACGACATCAAGCGCGCCTACCGCCGTCTGGCCCGCGAGCTCCATCCTGATGTCAACGGCGATCCGGAGGCCGAACGCCGCTTCAAGCAGGTCTCGGCGGCCTACGAGACCCTGTCCGACCCGGCCCGCCGCCGCCAGTACGACCTGTTCGGCTCCCAAGGCGTGCAAGGGGGGCAGGGCGCGTCGCCGTTCGGTGACTTCGGCGACCTGTTCGACGTGTTCTTCGGTGGCGGGTTCGGCGGGGCCGGAGGCAGGCGAGGGACGACCCGGCGCCGGACCCGGGTCAGACAGGGCGAGGACGCGTTCGTCCAGCTCGGCATGACGTTCGAGGAGGCGGCGTTCGGCATCGAACGCTCCCTGGCGTTGCAGTTGCTGGCGATGTGCGAACGGTGCGGCGGGACCGGCGCGGAGCCCGGGACGCATCCTTCGCGGTGCCGCCGGTGCGGCGGCGCGGGCGAGCTGCAGGACGTGGCCAGGAGCGTGTTCGGCACGGTGATGACGAAGCGTCCGTGTCCGCAGTGCCAGGGGTCGGGGGAGGAGATCGCCGCGCCGTGCGCCGCGTGCCACGGTGAGGGTCGAGCCGAACAACCTCGCGACATCTCGGTGCAGGTGCCGGCCGGCGTGGCGGACGGGATGGACCTGCGCTTGGCCGGGCAGGGCCACCAGGGCCGGGCGGGGGGACCGCCCGGCGACCTCTACGTCTCGCTCCGCGTCGAGCCCCATCCCGTGTTCGAACGCGACGGGCAGGATCTGGTGTGCGCGCTGCACGTGCCCATGACGCAGGCGGCGCTGGGAGCGGAGGTGGCGATCCCGACGCTGGAGGGTCCGACCCAGGTTCGGCTGGAGGCAGGGGTGGCCTCGGGCACCGTCCTGCGTCTGCGGAGCCACGGCCTGCCGAACCTGGGGCGGCGGGGACGAGGCGATCTGTTGGTGACGGTCGTCGTCGAGACGCCATCACCGAAGTCCAAGGAGGAGCGGGCGTTGCTCGAACGCCTGGCCGAAGTCCGAGGCGAGCACACCGGGCGCGGCGACGGGTTCGTCGGCAAGCTCCGCAAGCTGCTCAACCAGTAGCCGAACGCGGTGACGGCGCCCCACTTCTTCGTCGAACGCCTCCCCGAAGGCGTGGTCACGCTCTCCGCGAACGACTCTCGTCACGCGCTCCGTTCGCTCCGGCTGCGTGCCGGCGAAGCCGTGACGCTCTCCGACGACGACGGGACGGTCGGCGAGGGCGTGCTCAAGCGCGAGGAGGACGGTCTGGCGGTGGTCGAGGTGCGCCGCACGCGGCGGATCGTTCGACGCGGGACCCTCGTGTCGGTGGCGCTGGCCCCGCCGAAGGGGGACCGGTTGAACTGGACGGTGCAGAAGCTCGCGGAGATCGGGGTCGACGAGTTGCTGCTGATGCGCACGGAGCGCTCGGTCCGAACGTGGGAGGCCGAACGTGAGGAGCGCGTCCTGGGCCGGTTGCGGGAGGTGGCCCGGGAGGCCGCCATGCAGTCGAGGCGGGCGTTCGTCCTTCGGGTCGGAGGCGGGGCCTCACTCCACGAGGCGCTCGACACCGCCGCCGCGGTGATGCTGAGCGAGGACGCTTCGGAGCCGTTCCGTTCGACCCTGCCGACCGAGGCGCCGTCTGGCCTGCGGTTGTTGATCGGCCCGGAGGGAGGGTTCTCGCCGGAGGAGGTCGCCGCGGCGCGACGAGCGGGCGCGTCGGTGGCCTCACTCGGCGAGGGGATCCTGCGGACCGAGACGGCCGCGGTGGTGGCGGCTTCCCTCGCCCTGTGGCGGTACGAACGGCTGGGCTGACGGCCGGGGGGCATCCGTTCGGCGGCCGCCGCTTGGGGTAGATTGACGCCGTGCCCACCACGCTCAGCGACTGCCTGTTCTGCCGGATCGTCAACGGCGAGATCCCCGCGGACATCGTTCACAGTTCGGACCACGTCCTCGCGTTCCGCGACCTCAACCCCCAGGCGCCGACGCACATCCTGCTGATCCCCAAGGACCACCTCGCCTCCGTGGTGGACCTCGGCGAGAAGAGCGGAGGTCTCCTGGCCGAGCTGTTCGTGTCCGCCGCCCATCTGGCGGACGCCGAGGGCCTGTCCGAAGGCTGGCGGTTGGTGACGAACGTGGGCCGGGACGCCGGCCAGAGCGTGGCGCACCTGCACTTCCACCTGCTGGGCGGACGGCGCATGACCTGGCCTCCGGGGTGATGCCGGCACACCTCGCCCGTGGCGAGCGGAGCGGGGCTCGCCCGTATACTCAGAGCTTGATCGGCGCACCGGCCGCGTCCGTCGCGGCCTCACGATGACCGGCCCTCGACGCAGGAACGACCTGTTGGCGGAAGCCCCCACCCAAGTGAAGATCCTCGTTCCCGGGAACCAGCCCATGGTGGCGCTCCTGGGGCAGCGGGACGAACTCCTGAAGCTCGTCGAGCGAGCGTTCGACTCCCAGATCCTGGTGCGCGGCAACGAGATCACCATCAGCGGGGAGCCGGCGGATGCCGAACGCGTCGCCACGCTGTTCGAGGAGATGCTGGCGATCCTGGCTCAGGGCCAGACGCTCAACCGCGAGTCGCTGGGACGGACCATCGACATGATCCGCGAGCCAGGTGACACGAGTCCTTCGAAGGTGTTCGCAGACGTCCTGCTGTCCACACGGGGGCGTTCGATCGCGCCGAAGACGCTGGGGCAGAAGCGCTATGTCGACGCCGTCCGGCGTTCGACCGTGACGTTCTCCATCGGTCCCGCCGGGACGGGCAAGACCTACCTGGCGGTGGCGGCGGCGGTGAAAGCGCTGCAGGACCGGGAGATCACGCGCATCATCCTGACCAGGCCGGCGGTGGAGGCGGGCGAACGCCTGGGGTTCCTGCCGGGCACGCTGTACGAGAAGATCGACCCCTACTTGAAGCCGCTGTACGACGCGCTGTTCGAGATGATGGACACCGAGGCGTTCTCGCGCCTGATGGAGCGGGGGACCATCGAGGTCGCGCCGCTCGCCTACATGCGGGGCCGAACGCTCAACGACGCGTTCATCATCCTGGACGAGGCCCAGAACACCACGCCGGAGCAGATGAAGATGTTCCTGACCCGGCTCGGATTCGGATCGAAGGCCGTGGTGAACGGCGACGTCACGCAGATCGACCTCCCCTCCG
>DAIMKN010000031.1:0-17460 GCA_036721725.1 Actinomycetota bacterium
GCACCCAGCTGCACCAGGTGACATCCGTCGGAGTCCCCCTGGGAGGACCGACCGACGTTACGTTGACTGTCCTCCCCGACCTCACAGTCAAGAGCTACTCCAACCCGCCGAAGGCCCCCCAGTCAGGGACCACCAAGAAGATCGACAGCGGCGATGACCGCACCCAGAACGTCTCGATGAGCGGGACGAAGCTGAGCCTCGCCGCGACGGTCGGGTGCAAACCCAAGGGCGACACCGCCAAGCGGGCCTGCGGTCGCGTGTACGAGGTGGACGACACCAGCACCGCCGCGCCTTTGCTGAAGAAGTCGCTCACCATCTCCGCCGTTGGCAAGTACTTCATCTACCCGGCTGCAACCATCCTCGGCACGAACACGGTCGCGGTCTCGATCGGCCAGTCATCGAGCTCGACGTTCGGCAGCCTGTACACCACGGCCGGGACGTGGGGGCTGGCTCTGGCCGGGCCGGTGCAGGTCCAGGCGGGGACGGCCAAGAACACCACCGGGCGGTACGGGGACTACTTCGCCGTCGCGGTCCAGCCCGGTACGACGAACCAGTACTGGGTCGCCGGCGAGATCGGCGGCACATCGGGTTCGACGTTCAAGTGGAACACGGCCGCGGGAGTCGTCACGGTCTCCTAGCGCCCACATCTATCCCGCCGAAGTAGAGGCGCCTTGCTTCGCGAGGCGCCTCTACCGGGGGACAGGCTTCCGCCATTCCTACGGCTGGCCGCAGCGTCCCCACAACCGGCCGCGACGTTCGATCAGCGCTTGCGGCGGAGGAGGTCGGCGACTAGGCCGGCAGTGAGGAGACCGCCGCCGGCGCCGAAGGCGCCGGCGACCCAGCCCGGCACGTTGCTCGACGAGGCGCTGATCGCCGTGGCCACCAGCGCACCGCCAGCCGTCAGGGCCAGCGAGAGCCGCCTTCCCGCCCTGCGGATGTTGTCCTCCAGCCCCTCCGTGCCGCGGAAGTTGACCGTGAGCTTCGGACCGGGACGGGAGCCGGACAGGCGTTCGACCGCCTCCACCAGACGGACCGCGCGGACCTTGAGCTTCTGAGCCTCGTAGAAGATGCGCTTGGGATCCATGCCCTCCTTGACCCGGCCCAGCACGCCCTTCATGACGAACGAGCCGGCCACGGCGAACGGGTCGAGGTTCGGGTCGAGTTCGGCCGTCGCCAGCTGCATCTGAGCGAGGGCCTTGCCGGTCAACGCGAGCGAAGCGGGCAGCCGAACGTCGTGGCGGATGGAGATCTCGGTGACCTCTTGGAGGATCGGGCCGAGCTGGATCTCCTGCAGCGACAGGTGGCGGTACTTGGCCAGCAGCTCGCCGAGTTCGCCTTGGAACGCGGCGAGGTCGATGTCCGCCCGCTGGTCCTCGCCCGCGATCATCAGCACCACGTCCGACAGGAACCCCACGTCCTCTTGCCAGAACGCCATCAGCATGAGGACCAGCAGCTCGCGGACCTCCGGCCCCACCTCCCCGATCATGCCGAAGTCCAGGAAGTAGATCTTGTCCTTCCACCACATGAGGTTGCCGGGATGCGGGTCGGCGTGGAAGAAGCCGTCAGTGAGGATCTGCCGGTAGTACGACTCCAGCAGCTGACGAGCCGCCTCGATGCGGGCGTCGCCCTCCGGCGCCTGGCGGATGGGCACGCCCTGGATCTCCTCCATCACCAGCATCCGGGCGGAGGAGATCTCGGGATAGACGCGAGGTACGTCCAGGCGGTCGTAGTCCGTGAGGATGCCGCGCATCCGTTCGATGTTCCCGGCCTCCTGACGGAAGTCGAGCTCGCGCTTCAGGCTGTCCGACAGGTGCTGGATGATCGCGCCCATGTCGACCAGTTGGCGGAACGCCGGCCGGTCGGCGGTCTTCTCGCCGAACATCTCGAGCAGGCCGAGGTCTTGCATGATGTCGCGCTCGGCCGTGGGTCGCTGCACCTTGACCACGACCCGTTCGCCCCCGGTCAGCGTGGCGCGATGGACCTGGGCGATGGTCCCGGCGGCCATCGGCGTGGGGTCGATGGACTCGAACACGTCCTCCCACGGCACGCCGAGCTCCTCCTCCATGACCTTGACGACCTCGGGTTCGGTGAGCGGCGGGACGTCGTCCTGCAGCGTCGCCAGCTCCTCGATGAACTCTGGCGGCAGCAGGTCCGGGCGCGTCGAGAGGATCTGGCCGAGCTTCGCGAACGTCGGCCCGAGTTCCTCCAGGGCCGAACGGAACCGCTTGGCCCTCGAACGGTTCGTGTCCTCCCCGGCAGGGCGCTTCCCGCTGCGCGTGGCGAAGATCTCCTTGAGCCCTTGCTTGGCGATGATCTGGCTGATCTTGGTGGCGCGGCCGAGGAGTTCGCCCTCCACCGCCGCGAGCTGGTCGCCGGGCTCGATGGTCCACCGAGGCGGCTCGACGGGACCGGGGGGCGGGGCGCCGTCCACCAGCAGCGCCGTGTTCACGATGATCACTGTGCACCGCGCGTTGTGCGAGATGCGGTTGGGGATGTTGCCCAGCAGGAACTCCCGCCGCCCGGCCATCCCCACGTTGCCCACCACCACCACGTCCACGTCCGCCTCGTCGATGACGCGGAGGATGGCCCGCGACGGATCGAAGTCGCTGACCACCCTGGCCTGACCTCGAGGCCCCGCCAGCGACTGCGCGAACTTCTTCAGCTCCACCCCCGCGGCTGACGCCCGCGTCGCCTCCGCCGCCCCGGCCTCAGTCCCCGCCTGCTGCTGGGGGATGAGCACCTGGAGAACGAGCAGCTCGGCCTGGAAGTTGTTCGCCATCCCCGCCGCCCACGCCACCGCGCGATCGGCCGACTTCGAACGGTCGGTCGCCACCAGCACCCGCTTCACCGAGCCGTCCTGTGGAGTCGACATGACGAGCCAGCTTACCGGCCTCAGTTCGTCTGCGGGCCGCCTGCGCGGAGGAAGGCGAGCACCGCCATGACCCGGCGGTGGACGTCGTTCTCCTCCGTCAGGTTGAGCTTGTGGAACAGCGAGTTGATGTGCTTCTCCACGGCCCGTTCGGTCAGGAACAGCGACTTCGCGATGGCGGCGTTGTTCTTGCCCTGCGCCATCTCCCCCAGAACCTCGCGTTCGCGTTCGGTGAGCTGTCCGAGCGGCGAACGGGCTAGCCGGTCCTGGCGCAGGACCAGCGCCTCGACGACCTTGGGGTCCAGGACCGAACCGCCCCGCGCCACCTCCCGGAGAGCCCGAACCAGTTCGTCCACGTCCGCCACGCGCTCCTTCAACAGGTACCCAAGTCCCTCCGCGCCGTCCTTCAACAGTTCGTAGGCGTACTCCTCCTCCTGGAACTGCGAGAGCACCACCACCCCGATGCCCGGATGGTCGCGGCGGATGCGCCGGGCCGCCTCCACGCCCTCCAGCCGGAAGTCAGGCGGCATGCGGATGTCCGTCAACACGACGTCCGGGAGATGTTCGTCCACCGCCGCCAGCAGCGAGTCGCGGTCGTTCACCGCGGCGACCAGTTCGAGGTCCTCGACCGAAGCGAGGAGCGAGGCAGTACCCTCTCGCACGAGATAGTTGTCCTCAGCGAACACGACCCGCAGCGGCATGCGGGCATCGTACACACGGGGTCCAAGGCGGGCGCATGACGATCAGGGTGGTGCTGGGCGACGACAACGTGTTGGTGCGGGAGGGCGTTCGAGCTCTCCTGTCCATCACCGAGGGCATCGAGGTGGTCGGCGTGGCGGAGGACGCGCCGACCCTGATGGCCGCCGTCGACGAACACATCCCCGACGTGGTCGTCACCGACATCAAGATGCCGCCGAACTTCCGGCTGGAGGGCATCGAATGCGCCCACGAGATCCGCAAGCGCCACCCCGGCACCGGCGTGGTCGTGCTCTCCGCGCACGACGACGAGGCATACGCGCTGGCGCTGCTGGGCGGCGGCGAGAGCGGCCTGGCGTATCTGCTGAAGGACCGTCTGGCGCAGGGAGACGAACTCGAACGCGCCATCCGTGAGGTGGACGCGGGCGGTTCGCTCATCGACCCCACCATCGCCGCGCGTCTGTCCGCGCCGGGCGGCGGGTCGGCGGAAGACCAGGAGCTGCTGAACCTCATGGCCCGGGGCGCCGGCTACGCGGAGATGGCCACGGAGCTGGGCACGACCCAGGAGGCCATCGACCGCCGGGTCACCGAGCTGTTCCAGCGCCTGGCGGCCGAGGCCGGACGCGGCGCGTCGGCGGCGGTGGACGAACTGAAGCGCCTCCACTCCGCCGTGGTCGACCGGGAGACGTCCACCCGCAACCTTCGTTCGTTCGTGCCCTCGCAGGTGGCCGAACGCCTCTCCGCAGGCGGCGCCTCGCAGTTCCAGGAGGAGGTCGAGGCCACCATCCTGTTCTCCGACATCCGGGGGTTCAGCACGATGGCCGAACATCTCTCGGCGCGGGAGACGGCAGACATCATCGCCCGGCACCTCACCGCGATGGCCGAGGTCGTCCTGTCCCACGGCGGCATCATCGACAAGTTCGCCGGCGACGCGGTGATGGCGGTGTTCGGCGCGCCCGATCCGCAGCCGGACCACGCCGAACGGGCCCTGCGCTGCGCGCTCGCCATGCAGGCCCGCCAGCAGGAGCTGAACCGGGAGAGCGAGACCGCGGACGTGCCGCCCCTCGGCATGGGCATCGGCGTCAACACCGGCACCGTGGTGGCCGGGACGGTCGGCGGCGGGGGGCGGCTGGAGTACACGGTGCTGGGCGACGCGGTGAACGTGGCCCAGCGGATCAACTCCGAGGCGGGCGCGGGCGAAACGCTGGCAACCGCCTCGACCGTGGGGCTCGCTCCGGCCATCCCGGCCGAACCGATCGGCACGCGAACGGTGAAGGGGCGCAACCAGCCGGTCGAACTGTTCCGCGTGATCCCGCCCCGGTGACCGGGCTTCCTCCTGAGGTCCTGGGCCTGGCCGAGGACTCGAACTGCCACGTCCCGCTCGGACCGGGGTTCGAACGCCTCGTGGACGAACGCTTCATCCTGATCCTCGCCCCGTACTCCGGTCCGCACGCCGCGGGCGTCCAACGGCTGCGCCTCGGCTCCGGGGATGTGAGCGACGCGGTCGAGGAGATCCGTCAGCTGGTTCGCGATCATGAGAGAACGTCCGCGCTATGGGAGGTCTCCAACTCCGCCACCCCGTCGGACCTGGTCGAGCGGCTCATCTCTCTGGGGATGACGCCGGACCGCGAACCGTACGTCCTGGGGATGGTGCTGACCGACCAACCGCCACCGATCCCTGGCGGCGTCGAGGTCCGCCGCGTCGACACACTTTCGGACTACAGGGCGGTCAAGGAGATCCAGTTCGAAGCGTTCGAGATGCCGTCCGACGAGGTGGAGGCCGAACTCGGCAAGGTCGAACAGCGCTTCGCCGACAAGCAGGCGTTCGACGATCAGGAGACGTACCTGGCGCTGGTAGACGGCCAACCGGCCTCCGCGGGCGAGGTTACGTTCACGCCGTGGGGCGCGGTGCTGAACGGCGGGAGTACCGTCGAACGAGCCCGCGGCCGGGGAGGCTACCGTGCACTGGTACGGGCAAGGTGGGAGGCGGCGGTCGAGCGAGGAACGCCAGTTTTGGTGACCCAGGCCGGCGCGATGTCCGCCCCCATCCTGACACGGCTGGGGTTCCGCCAGGTCGCCGAGATCCACCAGCTGGTGGACGAACTCCTCGGGTAGCAACCGTCAGATCGTCGGGTACTCCGGCCCAGGAGTTTCGGCACCTGCGACCTCTGACTGCTCGACGCGTGTCGCCAGGTCGAACGCCGCACCCGACAGCGCCGCGGCGTCCACGCCGCGGTGGGGCGACGGGTAGCGTTCGATGCGGCCGGCCCCTCGCCGCAGCAACGTGAACGCGCCGTGCGGGTTGCCCCGAAGCAGGTGGACGTAGCCCGCCCCGAGCTGCGAGAGCCCCTTGAAGAACTCCACGTCGGACGTCGCGACCAGGCGGGCCTGCTTCCAGCACGTCTCCCACGCCTCGTGGGCCGGGAAGAAGCGACGGGCGTTGAAGTGTCGGGTGCCGAGCCGGTGATTCTCCTCGAGCGACAGCGCGTCGTAGTTCTCCATGTGGAGGAGGTTCTCGGCCTCGTGCGGCAGCGGGCGGCCGAGCTCGTCGCGGGGCCGTCCGGGCTTGGGGGCCTGGTCGGGATCGCGGGGGCGGTTCGGCTTGGGAGCGGGCTGTCGCGTGACCACGTTCGTCATGCTACGCGCCGCCGTCATCCACGGAGGGTGAGGCGACCAGCCGCGTCCCGGTCGCCTTCCACGTCGCCACGATCTGGCGGCCCGGCGCCAGGCCCATCCGGGCCGAGGAGTCCGCGGTCACCTCGGCCACGATGGCCGGCCGGCTTCCCACGGTGACCCGGACCCGGTTGCCCAGCGGCGCCATCCTCACGATCGGACCGGTCAGTTCGTTGAGCGCGGAGGCGAACGAACGCACCGCCGCCAGCGACACGTCCCACGGGTGGACGACCACCCCGACCGGTCCGGTCGCGGCGTCGGTGCTGAGGAAGCGGGCACCCTCCGCCGCAAGGACCTGTGTCAACTCCCCTCGCAACGAGGCCGTGCCGAGGAAATAGTTCGCCCCGGTGAACGCGGCGACGAACGGCGTCCGGGGAGCTTCCAGCAACTGCGCCGGGGCGCCCTCCTGCACGATGCGCCCCGCCTCCAGCACCGCGATGCGATCGGCCAGTCCCAGGACGTCCCCGACGTCGTGCGACACCAGGATGGCGGGCAGGGCCAGCCGGCGGAGGTGGCCGTGCAGTTCGGCGGCGACCTCGGCCTTGGTCGCCGGGTCCAGGCCGGTGAGCGGTTCGTCCAACAGCAGGACCGCCGGATCGGCCGCGACGGCCCGTGCCAGCGCCACCCGACGTCGTTCGCCGCCTGACAGCGTGCCGGGCCTCGCGGTGGCAAGTCGCGAGATCCCGAACCGGCCCAGCGTGCCCCGCGCCAGGCGCAACGCGTCCGTTCGGGACCGGCCGGCCCGCCGGGGACCGAACGCCACGTTGCGTTCGACGGACAGGTGCGGGAAGAGCGCGTCGTCCTGGAACACCATCCCCACCCGCCGCCCGGCCGGCGGAAGATCCACCCCGGCACCGGAGTCGAACCACGGTTCGCCGTCGAACGCCACCCGCCCTTCTCCAGGCGAGAGGAGGCCCGCGACGCAGCGAAGCACCGAGGACTTCCCCGCTCCGGACGGCCCGATCAGCGCAACGGTCTCCGTTCCCACCTCGAGCTCGGTGTCCAGGTGCAACCGGGTGAACCGGTAGCGCAGACGAACCTCCAAGCGACCCGCGGTCATGGCGAGCGGAGCAACCGGAGCGCGCCCGCGGGTTCGTCATCCGGGCGGCGTTCGCGGAGCAGGAGCTTCATCGCCACCAGGAACCCGGCGCTGGTGGCGACCAGGAGCGCCGCCATGGCCAGCGCCGTCGGCAGGTCGGTCTGGAGCTCCGTGTAGATGGCGAGCGGCAGCGACTGCGTCACGCCCTGCAGCGAGCCCGCGAACATGAGCGTCGCCCCGAACTCCCCCAGTGCGCGGGCCCACGCCAGCGCTGCCCCCGCCGCCAGTCCCGGCCGCGCCAGCGGCAGGGCGACGTGCACGAACACCGCCGGGCCCGACGCGCCGAGCGTTCGAGCCGCCGCCGGCAACGCCGGATCGACGGCGGCGAACGACACCATGGCCTGGCGAACGTAGAACGGCATCGCCACGAACGTCATCGCCATCACCACCGCCACCGCGGTGAACGGGATCGACAAGCCCAACGCCTTGAGGGCGCCACCGAGGAGCCCGGCCCGGCCGAACGCCGCCAGCAGCCCGATGCCCGCCACAGCGGGGGGGAGGACCAGCGGCAGCTCGAGCAGGGTGGCCGCCACGTTCGCCCAGCCCGACCGCCTCCCGGCCAGCACGTAGGCCGCCGGCGTCCCCAGGACGACGATCACGGCCAGCGCGGCGAGGCTCGTTCGAAGGCTGACCGCCAGCGCATCGAGCGCCACCGGCGAGTGGAGCTGTGCCAGCAACGTGGCGGGCGTGACCCGCAGGAAGATCGCCGCCACGGGGAGCAGCACGAACGTCACCAGCACCGTGGTGGCCACGCCTGCACCCACGGCGACCGCACCGTCCGTTCGCCGCGTCATCGCACCGAGGCCTAGGCCGGCGGTGGGCCGAACGACGCGCCGCGCAGCACGGCCTGGGGCGGTCCCATCAGGACGAACGCGGCGAACGCCCGCGCGACGAACAGTTGCTTCGACGCCCGCACCGCCGCGAGGGGATAGCTGGCCACGGCCTGCGCGGAGGCGGGCAGGGCGATGGACGTCACCTGATCCTGCGAGGCGACCGCGTCGGTGACGTAGACGAAGCCCGCGTCGGCCTCGTTCAACCGGACCTTGGCCAGCACTCCGGCCACGCTGTCCTCGTTGCTGACCACGTTCGCCAGGACCTTCTGGTCGTAGCTCGGACCGTAGACAGCGTCGAGGTTGGCAAGCACCTTGCGGGTGTACGCCCCCACGGGCACGGCCTCCGCGCCGATAACGAGCTTCAGCGGCTTGGTCAGGTCGGCCGGCGTGCGGATGTGCGCGGGGTTCGACGCGGGAACGACGAGCACCAGCCTGTTCGTGGCGAAGATCCTCGGCGCGTCGATGAGGTCCTCGGCTGCGAGCTGATCGCCGTACTTCTCGCTGGCTCCGGCGAACACATCGGCCGGCGCGCCCTGTTCGATCTGGGCGACCAGCGCGTCGGTCCCGGCGAACGAGAACCGGAATCGAACGTTCGGATGGGAAGCGGTGAACAGCTCGCCGATCCGGGGGAACACCTTGGCGAGCGACGAGGCGGCCAGGATGGTGAGCGTGACCGGCTGAGCGGCGGACGGCGGGATGTGTTCGAACGCGGGGTGCGTGCACGCGGTCATCGCGCTCAGGGCCGCGCTCAGCAGCGCCAACCACCGGCGCCTCACCCGGCGGGCACGTCTTCCCGGCTCACCATCACGGACGTCGCCTTGATCGTGGCCACCACCGCAACGCCGGGTCGCAGGGCCAGTTCCTCCACCGCGTCGCGGGTGATGGCCGCCGCCAGGGTGTAGGGCCCGGCCTCGATCTCCACCACCGCCATGACGCCATCGGCCTGGACGCGTCGAACGGTCCCGGCCAGCCGGTTGCGGGCGGACAGTCGCGACCCCGTTTTGGCCCGAGGCGGCTGCCCCGTGAGGCGTTCGACCTCCGACACCGGGACCTGGCGGCGGTTCGAACCGTCCCGGACGACCTCGATGCGGCCGTCCCGGTCCCACCGCCGCAGCGTGTCCAGGCTGATCCCCAACGCCCGCGCGGCGTCGCTCGCCTTCATCGTCGCACTCGTTCGTCGCTTCGCAGCCGGCATCGTGCCGCCCATGCTACACCTAGGCGTCGGCTGGGCAAGGGGCCGCGACGGCTGCAGCGCCATGATCCTCGGCGGGATAGGCTCTGTCCAGCCACCAGAAGGGGAGGTCGTGATGCAGTGGGTGACCCGTGCCCGACCCAAGACCGACCGGATCGCCTGTCCGTGGCTGATCCGGCGCTTCATCGACCAGTCCGCCGAGATCGTCTACGTCCCTCGAGAACTGGTCCTCGACCACGCCCGCGACCACGGTGCGAGATCGTTCGACGCGCCCGGTGCGGAGTTCACCCATCGCGACGGCAAGTGCACGTTCGAGGTGCTCATCGAGGAGTTCGAACTCACCGCTGACCCGGCGCTGGCCCTGCTGGCTCGGATCGTGCACGGCGCGGACATCGACGGCGAGCTCGACACCACGCCGCAGTCGGCCGGCCTCCTGGCCATCGCCGAGGGCTTCACCGACGTCGAGCCCGACGATCAGCGCCTGCTGGCCGCCGAGTCGCCCGTTTACGACGCGCTGTACGCCTGGTGCCTCCGGCAGGTTGGGCCGGCGGAGTGACCGAACCGAACGAAGAACAGCCGGTTCCGTTCCGCAGCTTCCTCCGCTATTTCCTGTGGCTCGGGACGTTCGGGTTCGGCGGGCCGATCGCCTCCGTCGGCTACATGCAGCGCGACCTGGTCGAGAAGCGGGGCTGGCTCGAACGCCAGGAGTTCCTGAACGGTGTCGCGCTCGGCCAGACCATGCCCGGGCCCTTGGCGGCGCAGGTGGCGATGTGGGTGGGCTACCTGAGGGCGGGGGCGCTCGGTGCGCTGGCGGTTTCCGTCCCGTTCATCCTTCCCTCGTTCGTGGCGGTGCTAATCGTGGCGTTCCTCTACGTGCACTACTCGGGGCTGACCGCCCTGCAGTCGCTGTTCTACGGCATCGCCCCGGCGGTCATGGCCATCATCGCCGTGGCCGCCTACAAGCTCTCCCGCCTGACGAACGGAAAGGACCTGCGCCTGTGGGCCATCTCGGCGGTGATCCTGGCGGTCACGGCCATCACCGGAGCCGAGGTCGCGCTGCTGTTCGTCGGAGCCGGGCTGCTCATGGTCCTCCTGGACGCACCGCCGTCGTTCCTCCACCGAAAGAGCCTCGGACTTCTTGCTCCCGCCGGCGCGCTGCTCAAGACGAACGGCTTCCGAGTGCTGACCGGCAGGGCTACCCGGGGGACGTTCGTCTCCCTCGGGCTGTTCTTCTTGAAGGCGGGCGCGTTCATCTTCGGCAGCGGCCTGGCCATCGTGCCGTTCCTCCGGGAAGGGGTGGTCATCCAGCACCACTGGCTGAGCGCGAACCAGTTCCTGGACGCGGTCGCCATCGGGCTGATAACGCCCGGGCCGGTGGTGATCTCCGCGGCGTTCATCGGCTACCTGGTGGGCGGCCTGACGGGAGCGGTGGTGGCCACCGTGGCGATCTTTGTCCCGATCTACCTCGGGGTGGTCATCCCGGGCGGCTGGTTCATCCGCCACCGCGACAACGCGGCGATCAAGGCCTTCGTGAAGGGCGCCACCGCGGCCGCGGCCGGTGCCATCGCCGGGGCGACCATCGTGCTGACCCGGCAGGCGGTTCGAGATGTCTCAACTGCGGTCATCGCGGCAGTGAGTCTCGTGCTGTTGCTCCGGTTCAAGGTCAAGGAGCCGTGGATCGTGCTGGGAGCCGGAGCGGTCGGGCTGCTCTTGCGCCGGCCCTAACGCCGACCGCCGGCCGTTCGGCGTCCCACTACCACCCGGCTCACCGCGACGCCGCCCTTGGTGCTGCGAACCTCTGTGTAGCCGGCGTGCCGCAGCACGGTGGCGACAGCGCGCGAGCGGTCAGGGCTCACCTCCACCAGCAGCCAGCCACCGCTCCGCAGCCACGCCGGCCCCTCCACCGCCACTCGTCCCAGCAGCCCCAGGCCCTGCGGCGAGCCGTCCGTCAGCGACTCCTCCGGTTCGAATCGCTTGATCTCGTCGGGGAGCGTTCGAAGCTCGCGCTTGCCGACGTACGGAGGGTGGACGGTGATCACGTCGACGCCGCGGCGGAGTGTGGCCGGCAGCGGCGCGAACAGGTCGCCGTGGAAGAACGTCGCGTTCGACAGGCCCAGCAGGCGCGCGTTCTCCCTGGCCAGCCTGACCGGCGCCGCCGAGATGTCCACGCCGAACACCCTCGCCTTCGGGACGTTCGAGGCGACCGCCAGGGCGACCGGGCCGATGCCGGTGGCCACGTCCAGGTGGACCGGCTCGGGCCGTGGGCGCAGCCGCCGAACGGCCTGTTCGGCCATGAACTCGCTGGATTCGCGAGGGATGAAGGCGCCGGGGCGGATCCGCAGGTCCAGCCCGGCGAACTCGACCCGCCCCGTGATGTAGGCGGGCGGCTCGCCCCCGGCTCGGCGTTCGAGCACCCTCGTGAATCGCTGCAGCGCACCAGCCGGAACGAGCTCGGCGATGTCGTCGCAGTCGTGCCCCAGCACGAACGCCAGCAGCTGTTCGGCGTCCCACCACTCCTTGCCGGCGTGCGGATGTTCGATGGCCTCCGACGCCTGCAGGCGGAGTTCGGCGTCGCGAAGAACCTCGCCAACGGTCGGCATGCGGTGCATGATACGGACCCGACCCTCACGCAAACGCTCGAAAGGACCGATCGAACCGTGGACTTCCGCGACACTCCCGAAGAGGCCGAGTTCCGAACGAACCTCCGCCGGTGGCTGGCGGCCAACCTGCCCGACGGCTGGGCGGCGCCCGGTCACCGCGAGCCGAAGGGCGAGGAGCGCGTGGCCTTCTTCAAGGAGTGGTCGCGCAAGATGTACGATGCGGGCTACATCGGACTCAACTGGCCCAAGGCCTACGGCGGTCACGAGGCGCCGGTGTCCTTCCAGGCCATCCTGCTCGAGGAGATGGGCCGGGCCGAGGCACCCGAACACATCGGCGTGATCGGCCTGGGGATGGCCGGCCCCACGATCCTCGCGCACGGCACGGACGAACAGAAGGACCGCTTCCTGGGCAACATCCTGACGGGCGAGGAGGTGTGGTGCCAGGGGTTCTCCGAGCCCGGCGCCGGCAGCGACCTCGCCTCGCTCCAGACCAAGGCCGTCGCCGATGGTGACGACGCGTACCTGCTGAGCGGGCAGAAGGTGTGGTCGTCGTTCGCCCACATCGCCGACTGGTGCATCCTGCTGGCTCGAACGGACTCCACCGGCAACAAGCACGAGGGCATCACGTACTTCCTGATGGACATGCACGCGCCGGGTGTGGACGTGAGGCCGCTGCGCCAACTGACCGGGGACTCCGAGTTCAACGAGATCTTCATGACAGACGTTCGTGTGCCCGCCGACCGCGTCCTCGGTCCCGTCGGACAGGGCTGGAGCGTCGCCATCACGACGCTCATGAACGAACGAGCAAACCTCGGGTTCGCCCTGACGTCGCGCCTCGACGTGTCCTTCCGCAAGCTCGTGGCGCTGGCCAAGTCCATGCCGCACAACGGCTTGGTGGCCGCCGACGATCCGCTCGTTCGAGGTCGCCTGGCATCGCTGTGGTCCGACGTGCAGGCCCTGCGGTTCACCAACTACCGAGCGTTCTCCGCCTTCCTCAAGACCGGCATGCCCGGACCGGAGGGCTCGGTGGCCAAGCTGTTCTGGTCGGAGACGAACCAGCGCCTGACCAAGGTGGCAGTGGACATCGAAGGAGCGTTCGCCCTGCTCGGGGCCGGTTCGGACCGCGCCGTCGAGGACGGGCGGTGGCAGTACCTGCAGCTCCGCAGTCGCGGCAACACGATCGAGGGCGGCTCCTCCGAGATCCTCCGGGCGATCATCGCCGAACGCGTCCTGGGCCTGCCCAAGTCCCGCTGACTCCTCGTAAGAAAGGCGCTGAAGCGACATGGACTTCACGTTCTCCGAAGAGCAGGAGATGCTGCGGGCCTCGGCCCGCGAACTGATGAACGACCGCTATCCGATCGAACACATCGCGCGGCTGGCCGACGGCGACGGCTTCGTTCGGGACGAGTGGAAGGCCGTGGCGGAGGTGGGCTGGACCGGGATCTCCGTCCCGGAGTCCGCGGGTGGCGCGGGCCTCGGCTTCTCCGAGGAGATGGTCATCGCGGAGGAGCTGGGCCACGCCTTGTACCCGGGGCCGTTCTTCTCCACCGTGGTCCTGGCCCTGGGCGCGGCGCAGGCAGCCGAGGCAACGGAGCTGGTGGGCGAGATCGCCTCAGGAGCGAAGACGGCGACCGTGGCGTGGGCCGGCCCGGAGGGACGGTTCGACTCGGACCCCGAGGTGGGCTGGGAGAACGAACGTCTCACCGCCACACGGCTGTTCGTGCCGGACCTCGCCGTGGCGGACGTGGTCCTGGTCGTCGGCGGGCTCCCCGAGGGCACCGGTCTGTGGCAGGTCGAACCGTCCGGCGAAGGTGTGACATGGCGCGAGCTCCCATCCGTCGACACCACCCGGCGGCAGTTCGAACTGACCCTGGCGAACGCGCCCGCCACGCTCCTCACCCAACAGCCCGCGGGGCCCGAGCTCCTGTCGTCGCTGCGGAACCGGGCGCTCGCCGCCCTGGCCGCGGAGGCGGTCGGGGTCGGCCAGCGCGCGCTGGAGTTCGCGCTCGACCACGCCCGGACCCGGCAGCAGTTCGGCCGGCCCATCGGCGCGTTCCAGGCGGTGAGCCACGAACTGGCCCGGGCGTTCGCCGAGCTCGAGACGGCCCGTTCGCTCGCCTACTGGGCCGGATGGGCGGTGGCCGAGGGAGCGCCTGAGGCGGGAGCGGCGTCCCGGGCGGCCAAGGTTCGAGCCGCGGAGGCGGCCGTCGATACCTGTGAGAAGGCCATCCAGGCGCACGGGGGGATCGGGTTCACCTGGGAGCATCCGCTGCACCGCTTCTACAAGCGGGCCCTGGCCATCCAGGCCACGATGGGCGGCGCCGACGAGTTGCGGGCCGAGGTCGCCGCATACCTCCTGCAGTGACCGAGTCGCGACCTACAATCGAACCCGTGGCCACCTCCAAGCCCACCAAGCTGCAAGCCGTCGGCGACCCGTCCTCGTCCGCGTCGACCGACCCGGCGCGGGCCGCCGCGGATTCGATCAAGCTCACCGCCGACCGGATCCTGGTCAGGGTGCCTGACGAGAACGAACGCCGTTCGAAGGGCGGCCTGCTGATCCCGGCCACGGCGGTGCATCCCATCCGGCGGTGCGTCTGGTCGGAGGTCATGGCGGTGGGACCGGATGCCAAGACGGTCTCCCCCGGCGACCGCGTGCTGTTCATCCCGCACACGGGGCTGGAGGCCGACGTCCAGGGCGAGGTGTTCCTCCTGCTCCGCGAACGCGACGTCCAGGCCATCGCCACCGACGAACGCACCGACGCCCACCCCGGCCAGTACCTGTAGCCCTCGAGAGGCCGGGTTCACCGCAGGAGCCGCAGAACGATGTCCAGGCCGCGCGGCCCGGCATCCATGGGCGGCGGCAGGATCAACGTCGTGATGCCGGCCTCCGCGGCTCCGCCGTCGTGGGACGCACGGTCGCCCACCATCAGCGCGTCGCCCGGTTCGGCCTCGGCCGCCTCCAGGGCCAGCGCGAACATCCGCACATCCGGCTTCTGGAACCCGTGTTCGAACCACAGCACGCAGGCGTCGATCAGGTGCCCGATCCCGTATCCCGCCAGATCCACTCTGATGTCGTGATGGATGTCGCTGACCAGGACCAGCCGGCTCCCGCGGTCCCGGATGGCCGACAACACCTCAGGAACATCTGGATACAGAGGATGCGTGGTCGGTTCGGCGTCAATGCGGTAGAGCGCGTTCGCCAATTCGTCGTCCAGGCCGGCGAGTTCGAACCTCCGCATCGTCACCGACCGGGCCAGCTCGGCCGAACAGTCCTCGTGGCGTTCGGTTTCCAGGATCTCGGGCAGCTCCCCGGCAGTGGCGAGACCCTGTACGGCCGCCTCGACCGCACGCGGTTCGATGGACCGGTCGAGCGACCTGAGCGCGCGCGTGATGCACCACTCCGCGTCCGGGTTCTGCACCAGGGTGCCGCGCCAGTCGAACAGCACCGCGCGATACCGCGCCACCCGCTACCTCTCCTCGAGCGACATGCGATAGACGACGGCGTCATCCCGGAGGAGTTCGACCTCCGCCACGCCCTCATCCACCAGCGAGGGCCACTCGGCCGAGAGCCAGGTCTCCGCCTCCTGTCGTGAGGCGAACGGTTCGGACTCCTCGCCACCGGCCCATCGCCACCGCCACATCTACTTGAGGAGCCGCGACATGCGGCGGTCGGCCAGGATCTTGCCGCCGGTCTGACACGACGGGCAGTACGTGATCTCGTGCGACTCGAACGACACCCGCCGGAGGTCGGCGCCACACACAGGGCAGGGCGTGCCCGAACGCTTGTGCACGATCCAGTGGTCCCCGACCTTGGCCGGCAACCCGCCGACGCGGCGCCGCCGTTCCTCCTCCAGCCCCTCGCCCAGGACGCCGCGGATCGTCGCCAGCAGCCGGGCGCGTTCGTCGTCGGAGAGCGAGGAGAGCGAACGGAACGGCGACAGGCGCGCTCGGTGCAGGATGTCGTCCGTGTAGCCGCGGCCCACGCCCGCCACCCGCCGCTGGTCCCGCAACAGCGGATGCAACCTCCCGGTGTCGGAACCGTGCAGCATGAACTCCGCGAACTCCTCGGAGTACGGATCGGGTCCGAGCTTGGCCAACGGGCCCGGATCGTCGCCCGAGAGCACCCACCACCCTGCCTTGCGTTCGGTCCCGAACTCCTTCACCAGCAGGGACGGCAGCCGGTCGAACCGGAGCCGGACCACGCCACCCTTCGGTCGAGACGTCACAACCTTCTCCTCCATATCGATGCGTCCGCCTTGCGAGAAATGGATGAGCATGCGAAGGTCAGGTTGGAATGTCAGCACGAGGAACTTCCCCCGGCGGCCCACGGCGGTCAGTCGCTTCCTCACGAGTTCGTCAGGTGAGGGGGCGAACGTCTTGAGCGCGGCGAACGCGATCGGCTGGATCTGCTCGAGCGTCGCGCCGTTCAGGCGAACGTCGATGCGTTCGGCCAGGGCCTGGATCTCGGGAAGCTCCGGCATGCGGCCAGTGTATGGCCGTTCGCGGGCGCGTCCGGCGCACCCTACATCGCAGGTCGCACCGTGGTAGGGCGGGCGGGTGAGGCGTCGCCTCACGCCCAGACCCACACGCCCCCACGGGGCCGAACGCTCCCCTCCGAACGGGGGACATGAGCTACGCCGTTCGGCAGGGTCCGCTCCCGAGAGGGAACTCCACCCTTCGGCCATGGAAAGTAGCCGAAAGGCGCCTGTGGGCCGCCGGGCTCAGGGACGAAATCGGAATCATGCGACGCGTTCCAAGCATCCTCGCGACCCTGACGGTGGCACTGTCCGTGCTGCTCCCGGCGCAGGCCGCGCTGGCCTCGTTCACCGATGTCCCCTCGAGCTACTGGGACGCCACGGCCATCAACTACGTCGCCGTGACCCACCCGTGGATGGCGGACTTCGGCCCGGGGACGTTCGAGCCGACGGCGAACGAGATCCGCAAGTACCTGGCCCGGACGCTCGTCAAGGTGTACGCGCCGACGGTCGCGCCGAACACCAACATCACCTTCACGGACCTCCCGGCGACCGATCCGTTCTACCGGTTCGCCGTCGTCGCCACCCAGCTCGGGTGGATGCCCAAGTACTCCTCGGGCCGGTGGGACCCCAACGGCCCGATCCGTTCCGAGGGGTTCGACCGGGCGCTCGTGCTGGCACTCGGCCTCAAGCCCGTGGCCGACAGCCTGGCCCACATCCACATGGACGACGGCACGCCGTTCGCGGTGAACATGTGGATGCCCTACCTCCAGATCGCCCGCGCCGCGACCCTCCACTACAACCACACGACCGAGTCGATGGACCTCGAACCGGGCCGTGTCATCCACCGCGACGAGGTCGCCTACAGCCTGTACCGAGCCAAGACGATCGGCTCGTGGAACTTCACCAACCAGTCCCGATACCTGAACATCTCGCTGCCCACGCTGGACAGCAGTCACGCCAACATCAAGGCGCTCATCACCTACGCCCTCGCCCAGATCGGCCTGCCCTATATCTGGGGCG
>DAIMKN010000032.1:0-17445 GCA_036721725.1 Actinomycetota bacterium
CCACCGCTCCCGCAGAACGAGACCTCCGTAGCCTTCGACACCGACGAGCCGCTGATCGCGGTGGCCGCGGCGAACGATTACGTGAGCGGCGGCGTGGTGGTCATGGCCACTCTCGATGGCGGGCAGAACTGGCACAGCACCCGCATCACTCCCCAGTTCCGGGGAACGGGAGACTTCTGCACGGGGGGCGACCCATCCGTGGCCTACAGCCTCCGTGATGACGCCTTCTACCTCGCCCAGCTGTGCTTCTTCCGTTCGCAGGCCTACTCCGAGGTCCAGATCTACAAGTCCGTGGACGACGGTCGGACCTGGACGCCGGGACGCCAGGCGGCGCGCGCCGCATCGAACTTCGACTACTCCAACTTCACCACCGACACCTCCGTGTTCAACGACAAGGAGTACATCACGGTCGACAACACCCCGAACAGCCCGCGGTACGGCCGCCTGTACGTGACCTACACGAAGTTCCATATCCTGGACAGCGGGTTCAGCGACTACTGCCCCATCCAACTGGCCTACACGGACAACGTGCCGACGTTCAACCCGGCCCTCACCACGTTCACCCATGTCAGCGTGGTGCCGGACAACCCGGGCGACAACGGCAAGGGAGCCTCGGCCGACCAGTTCTCCGTGCCCGTGGCCGAGAAGAGCGGCGCACTCGACATCGCCTACGTCTTGGAGGACTGCAACACCTCCTACGACCGCGGGCTGCGGTTCCAGAAGTCCGTGAACGGCGGGAACACCTTCCTGCCCAAGCCGGTGAAGGTGAACAAGACGGGGCAGTGGGCGGACAACCCGAGTCTTTCCGACCTGCTCCCGAACAAGAAGTTCCGCGCGCCGAACACCATCTCGCTCGCGTACAGCCCGGTGACCGGCACGCTCGCCTTCATCTACACGAACTACATCGACATGGCCACGAGCGGCGGCAACGTCGATGTGAGCCTGTCGACCGACGGCGGCTACCACTGGGGCGGATCGCAGCTGGTGAGCGCGAACGGCCAGGGCCAGCCCGCGCAGAGAGACCAGTTCTTCCCGTGGATCTCGGCAACGGAGAGCGGGCGATTCGTGGCTATCTGGTTCGACTGCCGCAACGATCCGAACAACCACGACATCGAAACGTTCCAGGGGGATTCGGCCGACGACGCGAGCACGTTCGCGAACCACGACATCAGCACCACGCCGTGGAACCCCGACTACGGCTTCTTCACGAGCGGTTCGTTCATCGGGGACTACAACGGCCTGGCCGCGGGCGACCACGCGGTGTACCCCGTGTGGACCGACGGACGGCATAGCTCCATCCAACAGACCGGCATCGGAGAGACGGACATCTTCACGAACGTGGAGCTCGGCGGATAACTCGCCGCAGCCCCACCACGATGACGAACGGGCGGCCAACGGGGTCGCCCGTTTCGTTAGTCTCCACCCGTGGCCCACCTCATCACCCTCGTTCCCGGCGACGGCATCGGCCCGGAGGTCGCTTCGGCGGCCCAGGCCGTGATCGAGGCGGCGGGGGTCGAGGTGGAATGGGATGTCCAGCCCGCCGGGGCCGGGGTCATGGCCGCCGAGGGCACGCCACTCCCGGACCGGGTCCTGGCCTCGATCCGGCGTTCGCGCACCGCGCTGAAGGGCCCCATCACGACCCCGGTGGGCACCGGCTTCCGAAGCGTCAACGTCACGCTGCGCCAGGATCTCGACCTGTTCGCCGCGGTCCGTCCGGCCCACTCGCTCCCCGGCATCCGGACGCGCTACGAGGACGTGGACCTGGTGGTGATCCGGGAGAACACCGAGGACCTCTACGCGGGGATCGAGTTCGAACGCGGCTCGGCCGGCATCTCCTCCCTCCGCCGGGAGCTTCGAAGCCTTGCCGGCTTCGAGCTGGCCGAAGATGCCGGGGTCACGGTGAAGCCGATCAGCGTCTCCGGCACCCGGCGGATCGTTCGATTCGCGTTCGACTACGCCCGGCGCCACGGCCGCAGCAAGATCACCGTCGGCCACAAGGCGAACATCATGCGGTTCTCCGACGGGGTGTTCGCCTTCACCGCCCTGGCCGAGTCCGAGGCCTATCCGGACGTGGCGTTCGAGGAGGTTCAGGTCGACGAACTGGCCATGCGCCTTGCCATGGACCCCTCGGAGTTCGACATGTTGCTCCTGCCGAATCTCTACGGCGACATCCTGAGCGACCTCTGCGCCGGGCTGGTCGGAGGACTGGGGATGGTGCCGGGGGCGAACCTCGGTTGGGAGTACGCGGTGTTCGAACCGGTGCACGGGAGCGCGCCCGACATCGCGGGCAAGGGCCTGGCCAATCCCATCGCCATCATCCTGTCGTCCGCGATGATGCTCGATCACCTGGGCGAGTCGGATGCCGCGACCGCAGTGCGCGCGGCAGTGCGCCAGGTCCTTGCCGCAGGCGAGGTTCGAACGCGCGACCTGGGCGGAACGGCCGGAACCGGCGACATGACGGAGGCACTCGTGTCCGCCACTCGGCGGACGGCGGGATGATCAGAGGATGACCCCCGGCGAGGGCGGTCTCGTCGACCGTTCTCTCTTTTCCGCGGTGGGTCCTTGTCGGAGAACCCTCACTCCCCCGACCGGGGGCGCTTGGCAGGCATTCAACATCCGGGTTCGCCGCGGTTCCCGCAACACCCCTCGAACGGCGGCGAGTACGCCTTGGTACGGTTCCGGATGGTGAGCGCGACCTTCTTGCCGAGCGACCCTTCGTAGTCCTTCCAGTTCGCGAAGTAGTCCCGAACGTAGTCCGCCGTCCCTCGCTTGCGCCGGGACGAGCCGCTGTGTTCGTGACCGTGTTCGTGATCCCCGTGACCGTGCTCGCCGTGCTCGTCGTCAGGCATCGTCTGACCTCGTCCTTCGCAACTCGGGCGGCAGCAGGTCGTCGCGCCGCCACGGTCCGGTCGTCTCCGAATAGTAGTCGCGGCCACGGCAGTCGTTCACGACCCACGCCGGATAGTCCTCCATCACGATCTTCCGCACCGCCTCCGGCCCCAGTTCCGGGTACGCGATCACGCGCTGCGAACGGATCGAACGCGCCGCCACCGCCCCGCCACCTCCCAGGCCGGCGAGGCAGACCGCGGTATGCCGCACCAGCTCATCACGAACTGCGGGCCCTCGTCCTCCCTTGCCGATCATCGCCTTCACCCCGGCGTCCAGCAGCGGCGGCGTGTGCCGGTCCATGCGGCTGGCCGTGGTGGGACCGGCCGACCCGATGACGTTGCCCGGCCGCTCCGGGGTCGGTCCCACGTAGTACAGGATGGCACCGGCCGGGTCGAACGGCAGCGCCTCACCCCGGGCGAGCCCTTCCACCAGCAGCCGGTGGGCGGCGTCGCGGGCCGCGATGACCACGCCGCTCACCAGCGCCACGTCGCCGGCCGTCAGCGCACGAACGTCGTCATCGGACAGCGGCGACGTGATCCGGACCCGGCCGTCGTCCAGGCGTTCGACCGTCATGCCGGGAGCCCTTCAGATGACCCGGGTGCCGGTCCGGTGGGCGTGGCACTCGATATTGACCGCGACCGGGAGCGAGGCGATGTGGGTGGCCATGGTCTCCACGTGGACCGCCAGCACCGTCTGCGTCCCGCCGAGCGCTCCCGGGCCCAGGCCGAGCGCATTGCAGCGTTCGAACAGCTCGGCCTCCAGCTCGGCGATCCTGGGGTCCTCGGAGGGCTGTCCGACCTTGCGCATCAGCGCCCGCTTCGCCAGCACGGCCGACATCTCGAAGTTGCCACCCACGCCGATCCCGATGATCCCGGGCGGGCAGGCGTTCGGCCCGCTCTCCTCCACCGCTCGCAGGACGAACGCCTTCACGCCCTCGATGCCGTCGGCCGGCTTGAGCATGGCGTGGCGGCCCATGTTCTCGCTGCCCGCCCCCTTGGCGTCCACCTGGATCCGGATCTGGCCGCCCGGGACGATGCGGGTGTGGACGAACGCCGGCGTGTTGTCGCCGGTGTTGCGCCGCTCGAACAGCGGATGGCGAACGATCGAGCCTCGCAGGTAGCCGTCCGCGTACCCAGTCGCCACCCCCCGGTCGATGGCGGCGTACAGGTCGCCGCCCACCACATGGACGTCCTGACCGAGGTCGGCGAACACCACCGTGAAGCCCGTGTCCTGGCAGTACGGGTATTCCCCCTCCGCCCCGATCTCCTGGTTCTCCAGCAGCCGGTCAAGGATCTGGCGGCCGATTGGCGACTCCTCGCGTTCGCGGGCCCGCCGCATGAGTTCGACCATCTCGGGCGGGACTCGGTAGCAGATCTCCATGCACAGCTCGCGGACCGTCGCGGCGATCTGGTCGGCGTGAACCTCCCGGACAGTCATCCGAGCACTAGGCCAGCGAGACCAGGTCCAGGAAGTCGTCGCTCCAGTAGTCGAGCGTGCCGTCGGGCATCATGAGCACCCGGTCGGGCTCGAGCGACTCCACGAACTCCGTGTCGTGGCTGACGAGCACCATCGACCCCGGCCACCCCGCGAGCGCCCTGGCGATGGCGTCGCGCGACGGCGGGTCCAGGTTGTTCGTCGGCTCGTCCAGGAGCAGCAGGTTGTGCAGCCCGGCCACCAGCTGGGCCAAGGCGAGCTTCGTCTTCTCCCCGCCCGACAGCGTCCCGGCGTCTTGGAACGAACGTTCGCCGGTCAGGCCGAACATCCCGAGCAGCGCGCGGAGCTGCTGGTCGGGGATGTTCGACTGCGAACGCATGTGGGAGAGCACCGACTCGCTGGGCGTGATGCCCTCGTGCTCCTGCGCGTAGTAGCCCACGGTCACGCCGTGGCCGAACCGGACCGAGCCGCGGTCGGGTTCGGACTCCCCCGCCAGGATGCGGAGCATCGACGTCTTGCCCGCCCCGTTCAGGCCCAGCACCAGCAGGCGTTCGCCCCGGCCCAGGTCGAAGCCGATGTCATCGAACACCGGCGGGCCCGAGTAGCTCTTGCGCAGGCTCTCCACCACCAGGGAGACGCGGCCCGAATGCGGCGGCTCGGGGAAGCGGAAGTTGACCTTGCGCTCACGCTTCGGCCCCGTCACGGCCTCGGACTTCAGGCGTTCGACCCGCGAGTCGAGCGTCTGGGCCTTGCGGGCCCGTTTCTCGGTGGAATGGCGCATGGAGTTCGCCAGATCCGCGAGCCGCTTGATCTCGGCCTGCTGGCGGGCGGCGACCTTGGTCAGGCGTTCCTCGTCCTTCTTGCGCTGCTCGCGGTACTGGGAGTAGGTCCCGCGGTATTCGATGAGGTCGCGCTCGTCCAGGTGCAGGATCCGGGTGATCGAACGGTCCAGCAGGCCGAGGTCGTGGCTCACTACGAGCAGCGCGCCGTGGTAGGACGCCAGGAATCCCATCAGCCAGGTCTTGGCATCGACGTCGAGGTGGTTGGTCGGTTCGTCCAGCAAGAGTAGGTCGCTCCCGGCGAACAGGATCCGGGCCAGTTCGACCCGCCGGCGTTCGCCTCCGGACAGCACGCCGACGGGCAGGTCGAGGCGTCCTTCGGTCAGGCCCAGGCCCGCGGCGATCCTTCGAACCTCGCCCTCCGAGGAGTAGCCGCCCGCGTCCCGGTAGGCCTCCTCGGCCCGGGAGAACCTCGCCACGTTGCGCGTCGACGAGTCCTCCTCCAGCCCGATCCGGAGCTTCTCCACCTGCTCCGCGGCCGCGGCCAGTCCCCGCGCTTCCAGCACGTGGACGAGGGCGATGCCACCCATGTCGTCGCGCCGCTTCATGGGGTCTTGCCGCAGGTAGCCGAGCTGCCCGCGCCGCAGCACGGTCCCGGAATGCGGGGCGACCTCGCCAGCCAGCACCTTGAGGAAACTGGTCTTCCCGGCGCCATTGCGCCCGACCAGGCCCACCTTGTCGCCGGCGCGCAGCGTCAAGGTCGCCCCCTCCACCACGGGGCGCCCGCCGACCTCCACCATCACGTCGCGTGCCTGCAGCATCTGTAGCTCGATTATGCAGGTCAGCACGGATGGAGGCCGGGATGTGTCGAACGACACTCCGAACCGGTGGCCCCCGGCACCGACAGCCTGGACCGCCCCCCGTAGCGTGTCCCCATCAGCCGCGAGGGACGCGGCGAGGACGCGAAGGAGGCACCAGATGAGCGCAACCGTCGGAACCCTCGGAGCCGAACGCAACACCCGGACGGACGGCCTGGCTCGCCGGTTCGTGGCCGTGGCTGCCGCCATCGCCCTCGCCGTCGCGGTGGCGCTGAGCCTGCTGGCCCTCCGGTCCTCGAGCCCCGCCGGCACCTCGAACCACCCGGCCCCCGTCGTTCGGATCGCTCCCGCCAACCCGGCCTACGCCCACCCCGGGACCGGCACGAACGGGAACGCACCGGTCAAGGTCGGCGACCACTACTGCTTCCAGTGCCGGTCATGACGGCCTGAGAAGGTCCCCCCTCTCCTGGGGCGAACCGAGGCGGCGGGCAACAGCCCGCCGCCTCGCTCAACGTCTCGGGCCGGATCCGCCGACTACAGCTGGAGATCCCGGCACTTCGTCCTGATGCCCTCCGCGGCCTCGCGGAGCGCGTGGAGTTCGTCGTCGTTCAGGTCGAGTTCGACGATCTCCTCGACCCCTGCCTTGCCGAGCCTTGCCGGCACGCCGACGTAGACGTCGCTGATGCCGTACTGGCCGGTGGCCCACGCGCACACCGGCAGGATCCGCTTGGTGTCCCCGGCGATGGCGTTCACCATCTCGGCGATGGAGGCGGACGGCGCGTAGTACGCGCTCCCCTTCTTCAGCAGGCCGACGATCTCGGCGCCGCCGTCGCGGGTCCGCTGGAACAGCCCCTGCAACGTGGCGTCGTCCACCAGCTCCGGGAGCGGCTTGCCGTCCACGGTGGCGTGGCGGGGCAGCGCGATCATCGCGTCGCCGTGTGAACCGAGCGTCATCGCCTCGACCTTGGTCGGCGAGACGCCGAGTTCTTCGGCGATGAACGAACGCAACCGGGCCGAGTCCAGCACGCCGGCCATCCCCATCACCCGCTCCTTCGGGAAGCCGGACACCGAGGCCGCCAGGAACGTCATCTCGTCCAGGGGGTTGGTGACGATGACGAGGATGGCCTGCGGGGAGTGTTCGGCCACCTGACCGACCACGCCGCGCATGATCCCCGCGTTCTTCTGGAGGAGGTCCATCCGGCTCATCCCCGGCTGGCGCGGCAGGCCCGCGGTGATGACCACGATGTCGCTCCCCGCGGTGTCCGCGTAGTCGTTCGTGCCGCGAACGTTCGGCTCGAAGCCCTCGATGGGCGCGGACTGGCGCATGTCGAGCGCCAGCCCCTGGGGCAGCCCCTCCACGATGTCGATCAACACGACGTCGTCGGCCAGACCCTTCTGCAGCACCCGCATGGCGGCCGTCGCCCCCACGAAACCGCTTCCCACGATGGTCACGCGCATGCCTCATCGCCTCCTGATCTCGCCTGCGAGACGCCCGAACAACCGAGCGAACGAACTAAGAATCCTACGAGGCTGGAAGGAGCGCGAACCGAGGAAGGATCAGCGGCCGGACATCGGGGTGACGGTTTGCATGTTCGCCACGCCCTGCGGCATCTGGAACGCCGCGGCACGGCCGTTGGGCAAGGGCGGCGAGGACGGTGCGGGGTTCGGGATCATGGCCTGGTTCGGAACGGCGACGCCGGCCTGCTGGAGCATGAGGTTGAGGTCGTGCGGCCGGGTCGCCGAGTGCAGGGCGTCCTCGACGGACACCATGCCCTGGCGGACCAGATGCACCAGCGACTGGTCGAACGTCTGCATCCCGTAGAACTCCCCCTTGGTGATGATCTCGTGGATCTCCGGGGTGGTCTCGGCGTCGATGATGCGGTCCGAGATGCGGCCGTTGTTCACCAGGACCTCGAGCGCGGGGATCCGCCCGCCACCGACCCGCGGGATGAGCCGCTGACCGACCACGCCCTGCAGCACGCTGGCCAGGGTGACCCGGGCCTGGTGCTGCCGACCCGAACGCGCCGCAGCACCAGGCTGATCGAGCCGCGCTGGCGGAACACGTTCACCCGGAAGCGGCCCACCCCGGCCAGGGAAAGCGCGAAGTCGGCCTCGTTCTTGTATTCGAGCTTCTCCCGCCGGTCGGGCGGGACGATGGAGTGGGTGATGAAGTCCGTGTCCTCGGTGGTCAGGGGTTCGCCCTGCAACCGCCGGAGGAGTCCGTCCACCCGAACGATGGGGGGCGAGCCGACCTTGAGGTGCACGTCGGAACCGCCGGACTCGGCGACCATCCGCAGCAGCTGTTTGAGATCGAGCACGTTCGTCCTCCGGGTGCGGCTCTCAGGTCCGCCGCTGGAGGAAGCATCGGCTCACCCGAGCGTCCCCTTGAATAGGGACGCCCGTCCAGGATCGGCCTCAGGCCTGGAGCTTGGCGATGACGGCGTCCGCGACCTGGCTCGTGCCCACCGCGCTCGGGTCGTCGCGGTTCGGCTTCATGTCGTAGGTGACCGCCTTGCCCTCCGAGATGACGTCGGCCAGGGCGTTCTCCAAACGGTCCGCCGCGTCGTCCTCGTTCAGGTGGCGGAGCATCAGGACGCCGCTGAACATCATGGCCATGGGGTTGACCTTGTTCATCCCCCTGTACTTCGGCGCGCTGCCGTGGGTCGCCTCGAACACCGCGATGTCGTCGCCGATGTTGCCCCCCGGCGCCACGCCGAGGCCGCCGATGAGTCCCGCGCAGAGGTCGCTGATGATGTCCCCGTACAGGTTCGGCAGCACCAGCACGTCGTACTCCTCGGGCCGGCTGACGAGCTGCATGCAGCAGTTGTCGACGATGCGGTCCTCGAACTCGATGTCCGGGTACTGTTCGGCCACCTCTCGGGCCGTGGCCAGGAACAGCCCGTCCGAGAACTTCATGATGTTCGCCTTGTGGACGGCGGTGACCTTCTTCCGGCCGTACTTCCGTGCGTAGTCGAACGCGAACCCGACGATGCGCTTGGTGCCCGTCACGCTGATGGGCTTGATGGAGATGCCGCTGTCCTCGCGGATGGCCTTGCCCGAGAGGTCGCTGATGAACTCGATGAGCTTCGCCGTCTCCGGCAGACCCTCTTCGAACTCGATGCCGGCGTAGAGGTCCTCCATGTTCTCCCGGACCACCACGATGTCCACGTTGTCGTAGCGCGAACGCACGCCCGGGTAGTACTTGCACGGCCGCAGACACGCGTAGAGGTCGAGCTCCTTGCGCAGCGCGACGTTCACGCTGCGGAACCCACCGCCGACGGGCGTCGTGATGGGCCCCTTGATGGCGACCCTGTTCGTGCGGATGGACTCGAGGACCGGCTCCGGGAGCGGCGTGCCGAACTGATCCATGACGTCGGCGCCGGCCTGCTCGACGTCCCAGTCGAACTCGACCCCGGTCCCCTCCAACACACGCCGGGTCGCCTCCGACAGTTCGGGACCGACGCCGTCGCCGGGGATGAACGTCACTCGATACGCCATGGAGAGCCTCCTCGTCGGGGTCGGAAGAAGTCGGAAGCCGCAATGCTACCCGACGCCCTGGCGCGGTCCGGCCCGCCGGGAAAGTTCGCTCCGTTCCGCGTCATCCAGGACATCCGGTTCGACGAACGCGACCGGATGGCCGAGGCGCGGCTGTCCATGGAGGACCAGGCGGAGTTCGACGACTTCCTGTCCTGACCGCGGAGCGGGGGCGGCGAACACCGCCTGCCCTGGGTAGACTCGGAGGCGTCCCACGTTCGCTGGTTCGCTGGCAAGGAGGACGGGGTTGACCGAGAAGGGTTTGGCAGACGTCGTCGCGGCGCAGACCGCCATCTCCGACATCGACGGGAAGCTCGGCAAGCTCTGGTACGCGGGGCTTTCCATCGACGAACTCGCAGAGAACTCCTCGTTCGAAGAGGTCATGTTCCTGGTTCACCACCTCCGGTTGCCCTCGCAGTCCGAACTCGACGAGCTGACCGAACAGATGGTCGAGTACCGGGAGGCCGGCGACTTCATCCTGGAACTGATGCCCACCCTAGCCGCACAGACCTCTCCGATGTCGATGCTCCGCACCGGCGTGTCCGCGGCCTCGGCCTACGACCCCGACGGATGGGACCAGTCGCCGCCAGCCGTCTACCGTAAGGCCGTCCGGATCACCTCGCTCATCCCGACGCTCATCGCCTTCTACGACCGTCATCGACGAGGCCTGGACATCGTCGAACCCAACCCCAAGCTCCCCCACGCCGCCAACTTCCTGTACATGCTGACCGGCGAGGAGCCGTCCCAGGAGGCGGCGCGGGCGTTCGACCAGACGTTCATCCTCTACGTCGACCACACCATGAACGCCTCCACGTTTACCGCCCGGGTGGTTGCCTCGACCCTGGCCGACATCCACTCGGCGGTCGTAGCGGCGCTGGCCGCCTTGAAGGGTCCGCTGCACGGCGGAGCGAACGAACTTGCCATGCGGATGCTCGAGGAGATCGGTTCGGTGGACAAGGTCGAGGCCTACGTCCACGACCTGTTCGACCGCAAGGAGAAGATCATGGGGTTCGGCCACCGGGTCTACGTCAAGGTGGACGACCCTCGCGCCACCATCCTGAGGCGGCTGTCGAAGGAGGCGGGCCAGGCGTCGGGCGAGCCCATCTGGTTCGACATCTCGGAGCGTATCGAACAGATCGTGGTGAAGGAGAAGGGCCTGCGGCCGAACGTGGACTTCTACGCCGGGAGCCTGCTGCACTACCTGGGCCTGCCCACCGACCTGTTCACGCCCATGTTCGCCGCGGCGCGGTGCGCCGGGTGGACGGCGCACATCCGCGAACAGTACGCCGACAACCGCATCATCCGGCCCGACTCCGACTACATCGGCCCGCGCGACCAGCGCTACATCCCCATCGAGGATCGTCCCGACGTCGAGGACTCCGCCGAGGGCGAGGAGGCTGCTTCATGAGGGTGTCCGAGATCATGACGAACGCCGCCGTGATCGACGCGTCGGACGACACGCTCGCCGAGGCGGCCCGCAAGATGTGGAAACAGCAGACCGGTTCTCTGCTGGTGGTCGACGGCGAGGAACTGGTCGGCATCATCACCGAACGCGACGTGCTGAAGGCCGTGGCCACCGGCGTCCCGTTGGAGGACACCCGCATCTCCGAGGTCATGACGAAGGACGTCACCACGGTCGGGCCGGGCACCTCGCTGCGGGAGGCGGCCAAGATCATGGCCGACCTGTGGATCCGCCACCTCCCGGTGCTGGACAGCGGCAAGCTCGTCGGTGTGCTCAGCCAGCGGGACCTGGCCGGCGTCCTGGCCGGCGCGCTCAACGAACCGGAAGCCCTGCAGCAACTCGTGGAGGCCAGCGAGCTCGTTCGCGATCATCGCCTCCGCCGCATCGAACACGGCGCCTGGGACTAGCCTCAGGTTGTGGTTGCCTTGTCGGCGCGGGCCCTGAGAACGAACACCGCGCCGACCAGCAGGTAGAACAGGGCGAGCAGCAGGATGCCCGTTCGGAACGTGACCGGCGAGAGGGCAGGGATGAGCGCGCCGACCACCCACGAGAGCTGGAACGCCACCTCGTAGCGAACGAACACCCTGCCCTGGGCACGGCCCGGCGCCGTTCGTTGCATGAGGCTCTGGAACGCGAGCCGGCCGAACTCGGTGGCCATCCCGGCCAGCGCGGCGAACAGCACCAGCACGGGGAGCGAGAACGCCTCATAGGCGAGCAGCGCCGCGGCTCCCGCCCCCAGCAGCGCGCCGAGCACCACCACCTCCTCGCGGGCCGCTCGGGGCAGGCGGGGTGCGACGAGGTCCCCCAGCAACCCTCCGATGGTCGCCCCAGCTGCCAGCAGCCCGAACCAGTACCGGGGCTGGCCGCTGCGCCGAAGCGCGAACGCCAGCAGGAACAGCAGGAACCCGCTGGCCGCTCGGAGCCCGGCCGCGCCCACCGCGGCCAGCGCCAGCGCTGGGACCCGCCCCCGCGGTCCGGCCGAACCCTCCGGGGCGCGTTCGTGGGGATGGGGCAGCCGAACGACCAGCAGGGTGGCCACACCGTAGAAGGACGCCGCCACGTACACCACGCCGGTCGAGCCATCCAGCTTGAGCATGGCCACCGCGGGGATGGCGGCCAAAAGCGCGGCGACCACCCCCAGCCGTCCGAGGCGCGCGTTCGCCTTGACCAGGCCCTGGTGGGAGGGGGCGTAGGCCATGGTCAGGCCGTTCCGAGTGATGGTGTTCACCTTGGAGAGCACCAGCAGGGCCACAGCTGCCGGGAACAGCAGCACCGACCCGACCCTCGGCGCGAGGTAGAGCGCCACGATCGTTCGACCCGCCGCCGACACGAACGAGATCACCCGGCGGAACCCGCCCCGGTCCAGGAACGGCACAAGGAGCGGGCCGGCCACCGCCAGCGGGGCCATGGTCAGCGCGAGGTACAGGGCGACCTTGACCTTGGCCTGACCAACGGGGAGGGAGAAGAACACCGAGTTGGCCAGCGCGATCGCCACCACCGCGTCGCCCGCGGCGCTCGCCAGGTGGTAGAGCCCGTACGCGTCGAACGCGTCGTCCGACCCCCACATCCGGGCCAGGGGCGCGGTGGCTCGGTCCAGGACGTTCACCAGGCCCTCCCAGCTCAGGAGGGCGCGGGGCGAGGGAGCAGGCCCGCGGCGTCGATCACGCGGCGAACCGGATCCTCGTGCCCCAGGCCCATGACGTGGATGCCGGCCACGCCGGCCACCTCCTTCAGTCCGTCGACGACCTCGACCGTCAGGCGAACTCCCTCGGCGGGCGCGTCGGGACCGGCGGCGTCCAGACGTTCGATCACCCGGTCCGGGACGACCACCCCAGGCAGGTGGTCGCGCATGAACCTGGCGCTCCTCGGGCCGCCCGGCACGGCGACGCCCGCCAGGATGAAGACCCGCTCCAGGATCCCTCGAGTTCGAGCCTGGTCCGCCCACGCTCCGAACGCCTCGGTGTCGAACACGATCTGCGTCTGGACGAAGTCGGCGCCGGCCTCGATCTTCGCTTCGAGCCGGGCGAAGTCGTAGCTCGGGGCCAGCGGCACGTCGGCCACGCCGATGAAGTAGCGGGGTGGATCGGCGATCTCGGCCCCGGAGGTGAGCGTTCTGTGGTCGCGCAGGCTCGCAGCCAGCCGGATGAGGTCGAGCACGCCCAGGTCGAACACCGGCCTGGCGTCGGGGTGATCGCCTCCCTTCGTAGGGTCGCCGGTCAGACACAGGACGTTCCGGGCGCCCATGGCCCATGCGCCCAGCAGGTCCGAGGTCAGCCCCAGCCGGTTCCGGTCGCGGCACGTCAGCTGGACCACGGGCTCGAGACCGGCCTGGGCCACCAGCGCCGCGCCCGCCACAGGCGACATGTGAGCCGACGAGGTGGGGTTGTCCGTGACGTTCACCGCGTCCGCGTAGCCGACAAGAGCGCGGGCCTGCGCCGTAACGGGGTGCGGATCGGACGAACGGGGCGGCACGACCTCGGCCGTCACCGCGAACACGCCCTGATGCAGCAGCCGCTCCAGGCGGCTGTTCGAACGGAGCCCCACGGTCAGGCGGTGAGTTCGGCCGCGGCCACGACGTTCCGCATCAGCATGGCCACCGTCATCGGGCCGACCCCGCCCGGGACCGGGGTGATGGCGCCGGCCACCTTCGACACGCCCTCGAAGTCCACGTCGCCGACGAGCTTGCCCTCCGCGGTCTTGTTCGTCCCGACGTCGATCACCGTCGCGCCGGGACTGATCATGTCGGCCGTCACGGCGTTCGCCACGCCCGCCGCGACTACCAGGATGTCGGCCCGCCGGGTCTCCGTGGCCAGGTCCTTCGTTCCCGTGTGGCAGAGCGTGACGGTCGCGTTGAGTCCGGGGCCCTTCTGCGAGAGCAGGATCGACAGGGGCCGTCCCACCAGGGTCGAACGCCCCACCACCACCACCCGCGTTCCCTCCACGGCGATGCCCGAGCGATGCAGGAGTTCGACCACACCGGCAGGGGTGGCGGGGACGAACCGCGGCCGGCCCATCGCCAGGAGGCCCTGGTTCTCGGGGTGCAGGCCATCGACGTCCTTGCGGGGGGAGATGGCCGCCTGCAGCTCGAAGATGTCGATGTCGGAGGCCGGCGGGAGGGGGCTCTGGACGATGATCCCGTGGACCTGCGGGTCCTCGTTCAGCCTGGCCAGGAGATCCAGCGCCTCCTCCCGCCCGGCCGTCACCGGGAGCACCTGGTCGAACGCCCGCATCCCGGCCTCCGTCGCGGCCTTGTACTTCATCCGAACGTACATCGCCGACGCCGGGTCCTCGCCGATCAGCACGTCGACGAACCCGGGGACGATGCCGCTGGGGGCCAGCGCGGCAGCGCGTCCGGCAGCCTCGGCTCGAACCTGCGCCGCGATGGCCTTGCCGTCGATGATCGTGGCGGTCACGTTCGACATCCTAGGGGCTCGAACGTGGCGACAGCGTTGGCGGCCGTCAGTGGCGGAAGTGGCGTCGCCCGGTGAAGACCATCGCGAGGCCGTGTTCCTCTGCGGAGGCGATGACCTCCTCGTCGCGAACCGAACCTCCCGGCTGGATCACCGCCGCGATCCCGGCCTCGGCGGCCCGGTCCAGGCCGTCCCGGAACGGGAAGAAGGCGTCGGAGGCGAGCACGGACCCCGAAGCCTTGTCTCCGGCGTGTCGCGCCGCGATGTCCACCGACGTCAGGCGGTTCATCTGTCCCGCGCCCACCGCCACCGTGGCCAGTCCCGAGACCAGGATGATGGCGTTCGACTTGGCCCTGGCGGCGACCTTCCACGCGAACAGCAGGTCGGCCCACTGCGCCTCGGTCGGCCGCGCGGTCGTCACCACCCGCATTTCTACGCGGTGTTCGGTCACGGTGTCGGCGTCCTGGACCAGCGCGCCGCCTTCGATGGGGCGGATCTCCAGCCCGCCGGCTCGGGGCAGCGGCGCCCGGACCACCCGGAGGTTCTGCTTGCCGGCGAACGCCGCCAGCGCGTCCGGATCGAACGCCGGCGCGACCACCACCTCCGTGAACACGCCGGCCATCGCCTTCGCCGCGGCCTCGTCCACCTCCCGGTTGAACGCCACGATGCCCCCGAACGCCGACACATCGTCACCGGCCAGCGCTCGCCCATACGCGTCGGCCAGCGTCGCGGCCTGGGCCACCCCGCACGGGTTGTGGTGCTTCACGATCACGCAGACGGGTTCGTCGAACAGCGCCGCCAGCCCTTGCGCCGCCTCCGCGTCGAGCCAGTTGTTGAACGACATCTCCTTGCCCTGCAGGACCTCCGCGCCGCCGAGCACCGCTGCCCCCCCCAGGTTCGCGTACAGCGCTGCGCGCTGGTGCGGGTTCTCCCCGTAGCGAAGCGACGACACCAGCTCGAACGACGGGTGGACCCTCGGAGGCAGGGGCGGTTCGGCCTGCGCCGCAACCGTTTCCACCGCCGAACGTTGCGGGCCGACCTGTTCCATGAACCACGACGCCACGGCCTCGTCGTAAGCGGCGATGTGTTGGAAGGCCTCCACCGCCAGGCGCCGCCGGGTCTGCGGGCGGAGGCCGCCGTTCGAACGCAACTCCTCCAGCAGCGATGGATAGGCTTGGGGGCTCACCACGATGCCGACCGATCCGAAGTTCTTCGCCGCGGCCCGGACCAGCGTGGGGCCGCCGATGTCGATCTGTTCGATGATCTCCTGCTCGGACGCCCCCGAGGCCACGGTCTCCCGGAACGGATAGAGGTTCGAGACCACAAGGTCGAACGGTTCGATGTCGTGCTCGGCGAGCTGCTCCAGATGTGACGACTTGGACTTGTCGGCCAGGATGCCGCCGTGGATGCGGGGGTGCAGCGTCTTGACCCGGCCCTCCAGCATCTCGGGCGCGCCCGTGACCTCGGCCACGGGCGTCACGGGAACGCCGGCTTCGCTCAGGGTCGCCGCGGTGGAACCGGAGGAGACGAGGGCCACGCCCAGTTCGGCCAGCGCCCGGCCCAGTTCGACCAGGCCGGACTTGTCCGCGACCGAGATCAGCGCGCGTCGAACGGGCAGGACGTCGTCGTTCGAGATGGTGTTCGGGCTCATCCGGGCGGCTCCTCCATGATCAGGACGCGGCGGCCGTCGACCTTCAGGCGGCCCGCGGAAAGCAGCGCGGCGGCGTGCGGGTACAGACGGTGTTCGACCTGCTGGATGCGCTGGTGCAGGGTGGTCTCGTCGTCGTCGGGCAGCACGGGGAGCGCCTCCTGCAGCACGATCGGTCCATGGTCGACCTCCTCGTCCACCAGGTGGACGGTGACGCCGGTGACCTGCGCGCCCCACGCGATGGCGTCACGAGGGGCGTGCGCCCCGGGGAACGCCGGCAGCAGCGACGGGTGGACGTTCAAGATCCGCTCGGGGAACGAACGGATGACCTCGGGCCCGAGGATGCGCATATAGCCCGCGAGCAGGACGTACTCGATCCCCTCCTCCTCCAGCACGCCGCACAGCGCGTGGTCGAACGCCTCCCGGGACGGGTAGTGCGCGGGCTCCAGGACGACGGCCTTGACCCGGTGGTCGCGGGCCTTCTCCAGCGCGCCCGCGTTCGGCCGGTCGCTCAGGACGAGGACGACGGAGGGACCCACCCGAGGGTCGTGGAGGAGCGCCTGAAGGTTCGAACCGGCGCCGGAGGCGAGTACCGCGATCCGCGCGTCCAAGTGCCCCAACCTATTGGTCAGGACGAACGCCTGTCAACCGCCGTCGGCCTACGAGCCCGACTTCAGGCCGGTGAAGGACACGACGCAGGTCGAGGAATACAGCTGGCCCGACACTCGCACCGTGTTGGCGGAAGCGGTGAACTGCCCGGTGATGCCGAGGTGGTCCGAGCCTCCGCCTCCGGGTATGGGTGGAGCGACCGGCGAGTTGGGGCCGGAGCTGCTGTTGAACGTCAGGGAAGCGTCCATCTCCCCGCTCGGGAAGTTCAGCGTTCCCGTCCCCCCGTTGACCACCACGGTCGCCTGCCCGAGCTGGACCCCGGCGTCGGTGATCTTCGTGTAGGTCGCCGACCGGACGGTCAGCGAGGTCGCGATCCCTGCATACGGGTCACAGTAGTTCCGGTCGCCCTTGCGTCCCTCCTCGCTCAGCGGGTAGGTGCCCACGATGTCGACCTGGGGCTCGGCGGCCTTGGGTGGGTGGGTGCCGGGGTTGTCGATCGGTTTCTGCTGGTCGAGGCAGCCGGACGCCTTCATCTCCTGCGTGACCGACCCGACCCGGATCTTCAGGGTGGCGTTCCAGTCGATGGCCCGGTCGTTGTACTCCTTGATCTCCTGCTTGGTCGGCTGGAAGGGGAGCTTCGGCGGGGACATCCCCGGAAGGCCCCACCCGGCCGCGCCCCACGTGACGTCGCCGCTGAACAGGGCCAGCGCCCGTCGTGCGCAGTCGCTGTCCGGCGGCGCGGGGAAGCTCACCAAGGGGATCGCGCCGGGTGGGAGGGCAGCGGCGGGCCCGGGGAGGCTCTCGCTGCTGGCGTAGTTGATCAGAGCTCCGAGGCCCGCCGCGAACGCAAGGGTGGTGAGGA
>DAIMKN010000033.1:0-17183 GCA_036721725.1 Actinomycetota bacterium
CAAGCACCCGCACCAGGAGTTCATCCAGATCGACACCACGAACATCCTGTTCATCTGCGGTGGGGCGTTCGCCGGACTCGAGAAGGTCATCGAATCGCGAACGGGCAAGAAGGGTGTCGGGTTCGGCGCGGACGTCCGGCGGATGGAGGAGAAGGACCTCGGCGAGATCTTCAGCCATGTCCTTCCCGAGGACTTGCTGAAGTACGGGCTCATCCCGGAGTTCGTCGGACGGCTGCCGGTCATCACCTACGTCCACAACCTGCACAAGCAGGCCCTCATCGACATCCTGACCCAGCCGAAGAACGCGCTCATCAAGCAGTACCAGAAGTTCTTCGAGTTCGACGGCGTGGATCTGGAGTTCGCCTCCGACGCGCTGGAGGCGATCGCCGACCAGTGCAAGCTGCGGGGAACGGGCGCGCGGGGCCTGCGGGCGATCCTGGAGGAGGTGCTGCTCAACGTGATGTACGAGCTGCCCTCGCGCAAGGACGTCCACAAGTGCCTCATCGACCGCGATGTAGTGCTGAAGGGCGTGAACCCCACGCTCGTCCCGCGGGATTCCAAACGCGCGAAGCAGCCGAAGGAGAAGTCCGCCTAGCCGTTCGTCGCGCGCGAACCGGTCGGCCGGCCGGCCGCCCAGGGGAACGATGCCTCGGTTCGGCTCGTCGGAGGGCCATGGAGCGGTGATGTCCTGCTCCACCTTCCGAGGAGGCCGCTGATGAGATCGAAGCGCTCCGCCGTGCTCGCCACCACGTTGATGCTGATGGTCGGGTGCGCCCGAGCCACCGTGTCGCCCGGAGGCACGCCGGGGCCGAGCGGATCGCCGGCCCCGAGCGGATCGCCGGCGTCGACCGGATCGCCGGCGTCGGGCACAGGGACCCCGGGCCTCAAGCTCGACGTGCTGGACGCGGTCGGGGGGCGGCTCGACTATTGCGACCCGGACCTGTACCCGGTCGGGCACGGGACACGCCTTTCGAACGCGAAGGCCCGGTTGCCGCTGATCAAGGCGGACCAGCCGACCTACCACGCCATCCTGGACCACGAGGGCATCACCTCGGACGAGCACCTCACCAACGACCAGCTCATCGCCATCAGCGAGGACTACAAGCAGATCCAGGTCATCGACCTCCGACCCTCCGGTGATGCGTTCGCGTTCTCGGTGCAGGTCCTGTCCGGTGCCCCGGGGGACAGCCAGGTCGTTTCGGGGACGGTGGACCGTTCGGGACACGTCGACATCACAAGCCGAACGCCCGGACAGCGCCCCAACTGTCCGATCTGCCTCGCCTTCGGCGTCCGCATCGCCACGCCGAACGGACCGGTGGCCGTGCAGGACATCCGGGTCGGGATGAGCGTCTGGTCGACGGACCGTCACGGCCGCCGCATCCGCGAGGTGGTGCTCCAGACCGGCAGGACCGAGGCACCACTCGGCCATCAGGTCGTACGGCTCGAACTGGCCGACGGAAGGGTCGTGTTCGTCTCACCGGGCCATCCCACCGCGGGCGGCACGCCGGTGGGAGACCTTCGCCCGGGCGACCGCATGGACGGGAGCGTCGTGGTGAGTTCGACGCGACTGGCCTACCGGGGCGCGTTCACCTACGACCTCCTGCCTTCCGGTGCGACTGGGACCTACTGGGCGGACGGGATCCTGCTGGGGAGCACGCTCCGCACGTAGGTGGGCTCATCGCGCCCGGGACAGGTGCACGGCCTCCCAGCAGTACCACGCTGCGACGCTGCGGTACGGCCGGTAGAGATCGCCCAGCGCCATGAGGGCCTTGGGGGCGGGGAGGTCGGGCAGGTCGTGGATGAGCTTGTAGCCGGTTCGAACGCCGTAGTCGTCCACCGGCCATACGTCACGGCGGCACAGCTGGAAGAGCAGGAACATCTCGGCGGTCCACCGCCCGATGCCCCGGACCTGGCTGAGGCGCGTCACGATCTCCTCGTCGGCGAGGCGGGAGACGCCTCGGAGCGGGGCTGTTCCGTCGAGCGACTTCGCGGCGAGGTCGCGGATGGAGGCCGTCTTGGCACCCGAGAGCCCCGCGCTGCGCATGTCCTCCTCGGAGAGCGCTAGCACGGCCTCCGGGGTGAGCGTGCCCGGGACGAGCGCCAGGAACCGTCCGTGGATGGCTGCGGCGGCCTTCCCCGCCAGCTGCTGGTAGGCGATCGAACGCACCAGCGCCGCGAAGTGGCCGCGGCCAGGGGTCGTCGACAGCGTGCAGGGACCGGCTCGTTCGATCAGCGCGCGCATGGCGGGATCGGCGGCCGCGAGGGCCTTGGTGGCGCGCCGCAGCTCGCGAACGGCATCGGTGGGTGAGAGGGTTGTGGAGCGTGGCATGATCGAAGCCTACCGGTCGGCGCGAACGTTCGAAAGGCGGCCCGAACTGCAGCGTATCCCGGCGAAGTTCACGCCGGGATACGTCAAGCTCTCGGACCGCGGGGTCTGCCCGGTCACCCGATCAGGGCTTCCAGTGAGCTCCTGCCGCCATGATCAGGGCGACGACCCAGCCGACCGAGGACGAGATCCTCCGGAGCCGGTACCGCACGTTCTCACCTCCCCCAGGTGGGGCGTCCATGCGACAGGTATCGGTCAGACAGGGGACAGACTTGAGGGGTTCGTTCGATCACTTCGGAGGGCTTCTCCGCACGCTTCAGGGGCGGATGCCGTTCGCCGATGCTCTGTAGCAAGGAATGACCCCTCTCCTCACGCTCGTGTCGTTCGGGATCGTCCTCGGTTATCTGACCGGAGGCCGTCTATCGAACCTGTCCCACCGTCACGTCCGGTGGCCGGGCCTGGCCGTCGCGGGGCTGGCATTGCAGGTGATCCCGGCCGCCGACTCAGACCGGGGGATCATGTTCGCCCCGTACCTCGGGTCGTTCGTGCTACTGCTGGGATTCGCCGCCCTGAACGTCCGGGCTCCCGGCTTCTGGTTGGTCGTGATCGGGCTGGCCATGAACCTCACGGTGATCGCGGTGAACCACGGGATGCCGGTGTCCCAGAGCGGCGTCCAGGACGCCGGTCAACTGGCCAGGATCGACCAGCTCGCGTCAGGGCACGACCGGGACCACCATCTGGCCGGCCCCGGCGACCGCCTCCTTCCCGCTGGCCGACGTGATCGGGATCCGCTACCCGTTCGGAACGGTGGTGAGCCCCGGAAACTTCGCCGTGTACGGCGGCGCGATGTGGTTCGTGGTGGGGGCGATGCGACGGCGAACGTCCCCACGGTCCCAGGTCCAAGCAGGGTTCCGAGGGGTTCGAACCCGTCCCGCCGGAGCTGGCGGCGATGTCCGGAACGATGAGATAGCGGCGAGGTCGGCCTGCTCAAGCTCGGCCCCCAAATGGCCGATACCCATAGGCGGAATGGCCTAGACCGAACGACCAGGAGAAGGAGCGCGGTGGAAGGCGTCGAACGGAGGCAGCGTGGTCTCGCCACGGCGTACCAACTCGCCGTGGCCCTTCCCGTGCTGGGCTGGCTCGTGTACCAGGGGATCCTTGATCCCCACCGGTTCTTCTCCGCCAAGATCCTGCCCGCACTGCTGTTCTGGATCCTGGCCGTGGCCGTGGTCGACCTGATGCCCGTCTCGGTGGCGGGCGGGCTACAACTCAGCCTCAGCTTCCCCATCGAACTCGCCGTGGCGTTCATCTACGTGCCACCGGTGGCCGCCGCCGTCGCCCTCCTCGGCTCGTTCGATCTCCGGGAGATGCGGCGGGAGATCACGCCGCTGAAGGCGGTGTTCGTCCGGTCCGAGATCGCGGTCTCGGTGCTGGCGGAGTCCGTCGTGTTCCACCAGTTCGCGTCGATCCGTTCGTCCTGGGGTCTGCTGGTGCCGGCGGTGCTCGGGGCCATCACCGCGGGCTACGTGGTGAACACGTTGCTGGTCTCGATCTACTCGCGAGTGACCACCGGGACGAGACTCCGCCAGATCGTCAGCAAGATGCACGTGGGCACGCGGTGGGAGTTCCTCCTCAGCTACCTGGGTCTGTCCCTGTTCGGCGTGGTGATCGGACGCTTCTACCTCCACGAGGGCCTGTGGTCGGTGGCGGTGTTCGTGGCGCCGCTGGTGTTCGGCCGGCAGATGTACTTCCGGAGCCGAGCGCTGTCCGACCGCCTGGAGGAGCAGAACAAGCTCCTGGCCGAACAGGCCGCGCAACTGCAGGTCCACCTGGGGGAGGAGCAGCATGCGGTGGCCGAGCTGCGGGAGCTGAACCGGATCAAGAGCGAGTTCGTGGCCGTGGCGTCCCACGAACTCCGAACGCCGCTCACCACGATCATCGGCTATGCCAAGACGCTGCGCCAGCCCGGGTTCGCCGACGACGTGGCGCTGCGCGACGAGTGCCTGGAGGCCATGGAGCGCCAGGGCGACCGCCTCCTCAGACTGATCGAGAACCTCCTGGCGACTTCGCATGTGGAGAAGCGCCAGCTGGCGCTGTCCGTGGAAGGCGCCTCCCTCGCCGACCTTGCCGCGGAGATCGTGGAAGGGCTGGGCCGGGCTCGGGACCGCGTGACGATCCAGGTGGCCTCCGACCTCCCTCCCCTGCACACCGACCGACATCTCCTGGGGCGGGTGGTGTCGAACCTGCTGGACAACGCCCTCAAGTACTCGTCCGCCGAATCGAACGTCGTGCTGGGCGCCGAAGCGGGGGCTGGCGTGATCCGGTTCTGGGTCCAGGACCAGGGCATCGGGATCTCCCGTGACGATCTCCAACGCGTCTTCGAGCCCTTCTTCCAGGCCGATTCGTCCTCCACCCGCGAGTACAGCGGGGTGGGCCTCGGGCTGAGCCTTGTCCATGAGCTGTTGCAACCGCTCGCCGCCCGTATCGACGTTCGGAGCGAGGTCGGCGCGGGGAGCACGTTCACCGTGACCGTACCCGTCGACCATCCGGGCCTGGTTGCGACCGGGGAGACGGCGCCGGTCAGATCAGGCGGGCAGCGGTTCCGTTCGAACCGCGGCTCCAAGCCCGAGTCGAACGGCCAAGCAGGATCGAACGGCCACGCGGGGTCGAACGGCCACGGCAGTGGGCACGGCAGTGAGGCAGCCGGCGAGCCTGAGGCGAAGGAGCCGGTGCAATGAGGGCGCAGCGGACGATGCGCCAGAACATCCGGGACCTCCCCACGCCCGTCTGGTACCTCGTGGTGGGCTCGTTCATCAACCAGTTCGGTTCGTTCGTCGCCGTGTTCCTGGTGCTGTACATGCGCCAGCGGCACTTCTCGATCACGGAGTCGGGCGCCGCGCTCGCCGCGTACGGCGTGGGCGAGCTGTCGGCGGGTTTCGTCGGTGGCCACCTGGCCGATCGGTTGGGCCGCCGGGGGACCATCGTCCTGTCGATGTTCGCGAGCGCCGCGGCCATGATCGGGCTGTCCCAGGCGCGGTCGTTCGTCGTGATCCTGGAGCTGGCGCTGTTCGCCGGACTGTCGTCCGAGCTGTACCGCCCGGCGGCCGGCGCCCTGCTGGCCGACCTGCTGCCCGCCGGCAACCGGGTGACCGGCTTCGCCGTCCTGCGGTTCGCCGTCAACCTCGGGTTCGCCCTGGGCGGGGCCGCCGCGGGCTTCCTGGCGAACCATTCCTTCCAGCTCGTGTTCCTGTTCGACGCGGCGACCTCCGTGGCGTTCGGCGTCATCGCCCTCACCCGGCTGCCGCACCATCCCCCACCGGTTCCGCAGGCCGAGGCCGAATCGGGCGGCTACCGGGCCGCCATGGTCGACCGCGGATTCATGCTGTTCCTGATGGGCACGCTCGCCATCGCCTTCGTCTACTCGCAGGCCCACGCCACGCTGCCCCTGCACGTCAGCGCGCTCCGACTGTCGAACAGCGACCTCGGGATGATGTTCTCCTTCAACGGCCTGCTGATCGTGCTGCTCGAACTCCCCATCTCGGCGCTCACCATGCGCTTCGCAGCTCGCCGGGTCTACGCCCCTGGGGGCCGTGTTGGTGGGGGTCGGGTTCGGCCTGACGGGGCGCGCTCGATCGATGCCAGCGCTGCTCGCCATCATCGCCATCTGGACGCTGGGCGAGATGATCGCCGCGCCGGTGGGGTCGGCCCACGTCGCCGACATCGCGCCCGAACATCTGCGGGGCCGCTACCTGGGCCTCTTCTCGCTCAGCTGGGGGGCCGGCTCGATCATGGGCCCCGCGATGGGGGCGTTCCTGTTCGAACGCTACGCGTCCGGCTTCTGGGTCACGTGCGGCGTCCTCGGGTTCGTCGCGGCCGGCCTGGTCCTTTCCCACCGCGGCGTTCGTCGCGACGCGCGGGGTTCAGTCGCCCCCGCCCGGTCGCTGTTCGATGCGGAGGCGGAGATGGTGGAGGCCCCCGTCATGGCGGACCTGTTCGCGAACGTTCGCACCGTCGGCGCGAGGAGCGACGCCGCTCCGGAACACCTCGGCGCGGTCGAGCCGGAGACGGCGCATCCGAACGGCAACGGCACCGGGTAACGGGTACGGGGACGCGAACGCCTACGTGTAGCCGGATGGGAACGGCGCCCGACCCGCGCTCGCCCGGTCCGGGGAGCACCGCCTGAGCGACCTGGAGCACCAGGTGTCGGACGCCGAACACGTGCTGCGTTCACTGGGTGAGGATGCCGCCCGCAAACGCAGCGGCGCTCTCCGAGATCCAGGCGTGGCTGCTGGCCGAACGCGAAGCGTCCGTGGGAGGCTCGACCATCTCCTAGACTCGGTGGCCAACCCCATGGCCGACCCCGAGCGCACGCCCAGTTCCGACACGCCTTCCGGCTACGACCCGCGGCGGGCCGAACAGCGGTGGTACCCGTTGTGGGTCGAACGCGGCTACTTCCACGCCGAACCGAAGGGCGAGCCGTTCTGCATCGTGCTGCCCCCGCCGAACATCACGGGAGCGCTGCACGCCGGCCACGCCTTCAACGGCACCATCCAGGACATGCTGACGCGCCGCCGCCGGATGCAGGGTTACGCCGCGCTGTGGCTTCCCGGTACCGACCACGCCGGGATCGCCACCCAGGTCGTGGTGGAGCGTGCGCTGGCCGCCGAAGGCGTCGACCGTCGCGAGCTGGGCCGGGAGGCGTTCGTCGACCGCGTATGGGCGTGGCGCGAGGAGTACGGCGACACCATCATCGAACAGTTCAAAGCGCTCGGGGTCTCCGCGGACTGGGAGCGCCTCCGCTTCACCATGGACGAGGGCCTGTCGAAGGCGGTGCGGGTGGCGTTCGTCACGATGTACGACGACGGCCTGATCTATCGCGGCGAACGCATCGTCAACTGGTGCCCTCGCGACACGACGGCGCTGTCCGATTCGGAGGTCGAGCACGAGGACGTCGACGGCGAACTCGTCACGTTCCGCTACGACCTGACCGAGGGCGACGGTCACATCGACGTGGCCACCACCCGGGTGGAGACCATGCTCGGCGACACGGGCATCGCCGTTCATCCTTCAGACGAACGCTACTCGGCGCTGGTGGGCCGAACGGTCCGGCATCCGTTCGACGGGCGCGACCTCCCCATCGTGGCCGACGCGGCCGTGGACCCGGCGTTCGGCACCGGGGCGGTGAAGGTCACCCCGGCCCACGACCCGACGGACTTCGAGATCGGGCAGCGCGCAGACCTTCCGCTCATGAACATCCTGGACGCGAACGCCCGCCTCACCGACGTGGTGCCGCCCGAGTTCCGCGGCCTGGACCGCTACGTTGCGCGGCGGGTCGTGCGCGAGGCGCTGGCCGGTCAGGGGCGCGTGGTTTCAGAGGTTCGGCCGTTCGTCCACCCGGTCGGGCATTGCTACCGGTGCCATACGGAGATCGAACCGTGGATCGCCGGCCTCCAGTGGTTCGTCGCGGTGGACCGGCTGAAGGGTCCCGCCATCCAAGCCGTGGAGGACGGGCGGATCACGTTCGCCCCCGAGCGGTGGAAGCGGAACTACCTCCAGTGGATGGAGGGGCTGCGCGACTGGAACATCTCGAGGCAGCTGTGGTGGGGGCACCGCATCCCCGTGTGGTACTGCGCCGACGGCCACCAGTTCGCCGCGGTGGAGGACCCGGTCGCGTGCGCCACCTGCGGGAGCGAGCGCATCGAACAGGACCCCGACGCCCTGGACACGTGGTTCTCCTCGCAGCTCTGGCCGTTCTCCACCCTCGGCTGGCCGGAGGACACCGCGGACCTCCTGTTCTTCTACCCGACCAGCGTGCTGGTGACGGGCTACGAGATCCTGTACCTGTGGGTGGCCCGCATGGTGATGAGCGGGATGTACCTCATGGGCGACATCCCGTTCCATAAGGTCGTCATCACCGGGCTCGTTCGAGATCCCATCGGCCGCAAGATGTCGAAGTCGCTCGGCAACGTCATCGACCCGCTCGACCTCATCCGCGACCACGGCGCCGACGCCACACGCTACGGACTGGCCCGCCTGGCCACCGGGGGGCAGGACATCCCGCTGTCCGTCGAGGCCATCGAGGCCGGACGGCGGTTCGGCAACAAGATCTGGAACGCCACCCGGCTGGTGCAGGGGGCGTTCGACCCGGCCTCACAGGCGTTGGAGCTGCCGCCGCTCGAACGTCTGACGCTGCCCGAACGGTGGCTGCTGTCGCGTCTGGAGACGTGTCGCGACGAGGTCGACCTGGCCATCGAGGAATTCCGGGTGGCCGACGCCACCGTGGCCATCCACCGGTTCATCTGGTCGGAGTTCTGCGACTGGGGGCTGGAGGTCGAGAAGCTCCGGCTGTACGGGGGGTCGGCTGAGGAGCGCGCGGACGCGGGCGCCGTGCTGGCATGGGTCCTGGAGCGTTCGCTGCGATTGCTGCATCCCATAATGCCGTTCGTCACCGAGGAGGCGTGGCAGGGGTTCGACGAAGGGGAGTCCATCATGATCGCGCCGTGGCCCGAGTCGCATCCTTCGCACCTTGACGAGGAGGCCGAACGCGGGTTCGCGTTCGCCCAGGACGTGGTGACGGAGCTGCGGCGGTTCCGCAAGGCGCACGGGCTGGCCGACTCCCTGCCGCTGGAGGCGACCATCGTGGCGGATGACGAACGCGCGGCGACCGGCCGAGCGCTCCAGTCGGAGATCGCGAAACTGGCCGGGCTGGGCTCGCTGGACGTGACCGCGAACTTGCCCGACGGGGGAGGGCGGATCCGGCTGTCGGCGGCCGGGGTGCAGATCCTGGTGCCGCTGGCGGGAGTGCTGGACGTCGACGCCGAAAGCGTTCGTCTGTCCAAGCGGCTGGCCGACGCGCAGGCCGAGCAGGGGAAGGCCGCGGCGAAGCTCGGCAACGAGACGTTCGTGGCCAAAGCGCCGCCCGACGTCGTTGCGGAGCAGCATCGCCGTTTGGCCGCGGCGGAGGACGAGGCGGCGGCGATCCGGGCGCAGCTCGAGGAGCTCGGCTGAACTTCCGGGAGGCCCTCGACGACCTGGAGGCCCGCCAGCCCGAGGTCATGCCCGGCCCAAGCCTCGACCGCATCGCCGCACTGGCGGACTACCTCGACCATCCTGAGCTGACCTATCCCACCGTCCACGTCACCGGGACGAACGGCAAGACCACCACGACCCGAACGGTCACCTCGATCGCGTGCGCCCACAACCTCACCGTGGGGACGTTCATCTCCCCGCATCTGGTGTCCGTGACCGAACGCCTCAGTCTCTGCGGCGAGTCCATCACCGAGGAAGACTTCGCCCAGGAGTACTCGCGGTTGCAGCCGCTGTTCGAACGAGTGGACGGCCTCGGGGCGGACCTGAAGGTGACGTACTTCGAGGCGCTCACCGCGCTGGCCTACCTGTGGTTCGCCGACGCCCCAGTCGGGCTTGGGGTGTTCGAGGTGGGGATGGGCGGAACGTGGGACGCCACCAACCTGGTGAACGGTGACGTGGCCGTGATCTGTCCGGTCGGGCTGGACCACCAGGCCATCCTGGGCCCGACGCTTGCCGACATCGCCGGGGAGAAGGCCGGCATCCTCAAAGAGGGCCGGCCGGCCGTCGTTCGCCAGCAGCGGCCCGAGGCCATGGAGGTCATCGAACGCCGCGCTCGGGAGGTCGGGGCCTCGCTCCTGAGAGAGGGCGAGGCGTTCGAACTCACCTCGCGAGCCCGAGCCGTGGGTGGTCAAGCCGTAACGGTCCGAGGTCTCCACGACACCTACGACGACCTGTTCGTTCCGTTCCACAGCGAGCCCGCCGCGCACAACGCGGCCGCCGCCATCGTGGCGTGCGAGGCGCTGTTCGACCGCGCGCTTGATCCCGAGACGCTGCGCAAGGGCCTGGCCGCGGCAACCTCGCCGGGAAGGATGGAGGTGGTCGCCCGCCGCCCGCTCGTCATCCTGGACGGCGGCCACAACCCGGATGCAGCGGCCGCGGTCGCCGCCACCCTCACCGAGGCGTTCGTGTGGCGGCGGCTGCACCTGGTACTCGCCATGTTCGCCGACAAGGAGGTCGAACAGGTCGTGAACATCCTGTCGCCGCTGGTCGACGACGCGTTCGTCACCCGAACGCCCAGCCCGCGGGCCGCACCAGTCGGACGGCTGTCGGGGGCGCTGCACCAGGCGGGCGTGGCCCAGGTGGCCGAGCTCGATACGGTGGCGGAGGCCCTGGCGGCAGCGCAGCTCGTCGCCACCGAGGACGACCTCATCCTCGTGACGGGCTCTTTCTATACTGTCGGCGACGCCCGGGCCGCCCTGGCCCGTTCGTAAACCCTCGCCTCGCCGAAAGGATCTTCAGGCGCCATGGCCGATCAATCCACGCTGTTCATCGTCAAGCCCGACGCCGTCCGGCGCGGCCTCGTCGGCGAGATCCTCACCCGCATCGAACGCAAGGGCCTGCGCGTCGAGGCCATGAAGCTGATGCGCATCGACCGCGCGCTGGCCGAACGCCACTACGCCGAGCACACCGAGAAGCCATTCTTCGGCGACCTGGTCGCGTTCATCACGAGCGGCGACGCGGTCGTCGGCCGCCTCAGCGGGCGCGAGGCCATCACCGTGTGGCGCGACCTCATGGGCTCCACCGACCCGGTCAACGCCGCGCCCGGCACCATCCGCGGAGACCTGGCCTCGGAGGTCCAAGAGAACCTCGTCCACGGCAGCGATTCCCCCGAGTCAGCCGAACGCGAACTCTCCCTGTTCTTCCCCTGACTTGGTACGCACCTGCGACGTGGGCTCCAGCTCGCAATGAGGTCTCTCCCTCACCATGGAACCCCGTTCCCCCGTCCGCTACTCGCCAACTGCGCCAGCCGATCGTGGCTTCTGCCTACCTCCGCGCCCGATCCATCCGTTGGCCTCGGCAGTCCGTAAGTAGGGGCGCGCCCACAGCTTGGGAATGACGCCGGTCACGAACCCGACGCGAAGAGCGAGACCCGGAAGCATCACCAGGATGAGCCAAGGTATCCCCTGCGCCACGAACAGAATCGCGAGGGCGGGATACATGAGGATCCGTATGACCCAGAAGAGCTGCTGCCAGAGAGGCCCGTTCCTCCACGAGGTTCGGTCGAAGGCCTCGATCCTCCACCGACAGTACGCCGCGACGATCGGAGCAACGGCCCCGTCGTCGATTGGCAAGCCCAGCCGTGCGAGGCGGGCGATCTCGGCGCGTTCGGACTTGGGGAGCCGGCTGATCTCTTCCGGTGGGCGAGCGATCGAGCGTCGGGGCGGTAGTTCAAGCATCGGACGTTGGCGCCAGCCGACGATCATGAGTCCTACCACAAGCGAGATTGCCCCGAGAACGATGAGGATCTGGCCACCACTCATGCGGTCGTTGTACCCGAAAAGCTTCAGTGCGCCTCGAAATCTGAGTTGTGGTTCGATCCAACCGGGCTCCTCGCGGGAGCCGATCTGAGATGTGGAAAGAGTGCCATGAAGTGCAGGTTCGCGTTCGGGTGAGGTTGCCGAAGCCAGCCTGACCGAGTTGAATGGACCGATGGCGCGCGGCTGGCTCAGCAACGTCGAGGCCAAACTCACCCCCCGGGATCAGCAGGGACTCTCGAACTTCCTGGGGCGGGACATGGCGGTTGACCTCGGCACGGCGAACACCCTGGTCTACGTTCGAGGCCGCGGCATCGTCCTGAACGAACCCAGCGTCGTCGCGGTCAACACGAACAACAACACCATCGTGGCGGTGGGCTCCGACGCCAAGCGGATGATCGGGCGCACGCCGAGCCACATCCAGGCCATCCGCCCGCTGAAGGACGGCGTCATCGCCGACTTCGACATCACCGAGAAGATGCTCCGCTACTTCATCCAGAAGGTGCACTCGCGCCGGTTCATGGCCAAGCCGCGGGTGGTCGTGTGCGTCCCCAGCGGCATCACCGGCGTCGAACAGCGCGCCGTGGAGGAGGCCACGCAGTCGGCCGGCGCGCGGCAGGCGTTCATCATCGAAGAGCCCATGGCCGCGGCGATCGGCGCCGGCCTGCCCATACACGAGCCGATCGGCAACATGGTGGTCGACATCGGGGGCGGCACCACCGAGGTCGCCGTCATCTCACTCGGCGGCGTGGTCACGTCGACGTCGATGCGGGTCGGAGGCGACGAACTCGACGAGGCCATCATCCAGTTCGTCAAGAAGGAGTACTCGCTGCTCTTGGGCGAACGCACCTCGGAGGCCATCAAGCTGGCGGTCGGTTCGGCCTTCCCCACCTCCGAAGAGGTCATCGCCGAGATCAAGGGGCGGGACATGGTGAGCGGCCTGCCCAAGACCATCCACGTCACGTCCGAGGAGATCCGCCGGGCCATCGAGGAGCCGGTGAACGCCATCGTCGACGCCATCAAGAACACGCTCGACCGGTGCCCGCCCGAGCTCGCCGCCGACATCATGGACAGCGGCATGATGCTCACCGGCGGGGGCGCCCTGCTCAAGGGCTTGGACGAACGTCTGAAGCACGAGACCGGCATGCCCATCCACATCGCCGAGAACCCGCTCACCTGCGTGGCCATCGGCTCGGGCAAGTGCCTGGAGGAGTTCGAGGTCCTCAAGAGGGTGCTGATCTCCTCGAACCGGAGGTAAGAGCCTATGGCGCTGTACCGGCGCGCCGGAAGCACGCGACTGGTCGTGGTCAGCCTGGTGATGATCAGCCTGCTGACCATCACCGTCGACTTCCGCGACGGCAACTCGGGCCCCCTGACCGAGGTCGGCAAGGCGGCCCTCACCGTGGTCGGTCCGATGCAGGGCGCCATCTCCCGCGTGTTCCACCCGGTCGCCGCGTTCTTCTCCGGCCTGTTCCATGTGGGGACGTTGCAGTCGGTGAACGACCACCTGAAGGCAGAGGTGCTTTCGCTGCAGACCCAGCTGGCGAAGAACGTCTCGAGCCAGCGCCAGCTCCAGGAACTGGAGGCGCTCCTCAAGATCCAGCAGGCCCTGAAGCTCCACACGGTGACCGGTGCCCGCGTCATCTCACCGGGTCTCAGCAACTTCGAGTGGACGGTCACCATCGACAAGGGCTCGGCCGACGGAATCAGGCCCACCGACTTCGCGGTGACGGGTGACGGCCTGGTCGGGCACATGTCCACCGTCGGCCTGCACGACAGCCGCATCCAGCTCATCATCGATCCGCAGTCGGGCGTGGCGGCTCGCCTCTCCGCCTCCGGGGAGACAGGGCTGGTCCGGGGCCAGCGCAACCAGGACCTGCGCATGGACCTCGTGCTTCCCGGCACCTCCGTCACCGCGAACGAAGTGGTGGTGACGGATGGCTACGCGAACGGTCTGTACCCGCCGGAGATCCCCATCGGGTTCGTGTCCCAGGTCTACAGCGACTCCTCCAGCCTGGCCAAGTTCATCCGGGTCCGGCCGGCCGTGGACTTCTCGTCCCTCGAACTGGTGCTCGTGGTCAGGAAGTCGTGACAGGTTCGTCACGCGGCGCCCCCGCGGACCGAGGAGGGCGCTCGATAGACTGGGCCGGTGCGCCGAACCCTTTCATTGACGGCGATCATCCTCACCGCCCTGCTCCTCCAGTCCACCGTGTTCGCACAGGTCACGTTGGGTGGAGCCAAGCCGGAGCTGGTCTATCTGGTGACGATCATCCTGGCGTTCCTGGAGGGCCCGACCTCGGGCGCGGCGACCGGGTTCGCCGGCGGCATGGCCCAGGACTTCCTCCTGGATCTTCACAAGGGGATCACGGCGCTCACGCTCACGCTGGTGGGCTACGTGGTGGGAACGGCCCGGCAGTACATCGTCACGCCGAGCCCGCTGCTCCCCGTGGCGCTGGTGGGGGTGGCCACGGCTGGCGGCGTGGTGTTCTACGAGATGGTGTCGCTGCTCCTCGGTCAGCTGCCCTACGAGCCGCTCCACCTGCTGCGCGTGGCCCTGCTATCCGCCCTGTACAACGCCGTGTTGACGCCGTTCGTGTTCCCGGTGATCCGCCGCGTGGCCGAGGCCACCAGGACGAACAAGGTGTTCCGGTGGTGAGCGTCCGGTGACCGAGATCCGAACGCGAACCCGTCTCAAGATCCTGGCCGGACTGGTCGTGTTCATGTTCGCCGCGCTGACCACCCGGCTGTGGTTCCTGCAGGTCCTGGCGTCCGACCAGTTCGCCGCGCTGGCGAACCAGAACCAGGTCCGGCTGGTCCCCATCGACCCGCTCCGCGGCCTCATCCTGGACCGCCGGGGCGACACGATCGTGGGCAACCGGGCCTCGGCGGTGGTGACCGTGGACCGCGCGGCGATGGCCCCGCACGAGGAGTCGGTCCTCTACAACCTGTCGAAGGTGCTGAACACGCCGGTGCCCGAGCTGGTGCGTTCGCTCGCCAGCAACAAGTACCTGCCCTACCAGCCGGTGCCGGTGGCGTTCGACGTGACGCCGCAGCAGATCTTCTACATCCAGGAGCACCAGAGCCAGTTCCCCGGCGTCAGCTACGAACAGCAGGCCGTTCGGGACTATCCGGACGGGACCGACGCCGCGCACGTCCTCGGCTACGTCGGCCACATCTCCTCCGAACAGCTCGCGGAGAAGGCGTTCGCGGGCTACACGGAGCAGGACGAGGTGGGCCGGGCCGGCCTGGAGGCCGTGTACGAACGCTACCTGCACGGAACGCCCGGCGTTCGGGAGGTCCAGGTGAACGCCCGGGGCGACGTGCTGGACGAGAACTTCGGGGGCGAGGCGCCGCAGGCGGGCGACAACCTGGTGCTCTCCATCGACGATAGAGTCCAGAAGCTCACCGAGAGCAGCCTCAACTTGGGGATCGCTCTGGCCCGCCACCTCCAGGAGAAGGACCACGGGTTTTTGAAGGCGACCGGCGGCGCGGCGGTGGTCCTCGACCCGCGCAACGGACAGGTGCTGGCGCTCGCGTCGAACCCCACGTTCAACCCGGGCCTGTTCACCGGTGGGCTCAGCAACAAGGAGGCCCTCGGCTTGGACCTGTGCCCGGTGCCCCCCGCGTGCCCCAAGCCGAGTCACGGCTATCCACTGTTCGACAAGGCGGTCCAGGGGCGTTATCCGGCGGGTTCGACCTTCAAGCCGTTCGTGGCGCTGGCCGCGCTCCACGACCACATTGCCAAGACGAACGGCACCTACGCCTGCCCACCCACCTATATAGTGCCCGGCGACATCTCCAAGCACCCGTTCCACAACTGGACCACGGCGAACTTCGGCTTCATCGACCTCCCCCGCGCGCTGGTCATCTCCTGCGACACGGTCTTCTACCAGTTCGGCTACAACTTCTATCTCCGGTTCCTCCACTCGCACTTCACCGACGAGGTCATGCAGCACGACCTCGTGCGGATGGGGTTCGGCCGGGACACCGGGATCGACCTCCCGCCGGGGACAGAGACGGAGGGCGTCGTGCCGACCGCGGACTACAAGCACAAGCTCTTCGCCTCCGCCCCTCGCGTGTACGGCACGGACAGCCGGTGGTATCCGGGTGACAACGTGAACCTCGCCATCGGCCAGGGCTTCCTCCAGGTCACGCCGCTCCAGCTGGCCACGGCCTACGGCGCCATCGCGAACGGCGGCACCCTGTACGCGCCCCGGCTGGCATGGAAGATCCAGCGGCCGGACGGCCGAACGATCGCCACGATCAAGCCGCGTTCCATGGGCCGGCTTCCGGACACCCCCAAGCAGGTGGCGTTCATCCGCAACGCCCTGACGGGCGTGCCAGGTCCCGGCGGCACGGCCGGCGCGGCGTTCGCCGGCTTCCCGCTGAGCCAGATCCCCGTTGCCGGCAAGACGGGCACGGCGGACGTGGCCGGGCAGCAGCCCACGTCGTGGTTCGCATGCATGGCCCCAGCCGACCATCCCCGGTTCGTCGTGGTGGTCCTGGTCGAACAGGGCGGCCACGGCGCGACGACAGCCGCGCCCATCGCCCGGCGGATCCTGGAGGGGTTGTTCGGCATGGACACGTCGGGGCCCCTGCACCTCGGGATCGTGGCCGACTGATGGCCCGCGTCGTCACATCCGGCGGCCAGAGCGCCTGATGGACATCCCCCTGCGGCGCGAGTCCTTCTGGGACCGAACGCCGTTCCGCCACGTGGACGGGGGGCTGCTGTCGGTGGTCGTCGTCCTGACGTTGTTCGGCTTGATGATGGTGTACTCGGCCACCCACCGGCAGCTGGCCCAGTTCGGCAGCGACCCCGGCCGCGACCTCAAGCGGCAGGTGACGTTCCTCGTCGTCGGGCTCGTGGCGATGGTGGTGGCGGCGGTGCTCGACTACCGGGTGCTCCGCATGTATGTCCCGCTGTTCTACATCGCCTGCGTGGGCCTGTTGATCCTGGTTCGAACTCCCCTCGGCTCGAGCGCCCTCGGTGCCCAGCGCTGGTTCCAGGTCGCCGGGTTCCAGTTCAGCCCGTCGCTGTTCACGCGGCTGGGGCTGGTGATGATGCTCGCCATGTACCTGTCGAACGTGAAGGGCGAGATGACGCTCCGAGCGGCCCTCCGAGCGACGGTGATCGGGTTGATCCCGATGGTGCTTGTGTTCCTCCAGCCCGACATCGGCACCACGATCATCCTGGCCACCATCACCGTGGCGATGCTGGTGGCGGCCGGTACGCGGACCCGAATCCTGGTCGTGCTGGCGCTCGCCGCGGTCATCGCGATCTTCGGGGCGTTCCAGCTCCACGTCATCCACGACTACCAGCTCCAACGGCTGCGGGGGTTCCTGGACCCATCCGCCGACGTCCAGCGGGCCGGCTACAACAAGAACCAGGCCATGATCGCCATCGGAGCCGGGGGGTTGACCGGTAAGGGGTATCTCAAGGGCAGCCAGACGAACCTTTCGTTCGTCCCCGAGCAGTACACGGACTTCATCTTCACCGTGGTGGGGGAGGAGAC
>DAIMKN010000034.1:0-16628 GCA_036721725.1 Actinomycetota bacterium
GTGGGCTGCGGCGTCGGGAGCGCGGGTTCGGCTGTTCGGCCGGGTCGGGGACGACCTGGCCGGCCGGCTGGTTACCGAGGAGTTGCGGGCCCGCGGTGTCGATCCCTGCCTGGCCGTGGACCCTGCGGTCTCCACCGGCGCGATGCTTGTCGTTCGTCAGCCTTCGGACCGATCCATGGTCGCGGACCGGGGGGCGAACACTCGCCTCGTCCCCGAGGACCTGCCCGCCAGTCTCACCGCCGGGGCGGTGCTGGTGTCGGGCTACCTGCTGCTGGACGCGTCGTCCGAGGCGGCAGCGCGAGCGGCGCTCGAACGGGTGGACGCACCGTTCGTGGCGGTGGATGCGGCATCGTGGCCGCTCGTACAGGCGTTCGGGCGGGATCGCTTCCTGGAAGCGACCGCCGGGGCCACGCTGCTGCTGGCCAACGAACGCGAAGCCGAGGCGCTCACCGGTATCGCGGACGGGCGTCGAGCGGCGTTCGAGTTGGCGGAGCGCTATGGCGCGGCCTGCGTGAAGCTCGGTCCGGCAGGAGCGGTGTTCGTGACCGGAGAGAGGGCGATGGATGCGCACGCTCGCCCCGTTCGAACGGTGGACCCGACCGGCGCCGGTGATGCGTTCGGCGGAACGCTCCTGGCGTTCTTGGCGGCCGGACGAGACCCGCGGGTCGCGCTGGAGGCGGCGTGCGCGGCCGGAGCCAGGACTGTCGGGGCGTTCGGGCCCTGGCCGGGCCCCGCCCCGGTCCGTAGCATGCGAGCGGCCATGTCTCCACACGAACGGCTCCGGCTGTCCGAACCGGTGGCGGCCGCGCTCAAGGCCAGCCGGCCCGTCGTGGCGCTCGAGACGAGCGTGCTGGTGCAGGGTCTGCCCCACCCCCGCAACCTGGAGGTGGCGGTGCGCATGTCGGCAGCGATCCGGGACCGGGGTGCCGAGCCTGCCTGGATCGCCGTCGATCGAGGGGCCATCACGGTCGGCATCCCTGACGACGAACTCCGGCGTCTGGCCTTCGAACGAACCGCCGCCAAAGTCGCGCGGCGGGACCTTCCGGTGGCCCTGGCCGGCGGAGGTGCCGGCGCCACCACCGTCTCGGCGACCCTGTGGGCGGCCCGTCGGGCGGGCATCGAGGTGATGGCGACGGGGGGCATCGGCGGCGTTCACCCGGGAACGGGCGACGTCTCGGCCGACCTGTTCGAGCTGGCCCGGACGCCGGGAACGGTGGTGTGTTCGGGCCCCAAATCGATCGTCGACCCCGCTGCGACGCACGAACGGCTGGAGGAGTTGGGGGTGGCCGTCGTGGGGTACGGAACCGACCGGCTGCCGTTCTTCCTGGCAACCGACGCCGGCATCGCGCTCGAACACCGCGCCGACTCACCCGACCAGGTCGCCGCGATCGCCGCGGCGAGGCGTTCGATGGGCGTCGAAACCGCCCTGCTGATCTGCAACCCGATCGCACCTGACGCCGCGATGGACCGGGCGGTCGTGGCCGAAGCCGTCCAACGGTGCGAACGGCGCCTTTACGACGAGCATGTCACGGGCAAGGCCGTCACGCCGTTCCTCCTGTCCTGCCTGGCGGAGGCGACCGGCGGCGCGAGCCTGGAGGCGAACATCGCGCTGCTGATCGCGAACGCGGCGCTCGCCGCCGACATCGCCGTGGCGTTCGCCGCGGGAAACACCGGAAACGCTGGACGCGCGGGCTAAGCTGCCCCCTGTGAGCACGATCCTGGTCACCGGCGGCGCGGGCTTCGTCGGTTCGCATCTGTGCGACCGGCTGCTGGCGGGGGGCCACAAGATCGTGGCCCTCGACGACCTGTCGCACGGCCGCATCGCCAATCTGGTGGAAGCTCGAACGTACGGCGAACGGTTCACCTTCTACAACATGGACATCCGGGCTCAGGGGCTGCGCGACCTGTTCGAGAAGCACGAACCCGAGGTCGTCATGCATCTCGCGGCGCAGATGAACGTTCGGGTATCGGTGGACGACCCGATGCTGGATGCGAGCATCAACGTGATGGGCCTGCTGAACGTCCTGGAGAGCGCGACGCGGGCAGGCGTTCGCAAGGTGGTGTTTACCTCCTCCGGCGGCACGATCTACGGCGACCCGAAGAGGTTCCCCATCAAGGAGAGCGTGCGCAGGGGGGCGCATCCCGTTTCGCCCTACGGCATCTCGAAGCAGGTGGGCGAGAACTACCTGACGTTCTACAAGGACGCCCACGGGCTTGACTGGACGGCGCTGGCGCTGGCGAACGTGTACGGCCCTCGCCAGAACCCGCTGGGCGAGGCCGGCGTCATCTCCGTGTTCGCCGAGAAGATGCTGGCCGGCGAACAGCCCTTCATCAACGGCGACGGCGAACAGACGCGGGACTACGTGTTCGTCGACGACGTCGTGCATGCGTTCGCCCTGGCCTTCGACAAGGGCTCGGGAGGGCTGTTCAACATCGGCACCGGCGTCGAGACGAGTGTGAACCAGATCTTCAAGCTGGTGGCCTCCTCGGCAAGGTACAAGGGCAAGCCCGAACACCTCCCGGCCAAGGAGGGCGAGGTCCTGCGGAGCGCGCTGGACGCGTCCCTGGCGGGGGAGAAGTTGGGGTGGAAGCCCTGGACGCACCTCGAGGACGGCGTGGCGGAGACGGTGGCCTTCTTCCGCGGCGAGTCCTCGCCCTCGCGCTAGGCACCGCGCCGTTCGGGGAAAGGATTAGGCTCGGTCGTTGTTGAAGTCTCCGGAGGGTATGAGCGAGAGTCCCATGAGCGGCCATCAAGGCATCGACCCCACCGAGCTGGGGCCGAACATGTGGTTGGTCGACGAGATGTACCGGCGGTACCGGGACGACCCCGACGCCGTGGGTGAGCACTGGCGCGAGTTCTTCGAGGACTTCACCCCGAAGCTCGACCCGCCGTCCGCCGCGTCGAACGGGCACCCGGCGGCCCCGGCGCCGGATGCTGTTCAGGCGGAAGGCTCCACCCCGGCGTGGGGGAGGGCGCCTCGGACGCCTCCCGCGACGGTCCGGCCCGCCGCCCCGACGGCAGCAGAGCCGCAGCAGCAAGCGGAGCCGTCGCCCGAGCCCGCGGGGGAGGCGTCGCCCGCCGCGCCGGCAGCGCCGGTCGGAGGGACGCAGCTGCGCGGGGTGGCCGCCCTGATCGCGAAGAACATGGAGGCGTCGCTGGAGATCCCCACCGCGACGTCGTTCCGGTTCGTCCCGGCCAAGCTCCTGGAGGAGAACCGCCGCGTGGTGAACCGCTTCCTGGCGACCAACCAGGGCGGCAAGGTCAGCTTCACCCACCTCATCGGCTGGGCCATCGTGAATGCGCTGGAGATGGTCCCGGCCATGCGTAAGCACTTCGCCGAGGTGGGCGGCAAGCCGTTCGTCGTCACTGCGGAGACCGTGAACCTGGGGCTCGCCGTCGATGTGGAGAAGTCAGGTGGCTCCCGAACGCTCGTCGTGCCGAACATCAAGGGCGCCAACGAACTCGACTTCGCGGGGTTCTGGGCGAGCTATGAGGACATCATCCGGCGGGTCCGTTCGAACAAGCTGACCGTGGAGGACTTCGCCGGGACGACGGTGACGCTCTCGAACCCGGGGACCATCGGGACACAGCTCAGCGTGCCGCGGCTGATGGCCGGACAGGGCCTCATCGTCGCCACCGGTCGCATCGACTACCCCACCGAGTACCAGGGGTCCGACCCCGCAACGATGGCGAACCTCGGCATCGGCAAGATCATCGGGATGACGTCCACCTACGACCACCGCGTGATCCAGGGCGCGGAGAGCGGCGAGTTCCTGGCCGCCATCGAACGCCTCCTGCTCGGCGGCGACGGCTTCTACGAGGGGGTGTTCGCCAGCCTCGGGATCCCCTACGAGCCGGTGGCGTGGAGCGGGGACCGCGGCGCGGTCCTCGACGAGGACCACCGGCTGGAGAAGCAGACGAACGTCCTGCGCCTCATCAACATGTTCCGGGTTCGAGGACACCTCTTGGCGAACATCAACCCGCTCGGCGGCAAGGTTCTTTCGCACCGCGAGCTCGACCCCAGCTACCACGGCCTGTCGGTGTGGGACCTGGACCGCGAGTTCTTCGCCGGCGATCTCCCCGGTCCGCGCCGCCGTTCGCTGCGCCAGGTCCAGGACCTGCTGCGCGACGCGTACTGCCAGACCGTAGGCATCGAGTACATGCACATCCAGGACCCCGAACAGAAGCGGTGGATCCAGCACCGCATCGAGGGCGTCGACCGATCGCTCCCCGCCCCGGACCAGCGCCACATCCTGGAACGTCTCGGTGCGGCGGAGGGGTTCGAACGCTTCCTCCATTCGAAATACGTGGGGCACAAGCGTTTCAGCCTGGAGGGCGCGGAGTCGCTCATCCCCATGCTCGACGTCCTGCTGGAGGAGGCTTCCGCCGCGGGCGCCGAACGCGTGGTCATGGGCATGCCCCACCGCGGCCGGCTGAACGTCCTGACGAACATCGTGGGCAAGAGCTACAGCCGCATCTTCCGGGAGTTCGAGGGCGACCTCGACCCCGAGAGCACCCAGGGCTCGGGCGACGTCAAGTACCACGTCGGTACCGCGGGGAAGTTCACCGGCCGGAGCGGCCAGACCATCACCGTCGAACTGGCCTCGAACCCGTCGCACCTGGAGGCGGTCGATCCCGTGGTGGAGGGGATGGCTCGCGCGGCCCAGGACAACTCCGGGGACCGCGAACGGGTGAAGATCCTGCCCATCCTCATGCACGGCGACGCCGCGTTCGCCGGCGAGGGCGTCGTGGCGGAGACGTTCGGCCTGTCCGAACTCAAGGGATTCCGAACGGGCGGCACCGTCCACATCGTGGTGAACAACCAGCTCGGGTTCACCACGGCGCCCGAGTCCGGCCGCTCCAGCGTCTATGCCACCGACATCGCCAAGATGGTGCAGGCCCCGATCATCCACGTGAACGGAGACGACCCCGAGGCGTGCGTGTGGGCCACGCGGCTGGCCTACGAGTTCCGCCAGCAGTTCAAGAAGGACGTCGTCATCGACCTGGTGTGCTACCGGCGGTACGGCCACAACGAGGGCGACGACCCCAGCTACACCCAGCCGCTCATGTACCAGGCCATCGACCAGCGGCGTTCGGTCCGCAAGCTCTACATGGAGAAGCTGGTCAACCGGGGCGACATCACGGTGGAGGAGGCCGAGGGCTTCCTGGCCGAGTACCGCCAACGGATGGAGCAGGCGTTCGACGAGACCAAGGAGAGCGCACCGCCGCCCGCTCAACTCGAACGCCGCGGGCCGCAACCCATGGGCGTGCTGCCGCCCGTGGAGACGGGTGTCGAACGCGGCGTGCTGGACAAGATCCTGCAGCGCGTCACGACGTGGCCCGAGGGATTCACCCCGCACCCCAAGCTGGCCCGGCAGCTGGAACGCCGCCGCGACCTGCTGGAGAAGGGAGCGGTGGACTGGGCGCTGGGCGAGGCGCTGGCGTTCGGCTCACTCATCGTCGAGGGAACGCCCGTTCGACTCAGCGGACAGGATTCGCGCCGCGGCACGTTCAGCCAGCGTCACGCCATGCTCGTCGACTACCGGACCGACCGGAAGTTCTATCCGCTCAACCACGTGTCGGAGGATCAGGCCACGTTCCTCATCTACGACAGCCCGCTGAACGAGTTCGCTGCGCTGGGGTTCGAGTACGGGGAGTCGGTGGTGGCGAAGGACTCGCTGGTGTTGTGGGAGGCGCAGTTCGGCGACTTCGTGAACGAGGCCCAGGTCATCATCGACCAGTTCATCGTGGCCGGCGAGGACAAGTGGGGCCAGACCAGCGGCCTGGTCATGCTGCTGCCGCACGGCTTCGAGGGCCAGGGCCCCGAACACTCCAGCGCGCGGCTCGAACGCTTCCTGACAGTCGCGGCGGAGGACAACATCCAGGTGGCCGTGCCGAGCACGCCGGCCCAGTACTTCCACCTGCTCCGCCGCCAGATGCACCGCGACATCCGCAAGCCGCTCATCGTGTTCACGCCGAAGTCCCTGCTCCGGCTGCCCGCCGCTCGCAGCGCCACCGAGGAGTTCGTCTCCGGCCACTTCCGGGAGGTGCTGGAAGACCCCGCCACGCCGGCGGCCGAGGGCGTGCAGATGCTCCTGCTGTCCTCCGGCAAGATCTTCTACGGGCTGGACGAACGCAGGGCGACCGACGAACGCACCGACGTGGCCCTGCTCCGCCTCGAACAGCTCTACCCTTTCCCCGTCGACCAGATCGTGACGGCCCTGAAGTCCTATCCGGACGCTCGAACGCTCCGGTGGGTGCAGGAGGAGCCGTCGAACATGGGGGCATACGGGTTCGTCCACTTCAAGCTGCACAACGCCAGCCTTCCGGCCGGGGTGTCGTTCACGCACGTCGCGCGGGGGGAGAGCGCCAGCCCCGCCACCGGCAGCGCCACCGTGCACGACCTGGAGCAGCGCGACCTGATCGAACGCGCGTTCCGCCCGCCAGGTCGGTGACGAGAAGGCCGGTCCGGTGTCTCACCGGCCCCTGACGCGCTGCGAGTTCGTCCTTTCGTCCTATTGCCCTGCGCGGCACGTCTTGAGTAGTCTGGTCACTTCGGGTGTCACCCTCTCATGCCGAAGGAACCAGGGATGGAACATCGAACCCAATCGATCGCCGTCGTCGGGAACGGCTACGTCGGCACGGTCGTCTCGGCCTGCTTCGCCGAGCTCGGCCATCACGTCATCGGCCTGGAGAACGATCCGACCCGGCTGGAGGCACTGCGATCCGGCCAGGTCCCGTTCTACGAGCCCGGTCTCGGCGAACGACTTCAGGCCGGACTGTCGTCCGGACGGCTCGTGTTCACCGACGACGTGAAGGAGGCGATGGATCACTCGGACGTGGTGTTCCTCTGCGTGAACACCCCCTCCGGACCGGACGGCCGGGCGGACATGCACGCGGTCGAGGTGGCGCTCCGTTCGATCGCGGCAACCATCGAACGCCACCACATACTGGTCACCAAGAGCACGGTCCCCATCGGAACGGCGCCGTGGCTGGCCACGCTGGTGGAGGACTCGCTGCCCGAGGAGCTGCTGGCCGAGGCGGCGTTCTCGGTTGTGTCGAACCCCGAGTTCCTCCGGGAGGGAACGGCCGTCAACGACTTCCTGCACCCCGATCGGGTGGTGCTGGGCAGCGATGACCCTGCCGCTCTGGAGACGGTCGCATCCCTGTACAGACCGATACTGGATCAGAGCTTCCCGGAGGGCGATCCCGGCCACCGGCCGTCGCTCGTTCGAACCTCGCTCGCCACCGCGGAGACCGTGAAGTACGCGTCGAACGCCTTCCTGGCCGCGAAGATCAGCTTCATCAACGAGATCGCCAACATCTCGGAGATGGTCGGAGCGGACGTGACCGAGGTCGCCCTGGCCATGGGCCTCGACCCGCGCATCGGGTCGCGGTTCCTGGAGGCAGGCATCGGCTGGGGGGGATCGTGCTTCGGCAAGGACCTCGACGCGCTGGTCGCCACCGCCGAGGAGCACGGCTACGAACCCTCGCTGCTGCGGGCGGTCGTCTCCGTCAACCGTCGGCAGCGCGGGACCATCGTGGAGAAGATCCGGCGCGAACTGAAAGGCTTGCGGGGCAGGCGGATCGGCCTTCTCGGCCTGGCGTTCAAGTCCGGGACCGACGACCTCCGGGACTCGCCCGCCATCGACGTGGCCCACCGGCTCATCTCCGAAGGCGCGGTGGTCACGGCGTTCGACCCGATGGTGAAGGAGGTTGCGGGGATGCCCGGGCTGCGCATCGCGGACGACGCGTTCGCCGTGGCGGTCCGGGCCCAGGCGCTGGTCGTGGCCACCGACTGGCCGGACTTCCTTTCTCTGGATCTGCCCGCGTTGCTCGCGTCCATGCGGGGTGACCTGTTCGTGGACGGCCGCAACCTGTTCGATCCGTTGGCGGTGATCGAGGCAGGGTTCCGCTATGAGGGCGTGGGCCGCGTTGCGCCCGCGCTCGATCACAGCCTGCAGTCCTGAACGAGCGCCGGGCGGCCGGCCAGCCGTGAACGGCCGCGTCGCGGCCGACAGCAAACACCTGTCGGTCGATGGTATATCCGTTCCGGTGAATGGGGTCACGTATGGAAGCTTCGTCCCCCGCCTGGACGGCGAGCCATTCCCGGAGCGGTGGCGGTCACTCGGACTTCGAAGCGCTCCGGCCGCCGCTCCGTTCGGACCTCCCTGGCACGGCCCTACATTCCGCAGCACCAAGCCGAACAGGAGACGGACCCCGGGGCGAAGCCCCGGGGCCCGTGGGCTCCCCTCGACTTGGTGCTCACGACCCAGCCTACGGAGCCGGGTTCTGGTGCAGGTCGTAGCAGTCCGCGTAGGCCGCTCCCGATCCACCGTTGCCCGCGACCGGGAGGCCGGTCTCGAGCTTCGGATACACGGAGAGCTGGTGCGTCGCGGCGTTGACGGTGACCTTGCCGTAGCCGTAGTTGCTCAGGCCCGCGCAGAGGTCCTTGTTCACCACGATCAGGAAGCCGCGGACCTTGCCGGCGGCGGTCGTGCTGCCGGAGAGGTCGTTGATCTCCTTGGCGAACGTGTCCGTGGCCACCGGACCGACCGTGTACTCGCACATGCCCTGGACGCCGGCGCAGGCAGGTACTGCGCTGGGGCTACCTGCGGTGTCGGTGTTGTAGTCGACCGTGTGGGCCATGAACGCGTGCACGTCAGTGGCGAGCCACACGACGTTGTTGATGTTGTTGTCGTCGATGTTGTGCAGGATCGTGTCCCGCTCCCAGCGGAATCCCTCCCACCGGTCATAGGGGAAGGCGAAGAACTGCTGCATCGGTCCTCCGACATGACGATCTTCCACGTCGCCGTGCTGGCCGCGAGGTCGGACAGGAACTGGTGCCGCTGGGCCGAGCCGAGCATCGTGCGGCCCTTGGCGTTCAGGTTCTTCAGGCAGAGCCTCGGAACCGGCTGGTCGAGACCAAGGCCCGGGATCTGGGCGGCGAAGAAGTTCCGGGTGCTCTGGTTGAGCGTCGGGGCGACGTCCGGCTGGCCCGTCGTCGCGTTCTGGCAGTCCTCCGTGCCGTTGGCGTTCGCGTCGATCCGGTCGGCCTCGTTCGTTCGGAACGAACGCTCGTCGAGGATGAACACCTCGGCGTTCGCGCCGTACCGGAAGTGCCGGTAGAACCCGAGCGTCGAGCTCGGGGGCCGCATCGCGTCGTACTCCTGGAACGCCTGCCTGCCGTTGGCCAGCAGGGTCGGGTCCACCGTGGTCGGGTCGAAGTCGTTCTGGACCTCGTGGTCGTCCCACTGCGTGTAGAACGGCGCGGCCGCGCGGAAGTCCCGCAGCGAGGGGTACGACAGATTCTGCTGGTAGTTGTTCCGGTAGTCGGTCAGCGAACTGTCCGGCGTGGTCAGGCAACTCGAGTCGGAGTAGATGGTGTCGCCGAGGTTCACGTAGAACTGGTTCCCGGCCTCGTTCATGGCGCTGGTGAACGACTTGAAGCCGGCCTCGCCGGGGCAGGTCAGCGATGGCGTGGTGGTGTTCGGCGTGCCGTCCTGGTCGCCGCTGAACGTGAACGTGACCCCCACGTTGGAGTCCGCGGCCGGAGCGGTGGTGAAGCGGCCGGTACGGCTCTGCTGACCCGTTCCCTTGTCGGCGAACTTGTAGTAGTAGGTCGTTGCCGGCGTCAGCTTGCTGAGCTTGTAGAGGAGCGTCCCGTCGTGGTCGGGACTCACCAGGATGGCAACGTGCTGGACGTTGGAGGCGTAGCCGTGCTCGACTGGCGTCGATTGACGAGCGTCCGTGCCGGGCATACTGTCGGCATCAGGTTGGTTACCGAACGGTAGGTACTGAGGACTTGAGGAAGGAGAGCTCCCATGAGCGAGGTCAGGGAAGCGGTCATCGTCGAGGCGGTGCGGAGCCCGATCGGCAAGCGGAACGGGTCCCTCAAGGAGTTCCACCCGGTCGACCTGCTGGCCGAGGTGCTCAAGGAAACGGTCGGCCGGGCGGGCGTCGATCCGGGACAGGTCGAGGACCACATCACCGGCTGCGTGTCGCAGGTCGGCGAACAGTCCCTGAACATCGGCCGCAACGCCTGGCTCGCCGCGGGCTTCCCGGAGGAGGTTCCCGCGACGACCGTCGACCGGCAGTGCGGCTCGTCCCAGCAGGCCATCCATTTCGCCGCCCAGGGCGTCATGGCGGGCGCCTACGACCTGGTCGTCGCCTCCGGCGTGGAGAACATGTCCCGCGTGCCGATGGGATCGTCGACGGCCGGGCAGAACCCGTTCGGCCAGCAACTGTTCGCGCGGTACGAGGGCAAGCTGGTGCCCCAGGGCATCTCGGCCGACCTCATCGCGTCGAAGTGGGGCATCACGCGCGAGGACAGCGACGACTTCGGTTTCCGTTCGCACGTCAAGGCCGCCGCGGCCACCAAGGCCGGCTACTTCAAGAAGGAGATCCTGCCCCTGAAGGTGACCGGTCCGGAGGGCGAACAGATCCTGCTCGACTACGACGAGGGCATCCGGATGGAGCCGAACCGCGAACGGATGAACGACCTCCGGCCGGCGTTCGAGAACGCGGCCATGGAGGACGTGTTCCCGGGGCAGCTCCACTGGACCGTGACGGCGGGGAACTCCTCGCAGATCTCCGACGGCGCGTCGTCCGTCATCATCGCCAGCCGGGAGAAGGCCGAACAGCTCGGCCTCACCCCACGCGCCCGGTTCGTGTCCTTCTCACTGGCCGGTGATTCACCCATCCTCATGCTGACCGGTCCCATCCCCGCAACCCGGAAGGTGCTGGAGCGCGCGGGCCTCACACTCGAGGACATCGACGTGGTCGAGATCAACGAGGCGTTCGCCTCCGTCGTCCTGGCCTGGCAGCGCGAGCTGGGCGTCTCCGACGAGTGGTTCGACGACCACGTCAACCCGAACGGCGGCGCCATCGCGGTGGGCCACCCGCTGGGGGCGACCGGCGCCAAGCTCATGACCACGATGCTGCACGAGCTCGAACGCCGCGGCGGCCGCTACGGGCTCCAGACGATGTGCGAGGGCGGCGGCATGGCGAACGCCACCATCATCGAACGCCTCGGCTGACGCGTTCGACGCTTCGGCACTCGTAGGCTGAAGGCATGCTTGCGCTCGCCTCGTGGCTGCAGTGGACCGTGGCGGGGCTCCTGTTCGGCGTGATCGCCGGCACGGGCTTCAGCTTCCTCCGAAGCGTCGCCCGGAGCCGTCCGAAGGAGCGCATCGAACCCGAGGAGGTCGCCGAGCTCGACGTGTACTTCGTGTGTTCGGAATGCGGGACCGAGTTCCAGGTCACGAAGCTCGGCGAGATCCAGGTTCCCCGCCACTGCGGCGAACCGATGCAGGTCGTTCGACGCCCCCGCCCGGAGATCCTGCCCCGCTGAATACTGCCCCGACGAGATGTGTCTGCAAATCATCGAGGCTTGTGCCCGACGGTGCACACGGTCGATAAGCTGCGAGTCATGGCGACGCGCACGAACGTCTACATCGACGGGTTCAACCTCTACTACGGGTGCCTGAAGGGCGGGCCGTACAAGTGGCTGGATGTGGCGGCTCTTTCTGCGCTGTTGCTCCCCAACGACAACATCCAGCGGATCAGGTACTTCACGGCAGTGGTGGGAGGGCGGCCAGCGGACTTCCGGCAGCCGCAAAGGCAACAGGTCTACCTTCGGGCGCTCAGGACGATCCCGAATCTCACCGTCCATCTCGGCAACTTCCAGACTCACGAGCGGAGCATGCCGCTCGCCCGTCAACAGAAGGGTGGGCCGGTCACAGCGCAGGTCCTGTACACGAGGAGAAAGGGTCAGACGTAAACCTGGCGACCTACCTGCTGCTTGATGCTTTCCAAGGTCAGTGCGATACGGCGGTTGTGATCTCGAACGACTCGGACCTCGCGGAGCCGATCGACGTGGCGATGAACGTCCTCGGTATCCGAGTAGGCGTGGTGAACCCTCATCGGCCGCACAAGCGGAGCAGGAAGCTGCAGGACCTCAATCCGACCTTCTTCAAGCAGATCTTCGAACGAGGACTCAAGGCTGCTCAATTCCGGCCAACCCTCACGGACGTGCACGGGACTATCACGAAGCCGCCGGAGTGGTGATTCCGGTCCGGAAAACGCAGAGGCTCCCCGCTAAGGGAGCCTCGCACCCAGCCACCGAGGCGACTGGGGTGATGACCGTCATTCTAGGGAGTCGGCACGTTTCCTTCAACCGAATCCTTGAGCTCGTCCGCGGCCGGGAAAACTTCGCTCCCGCTGAAGCATTGACATCTATCGATCCAGGGCGTATCTTCTGCATCGATGAACGTCGATACAGAGGTCGCGGCATGTTGTTCGATCGTCCAGCCGGGGATCACCGCTGACGAAGCCGAACGGGCCGCTGCCACGTTCAAGGCGCTGGCGGATCCGGGGCGCGTTCGGCTCATCAACCTGCTGGCGGGCGCGGACGAGCCCGTGTGCGTGTGCGACCTGACCGGCAAGCTCGGCCTGGCCCAGGGCACGGTGAGCTTCCACCTGAAGAAGTTGTTGCAGGCCGGCCTGATCGACCGCGAACAGCGCGGCACGTGGGCCTACTACTCGCTGCGACGCGAGACGCTCGCCTCGCTGAGCGAGGTCTTCGCGGAAGGAGTTCGGCGATGAACGACGTCAGGGAAGGGGTTCGGGAGCGCTACGCCTCATCGGCCCGGGCCGTGACTGAGGGCTCGGATAGCTGCGGATGCGGCGAGGGCGGCTGTTGCTCGAAGGATGAGGTGTTCGGCGCGGAGCTGTACGACGCCCTGCAGCGGGACGAACTCCCCGAAACCGCGGTCTTGGCGAGCCTCGGTTGCGGCAATCCCACCGCGGTGGCCGACCTCCACGAGGGCGAGACCGTCCTCGACCTCGGCTCGGGCGGCGGCATCGACGTGCTGCTGTCGGCCAAGCGGGTCGGGCCCACCGGCAAGGTCTACGGCCTCGACATGACCGAGGAGATGCTGGCGCTGGCGAACGACAACAAGCGCAAGGCCGGCGCCACGAACGTCGAGTTCCTGAAGGGCTACATCGAGGAGATCCCGCTTCCCGCGTCCACCGTCGACGTGGTCATCTCGAACTGCGTCATCAACCTGTCCACCGACAAGCCGAAGGTGTTCGCCGAGATGGCCCGTGTCCTCAAGACCGGTGGGCGCCTCGGCATCAGCGACGTGGTGGCCGCCGATCACCTCTCGCCGAAGGAGCGGGCCGAACGCGGCAGCTTCGTTGGTTGTATCGCCGGGGCGCTGTCGTTCGCCGAGTACGAACACGAACTCCGCGCCGCAGGCTTCACGGACGTCAGCGTCACTCCGACCCACGCGGTGGCCGACGAGATGTTCTCCGCCATCGTCAAGGCGACCAGGTCGCAGGTCGTCGAGCGGTCAACGCGAGAGCTGACCGTGCTCCAGTCGAACTGCTGCTAGAGAAGCCTCAGTCGCCGGAGGAGATCTCCTCGGCCTTCTCCTTGAGCTTCTTGAAGTCGCGTGTTCGGCCGTCGTTCGGCACAAGGCTGTCGGTGCGGTTGAAGCCCCAGCCGCTGAACGTCACGGCGACGCGGCCGTATACGCGCTTCAGGTCGGAGGCGCCGCATCGCGGACACGCCGCGGGGGCGGGCGAGCCCATCGGCTGGACCTCGTCGAACCTCTCGCCGCAGGACGTGCAGCGGTACTCGTAGACCGGCACGAACGTCAGCCGCCGAAGGGGGTCAATGCCACTGGGTGGCCATGATGAACCCCAGCGCGATCAACCCGAGTCCCGTGAACAGCCACACCGGGCTGGTCTGGCCGCCCGGCACCACGCCGAGGTAGTTCAGCACGATGACGATGACCCCGGCGAACATCGTCCCCAGGATGAGGATGCCGAACCACTTCGGGCTGGGCTTCGGTTTCCTCCGCGGGGGCGCCTGGTAGCGACTTCGTTTCGACTTGGATTTGGGCATCGATCGACCAGCCTAGCAGCGGCTCAAGGGGCCAGAGTCATGGTGGAGGTTGCTGCTGCCTCCACCGCCGCCCGCGAATACGGGAGCGGATGATAGCGCCCGGTCGACCACAGCTCGAACAGGTCGTTGAAGTGTTCGCTTGCCGGATGGCCGGACTGTCCGACCGTGTGCGTGCCCACCGACGCGTCCCAGTCCGCTACGTCCAGGATCTGTCGCCACGACGGCACGACCACCGCGTCGAACGTCCCCCCGGCCGGCTCGTACAGCGAGGCCAGGACGGTCTGTTCGTTGCCGCCGATCGGAGCGATGCCGCCGGTGAACAGCTCGGCGAGGTCCGGGATCATGGCAAGCTGACCGACGAACCGAACGTGGTGGATGTCGCCCCACTGCCACGCGGCCATGTCCTCGCCCAAGCGTCCGGTGAGGTGCTCGAGCGCCGCGTCCAGCGAACGCCGCAGCGTCTCGTCCCGGGCCTCGCCGCCGCTGCGTTCGAACCACGGCGTCGTCGGGTTGGTCAAGAGCTGCGGCAGGACCTGGAACTGGAACGAGGTCGTCCACTGCCGGCGGCCGTAGTAGTGCATGAAGAGCTGCTCGCCCAGGACGGGTTTGAGGATGGCGGCGGCGAGCGTGCCCATCCAGACCTCGTGCAGCGCCGCGGCGGCGGAGTCCGAGTCCAGCCGGAAGTCCCAGGACGCCAGTAGCTCGAGGGCGGCCTTCTGGCGTTCGTCGGCCGGCTCCACACGCAGCAGGAGAGGCACGACCTCCGATGCCGGGATCGAGTACGTGTCCATGTGGATGCGGCCGAACGACGCGTGGTCGTGCTTCTCGGTCGCGGTCAGGAGTTCGGTGATGCGTCGAACGCGGAACGGGGGCAGGAAGTCCTTGGTGATGAGCCACGGGTAGTCCTCGCCGTGGATGCGGTTGTTCGCCGTGGTCAGGAAGCCCTGGTCGGGGTTGTACGCCCACGGGAGCTCGTCGGTCGGGACGTAGCCGTCCCATTCGAACTCATCGGTCCACCCGGGCACGGGGATCGTCCCGTCGCCGCGCTTGCGGATCGGCACCCAGCCGGTGCACTGGTAGCCGATGTTGCCGTCCACGTCCGCGTAGAGGAAGTTCTGGCCCGGCGCGGACCACGCGGCCGCGGCGGCGCGGAACTGTTCGAAGTCCTGGGCGGTGTCGAGTTCGAAGATCACGCTCGGGGCGGCGCCTTCCTCCGAACCGACCCACTTCAGCGCGTAGGTCTCGGTGATGCCGCCGGCGACGACCTCGGGGCTGGCGATGCCGACCATGTAGCTGTCCAGGATCGGGCCGTGCCGCGTCTCCCTGACCTCGAGCACCTCGGGTTCGGTCCGGCCGCGAACGGCGATCTCCTCGCGATGGATGGTGAGCGGTTCCCACTGGTTGTTGTAGCGCGCCGCAGTTCGCTCGGTGTTCAGCTGCTCGAGGTAGAGGTCCTGCGTGTCACCACCGACGTTCGTGAAGCCCCACGCGATGCGTTCGTTGTGGCCGAGGACCACGCCCGGGGCGAACGGCAGCGAGACGCCTCGAACGTCGATGCCGGGAGCGGTCAGGTGCGTCTCGAACCACACCGACGGGAGTTGCGCCATGAGATGCGGGTCGTTCGCCAGCAGCGGCTTGCCGGTGACGCTTCGCTCGCCACCGACCATCCAGTTGTTCGAGCCCTGGCCCTTCGGGAACGGTGGAGCCTGCTGAAGGAGGTCGAACGCATGCCTGCGCGAGTGTGAGCCACCGAACTTGCCGGCGATGGCCGCCTCGGGGACCGCGGGGAGCTCGGGGAACAGCGTGGCCATGGCCTCCCAGCCGTGCGCGGCGGCGATCTCCGCGCGGAGCAGCTCCTCGTCCCAGTTCGCCCCCTGGCCCCACGACATGTAGACGGCCGCTCCCGCCGTGGCGTCGATGGCCTCCTGGCCCTCCGGCACCCACGGGTCGAGGTCCAGCACCTCGTACTCGACGGGCCGCGCCGGCATCCGCTCGTACCAGGCCCGCGTGCCCGCGGCGAACGCGTTCGCCATCTCCATCGACTGATCGTTCCACTTGCGGGCCAACCGTTTTCCCGCACGGTTCCACCCGACGGTCCGGATGAAGCGGTCCAGCGGCGCCAAGAACTCGCCGAACAGTTCGGCCAGGCGCCCGGTCCCCAGGCGCATGGAGAGCTCCATCTGGAACATGCGGTGTGAAGCGGTGACGTAGCCCTGGGCGAACCACAGGTCGGGGAGCGTTCGCGCGTAGATGTGGGGCACGCCCCACCGGTCCCACAGCACCTCAACGGGCTCCCGCAGGCCGCCGGCCTTGAACTCGCCCTCCGCCGGCGGCATAGCCTGGCGGTTCTTCTCCCTCAACATCTCCGTCCACTCGGTCATCTCGCGCTTCCTTCTCTCGTTGGTGGCGGTGAGCTTAGCCCGGCCGCGTTGCTTCCGTTCGGCCTCACGGCGTAGGGTTCGAGCCATGGACACCAACGGAGACTTCGCCACCATGGACGCCACCGACCAGGGCCGCCTGGTCCGAACGAAAGAGGCCTCGCCCGCCGAGCTGGTCGACGCCGCAATCGCCCGCATCGAGAAGCTCAACCCCGAACTCAACGCCGTCATCCACGAGCTGTTCGACAAGGCCCGAGCGGCGGCGGCGTCACCGGACCTTCCCGAAGGCCCGTTCCGCGGGGTGCCGTTCGTGGTGAAGGACCTGACGTGCCACACG
>DAIMKN010000035.1:0-10726 GCA_036721725.1 Actinomycetota bacterium
CGGCGTCCGTCGCAGCTCTCCGGGGGCCAGCAGCAGCGCATCTCGCTGGCCCGCGCGCTCATCAACCAACCCCGGGTCCTGCTGCTGGACGAACCGCTCGGGGCGCTCGACCTCAAGCTACGAAAGCACATGCAGCTCGAACTCAAGCGCATCCAGAGCGAGGTGGGCATCACCTTCCTCTACGTGACCCACGACCAGGAGGAGGCCATGACGCTTTCGGACCGACTGGCCGTCATGCGAGGCGGCCGGATCGAACAGATCGGAGGTCCCCAGGACGTGTACGAACGCCCCACCACCGAGTTCGTGGCCGGATTCCTGGGCGCGTCGAACCTGCTGGCCGGCAAGGTTCGGGAGCAGCGGGGGGATCGAACGGTGGTGGAACTGGCCGACGGCACGCCGGTGTCCGTTCCCGGGGCCGAGTTTCCGCCCGGTGGACGCGTCAACGTCGGTGTCCGCCCCGAGAAGGTCACGCTGGTGACGTCTCCGTCGGGTGACATCCCCAGCGGCGGCGAGATCGGCGCCGGTGACGGGTGGAACTGCGTGAACGGGATCCTTCGCGTGGCCACCTACACCGGCGTCAGCTACCAGTACGTGGTGGACCGACCCGATGGCGCCGAGGTCACGGTGTACGAACAGAACCTCGGCGCGGTCCCGGTGCCCGACGCCGGGACGCCCGTGCGGTTGCAGTGGCGCCCCGAACACACGTTCCTGATGTCCCCGTCGGATGTCCCCATCGAACAGGAGGAACCATGACCGACAAGTCCCCCATCGACCCTTCGTTCCTGCGCGGGATGGCCCTGCCGCGGGTTTCGCGGCGCGATTTCCTTCGAGGCGCGGGCGCCACCGTGGGAGCGGTCGGTCTGTCCGCGGCGTTCGCCGCGTGCAAGATCTCCGGCACCACCCCCACCGGCTCCCCGACCGCGGCGTTCGACTGGACGAAGCAGAAGAGCAACGGCAGCTTCACGTTCGCCAACTGGCCGTACTACATCGACTTCAACCACGGAAAGCGGCCGTCCATCGACCTGTTCACGAAGCAGACAGGGATCAGCGTCGACTACAAGCCCGTGATCTTGGAGAACGAGTCCTTCTTCGCCAAGATCGCGCCACTCCTGCGAGGGAACCAAGCCACCGGCTACGACCTCATGGTGCTGACCAACGGCTTCATCCTGGACGAGATCATGCGCAACCAGTGGCTGATCCCGCTTGATCACTCCAAGCTGCCGAACTTCGCGAAGTACGCGGGCGACGCGGTGAAGAACCCGGTCTATGACCCGGGCAATCGGTTCACCGCCGCGTGGCAGTCGGGGCTGACCGGGATCGGCTACAACCCCGACCTGACCGGCCGGGAGATCACGAGCTTCGACGACCTCCTGGACCCGGCGTTCAAGGGGAAGGTCGGGATGTTCGGGGACAACCTCGACCTGCCCAACTTCACGATGAAGGGCATCGGGATCGACCCGCCCATCTCGACGCCGTCCGACTGGCAGAAGGCCGCGGACGTCCTGACGAAGCAGAAGGCCAGTGGCGTGATCCGCAAGTACTACACGCAGGACTACATCGACGCCCTCGGCAACGGCGACATCGCCATCACCATGGCGTGGTCGGGCGACATCTTCCAGAAGAACGCGGAGAACGGAAACAACAAGCTGAAGTTCGTCATCCCCCAGCAGGGCGCGATCCTGTGGACCGACAACATGATGATCCCGATCCACGCCGCCAACCCGGTCGACGCCATCACGTACATGAACTTCGTCTATCAGCCGAGCGTGGCTGCGATGATCGCGGACTGGGTGGACTACATCTGTCCCGTCCCGGACGCCCAGCAGATCGTGGCCACCGACCTCAAGGATCCGAACGTGGCGAACAGCCCGCTGGTGTTCCCGAACGCCCAGGACCTCAGCCGGACCAGCCGGTACCGTGTGCTGAAGCCCGGCGAGGTCGATCGCTGGAACGGCATCTTCCAGCCCATCTATCAGGGGTGAGCGCGGCGGCGCCGGCGCGGCGCACCGGGCGGTCAAGGGGACGGTTCGCCCCGTACCTCCTCATGATGCCGGGAGGGCTGTGGCTGGCGCTGTTCTTCGTCGTTCCCATCGTGGCGATGCTGGCCACCTCGCTCATGAGCGGGTCGCCCGACCAAGGCTTCCAGCTGACGTGGCGAGTCTCCGAGTACTGGACGGTGCTGCGCCAGTACCACGGCATCTTCCTCCGGTCGCTCTCCTACGCCATGCTGGCCACCGTCATCACCCTGATCGTGGCCTATCCCATGGCCTACTGGATCGCGTTCCACGGTGGACGCCGGAAGACGACCTTCCTGCTCGTCCTCCTGCTGCCGTTCTTCGTGTCGTTCGTCATCCGAACGCTGGCGTGGAGCTTCATCCTCTCGGACCAGGGGATCGTGCTCGGTACGCTGAAGCACTGGCACCTGCTCCCGGGGACCTTCCACGTGCTGGCCACGCCCGCCGCGGTGGTGAGCGGCATCGCCTACAACTTCCTCCCGTTCATGGCCCTACCCCTCTACGTCTCGCTCGAGAACATCGACCGGCGAGTGGTCGAGGCGGCGGGGGACCTTTACGCGGGACGGTTCCAGACGTTCCGCCGGGTCATCCTGCCCCTGTCGATCCCTGGGGTGTTCGCCGGGTTCCTGCTCACGTTCGTCCCCGCGGCCGGGGACTACGTGAACCAGTCCATCCTGGGCGGCACCGGCACCACGATGATCGGCAACATCATCCAGTCCAAGTACCTGTCGAGCTTCGAATACCCCGCTGCCTCCGCCCTGTCCACCATCCTCATGGCTGGGCTGTTGATCGGTGTCTTCGCCTACGCCCGGGTCCTCGGCGCCCGCAGCCTGGAGGCCTACGTATGAGCTCCGCGGTGCTTCCCGCACCGAACGCCCCGGCCCGCCCGCCTCGGCGACGGCGGAGCCGCCTCGTGCTGCCTGTTTACACCGGCCTGGTGATGCTGTACCTGGTCTTTCCGATCCTGATCATGGTGCTGTACGGGTTCAACCGTTCGAACTCCGACCATCTGACGTTCCAGTGGAACGGGTTCACGCTCGACTGGTACCGGCGGTTGTTCGAGATCTCCGACCTCACCGCGGCGCTGAGGAACTCGCTTTTCATCGCGGTCGTGAGCACCCTGATCGCGACCGTGCTGGGGACCCTGATGGGGCTCGCGCTCGTTCGGTACCGCTTCCGAGGCAAGGGCTCGAGCGAACTGGTGCTGTTCATGAACATCGCGGCGCCGGAGATCGTGCTGGGCGCCTCGCTGCTGGCACTGTTCGTCCAGCTGCACATCCCGCTCGGCATCCTCACGATCATCCTGGCCCACGTCATGTTCAACGTTTCCTACGTGGCGATCACCGTGCGGGCCAGGCTGGTCGGGTTCGACCGTTCGCTGGAGGAGGCCGCCCAGGATCTCGGGGCGAACGCGTGGACCACGTTCCGCAAGGTCACCCTGCCGCTCATCTGGCCCGGCGTGCTGGCGGGCGCGCTGCTGGCGTTCGCCCTGTCCATCGACGACTTCGTCATCACGAACTTCGTCTCCGGGCCGAAGGTCACCTTCCCGTTGTGGGTGTTCGGCGCGGCCCGGGTGGGCATCCCGCCGCAGGTGTTCGTGATGGGAACGCTGATCTTCGTGTTCGGCGTGCTCCTGGCCGCCGGCAACCTGTTTGTCCAGCGCTCCGGCAAGCCCCTGAAGCCCTGAACCAGTACGGCTGCTGAGCGCGACGTTTGTACGAACCGTACAATCCGGCGCATGGCACTGACGGTCGCGGACCTGCTGGCCATCCCCGACCTCGAGCTGAAGCTCACGGGGGGCGCCTCCGGCGTCTCCGGCGCCATCCGGTGGGTCCATTCGACCGAGCTCGAGGACCCCACGCCGTGGCTGAAGGGGGGTGAACTGCTGCTCACCACCGGTCTCGGTGTCGGGACCTCACCGGCCCAGCAGCGCCGCTACCTCCGCAGGCTCACCGGAGCCGGGCTGGCCGGGCTCGGGTTCGGCTTGGGGTTCGACTTCCAGCGTGTCCCGAAGACCATCGTGACCGAGGCCGACAGGGCCGGCTTCCCCGTTTTCGCCGTGCCCTACCCGATCCCGTTCATCGCCATCACCGAGGCCGTGTTCTCCCGCCTGGTGGCCGAACAGTACGACGTCCTGTCCCGGTCGCTCGACGCTGAACACAGTCTGACCCGGACCGTTCTGGACGGGGGCGGGGTGGCAGGGATCGTGCGGTCGCTCGCCGCCGCCACGGGCGGTTGGGCGCTGCTGCTCGACCTGCACGGCGACGTGGTCGCGGCCGCCCCGGACGATGCGGTGGACCACCTGGCCACCGTGTGGGGCGAGCTCCGTTCGCCGCGTGCGGAGAGCCTTCGGTTCACGCTTTCGCTGGTCGACGGTGGGAACCACATCGCCATCCAGCCGGTCATCGTGCAGGGTGAGATCGAAAGCTTCCTGGCCTTCGGCCACGAACGCTCCCCGGCCCAGTTCGACCGGATCGTGTCCAGCCACGCCCTGAACCTGCTGGCCCTGGAGTTCGCCAAGACCCGAGCCGTGTCGGACGTGGAGCGACGGCTGAAGGGCGACCTGCTCGACCAGCTGGTGGCCGGGACGCTCGGCATCGACGAGGCCCGGTTCGCCATCGAACGCTTCGGGTTCGACCTGTCGCAGCCGGCCTCGGTGGTGGCGTTCGCGGGGACGGAGGAGCCGGCGGTCCTGGCGCGCCACCTCGAGGAGGTCCTGGCCCGGAGGAGCGGCGTGTACCTAGCCTCGCCGGTGGAGGACATGGTGTTCGTGGTGGTGCAGCACCCCGGCTTGGGTTCCCTGTCCCAGCTCCGCGCGGCGGTCGCGGCGAGGTCCGGGGGAACGGTCCTGGCCGGTGCGGGCAACCCCGTTCCTCTCGACCGGATCGCCCAGGGCGTCCGGGAGGCCCGCTACGCGCTCCAGGTCTGCCGGACCGAAGGGCGAGAGGAAGCGGAGTTCGCCGACCTCGGAACCTACCAACTGCTGCTGTCGCTGCAGGACCCCGAGGCGCTACGAACGTTCGCCTCGAGCGTCCTGGCGCCGCTCGACCGCTACGACGAACAGCACGGCGGCGACCTCCGTCTGTCGCTCCAGACGTTCCTGGAGCGCAACGCGCGGTGGGAGACGGCCGCCGCCGAGCTCTACGTGCACCGGCATACGCTTCGTTACCGCATCCGAAAGGTCGAGGAGCTGACCGGCCGCGACCTCGGCTCCGCCCGCGATCGGATGGAGTTCTTCCTGGCCCTGCGGGCCCGTGACCTCCTGGAGACGGATAACGCCAGGACTCGGGGGAGCCGGTCGCGGAGTGGTCGGCGGCGGGTCCCCGAGGCGAGCCCGTGAGGCCACCCGAACGGTCGAGTTGTTGTCCCGGCTGTACAAGCGGCCCGGCGGGCATTCGCACTTCGGTCGGCTGTGTCACCGGGCTCGGGAGGGGTAGCCTGGCGTGAGCGGGTCAACACTCCGCTCGCACGATGGAGGCACGATGGCAACGATCGTGAGGCGTTCCGAGTTGTCCACCATGGTCCTGTCGCACGCCCCGATCTAGGCGACCCGCGACCTACAGACCAGGCCATCCATTCGAGATCTGCGGGCACGGCGCCCGCTGGAGGAGTGTCAAACGCATGGACATCGAACGCATCACGACCCGCGCTCGCGAGATCGCTCGGCGCGAGGGGGAGGCGCTCGTCGCACGGACGCCGGGGTCGGCGGAGTTGTTCGAACGGGCCAAGAAGAGCATGCCGATGGGCGTGGCCTCCACGTTCCAGGCGGCCCATCCCTATCCCGTCTACTTGTCCAGAGGCTTGGGCTCACGGGTGTGGGACGTGGACGGGACCGAGTACCGCGACTTCCACAGCGGGTTCGGTGTCAACGTGGTGGGGCACGCGCATCCACGGATCGTGGCCGCCGTGGAGGATGCCATCCGGACCGGCGCCCACTTCGCGGTGACCACCGAGGCCACGGTGGCGCTGGCCGAGGCCATCTGCGAACGGTTCGGCCTGGAGCAGATGCGCTTCGTGAACTCCGGCACCGAGGCCACCATGGACGCCATCAGGGTGGCCCGGGCCGCAACCGGGCGCGACACCATCCTGAAGATCGAGGGTTCGTACCACGGCCACCACGACTCCGTGCTGTTCTCCGTGGTCCCGGACCCGGACGTCCTCGGAGTACGGGCTCCGTTGAGCGGCGAGGCGGCCGACGAGGCCGGTGACGCCTATCGAACGGTCCCTTCGTCGAAGGGCGTTCCGGCCAACATGGCCGAGCACACCGTGATCGTCCCGTTCAACAACGCGAACGCCGTCGACCATGTCCTGACCGAACACGGCGAGGATATCGCTGCGCTGATCATGGAGCCGGTGATGATGAACATGGGCATCGTGCTCCCGCAGCCCGGCTATCTGGAAGCGGTGCGCGAACTGTGCACCCGCCACGGCGTGATCCTCATCTTCGACGAGGTGAAGTCGGGCGGAACCATCGCCCGCGGCGGTGCCACCGAACGCTTCGGAGTTCAACCCGACCTGACCTGCCTGGCCAAGGCCATTGGTGGCGGGACGACCATCGGGGCGTTCGGCGGGCGCGCCGACGTCATGGACGTCGTGGCCCGGGGAGCCGCCCAGCAGGGGACGTTCAACGGCAACCCGCTGTCGTGCCGGGCCGGGCTCGCCGCGTTGACCGAGGTGCTCACCCCCGATGCCTACGACCACCTGGCGAAGCTCGGGTCGCTGCTGGCCGAAGGGTGCCAACGGGCCATCGACGAGTTCGGCATCCCGGCGCACACCGTCGACCTCGGGGCGAAGGGGTGTGTCTCGTACCGTCCGGAGCCGCTGCAGAGCTACCGGGACTTCCTGGAATGCAACACGAGCCTGTTCGCGGCGTCGTGGCCGTGGCTGGTCAACCGGGGGATCTTCATGACGCCGGGCGACGAGGAGCAGTGGACCATCAGCGTGCAGCACGACGAGGACGACATCCGCATCTACGTCGAGGCGTTCGGCGAACTGTGCGCCGAACTGGCCGGCTGAATCAGCCCGCGGGTTGTGCCAGGATGGCCACCACAGGCGGAGGAGGGATGGGAGTGTCCGTCAGGGAGTCAAGGTCGTCATGAGGATCCTGCGACTGATCCTGTTCGCCTCCGGTGCGGCCGCCGGGGTTGTGGTCACGCGGGGGCTCCACGAGCGGCCTCCGGACGACTTCTGGGCTCGCTCCGTCGGCGCGCTCTCGTGGCGCCGAGCGGACGTGCCGCTCGGTGGCGCCACGACGCTCGCGGTCTCGCTGTTCGCTCCGCGCGCCCTCAAAGGGCCGCTGCGGTCGTTGGGCTGGGGCGCGGTCGTCGGCTGCCTCGCGGTCGCGCTGAGGGACCCTTATCGCGGGTGATGCCGGTTCGGCGTCGCCGTCCCCTCCAATTGCAGGACCCAGCGGCCGGTGCATGATAAGAAGTCCGCGGAAAAGAGGAGGGGGAGATCAATGGCCGTCACGTTCGGAGGAAGCGTCACCCTGAACAAGCCCATGGCGGAGGTGTTCGCCTTCCTGACCGATCCGGGTCGGGACACCAACTGGCGTCGGCCCTACGTGCTTTCGTCGCGCAAGCTGACCGAGGGTCCGTTCGGCGTCGGTGCCCAGTACGAGACGGTGAACAAGTTCCTGGGGAAGAAGGAGAAGGTCGTCACCGAGATCACGGCCGTGGAGCCACCGACCCTCGTGCAGTGGAAGCAGATCAATAAAGGAACGTTCGTGGCCGACGGCAGCTACCGCCTTGAGCCGGCGAACGGGGGAACCAGGTTCACGCTCGAACTCTCGGGAGAGGGCCACGGCCTGATGAAGCCGTTCCAGGGGGCGTTCGTTCGCTACCAGCAACGCAAGGTGATCCCTCGGTTCCTGCGACAGCTCCAAGAGGCGGTCGGCTGACAGCTTTCAGTGGGGCGTGTGGGGCCCCGCGATGATCTCCAATGCCGAGGCGACGTTGCGGAGCTGCGCTGGGCTCAGCGGTCCGGTGAAGTGCTCGCGGATGCCCCGGAGGTGCGTCCTGGCGGCCCGCCGCAGGACTTGGCGCCCCGGTTCCGTCAGCCGAGCCAGCATCCCCCGGGCGTCCCCCTCGAACCGGTCCCGCTGGACCAGGCCGGCGGCGACCAGCCGGTCTACCACCCGGGTGAGCCCGCTCGGAGACATCAACACCTTCCCCGCGAGTTCGGTCATCCGCAGAGCGCGGCCGGGGGCCCTGGCCAGCCGGAGCAGCACGTCGTAGGAGACGAGCGAGAGTCCGTGTTCGTCCCGGAGCTCCGCGTCGAGCTTGCGTGTCACCTGGTCATGCGCATGGAGGAGCGCCTGCCACGCTCGCAGCTCCGTAGCGTTGAGATCGGTCTCCACGATGCACCGGATTCTACCGGAGAAACATTTGCACGTGCAAGGACTCCGGTGATAAACTTCGTCATGCAAAGATTGCAGTGCGAAAGAGATGAAAGAGGACCCAGTGACCACTGAGATCGTCTCACCCGCTGTCGCCGGCCTGGGCCTCGGCCTCGCGCTCGCCAGCACGCCGGGACCGGTGCAGGCGGTGTTGCTCGCGGAGTCCGTTCGGGGAGGGATCGTTCGGGGCTTCCAGGCGCTGGTCGGCGCGCACCTCACCACCGGATCCCTGCTGGTCTGCGTGGCGTTGGGGATCTCGTTCGTGCCTCCCAGCGGGCCTGCCGTTCGCGTGCTCAAGGTGGTCGGCGGAGCCTTCCTCCTGTGGCTCGCGTTGGAGGGATTCCGGTCCGCGGGTCGACCTGAGGAGGCGTCGTCGGAACATCGAACGCTCCCCCCGGCCGTTCGCGGCTCCATGGCGGTCCTGCTCAATCCGGGGGCGTGGCTCTTCCTGGGCGCGGTGGCCTCGCCGCTCCTGGCCACGGCGGCACGGCAGGGTGGGAAGGGGAGAGCGCTGTTCGTGGTGGTGGGGATCGCCACCGGTCTGGCGATGGGAGACGCCTCGGTGGTGTTGCTCGGAGGCCTCGGCGTTCGACGGGCCGGCGCGGGGGTCGAACCGTGGGTCCGCCGAGCGCTGGCGGTGCTCCTCGCCGCCCTCGGCGTGTGGCTCGTGATCAGCGGGTTGACGTCGTAGGAGCTTCGGCTCCGAACGGCCTACAGAACGAGGGAGGACGGATGAGCGCGATCCAGTTCGGACTGAACATCTCGGCCGCGGCGACACGGGGCGCCGATCCGGTGGGCGATGCCAGGAGGGCGGAGGAGCTCGGGTTCGACTTCGTCTCGGTGAACGACCACCTGCACGGCCCGGACCCCAGGTACGAGACGTGGACCCTGCTGTCGTGGATCGCCGCGGCGACCTCGCGGATCCGCGTGGCGAGCCGCGTCCTGGGCGCGCCATACCGCCACCCCGCGGTGCTGGCGAAGATGGCGGAGACGTTCGATCGCCTGTCGAACGGGAGGCTGATCCTGGGGCTCGGCGGCGGCGGGTCCGACGCGGAGTTCCGGGCGTTCGGGCTCGGCGTTCGCCCGCCCAGGGACAAGGTCGACGGTCTGGAGGAGGCAATCCGCATCATCCGCGGTATGTGGTCCGAGCGGACGGTCACGTTCGACGGGCGCCTCTACCGTACCGAGGATGCCGAACTCGAACCGAAGCCCGACCACGCCATCCCGATCTGGCTGGGCACGTTCGGCGACCGCGCGCTGGCCGTGACCGGCAGGCTGGCCGACGGCTGGATACCGTCGCTCGACCTCGCGCCCCCGGAGCGGGTGACGGTGATGCGGGACCGCGTCCTGGCCGCCGCCCGCGCCGCGGGCCGTGACCCCGGCGAGATCACGTGCGCCTACAACGTCGAGATACGGGTGGACGACCCGCCTGACAACAGGCCGTTCGTGGTCTCAGGTCCGCCGGACGCCGTCGCCGAGCAGCTCCTCGGATTCGTCGAGATGGGATTCACCACCTTGAACTTCGTTGTGGCCGGACCGGGTCAGGACGAACAGGCCGAACGCCTGGCGTTCGAGGTCATCCCCGCGGTGCGCCAACGGTGCGAAGCAACATCCTGAAGGAGCCCTCAACCGCTAGGCTGAAACCTCGATGGATGACGACACCCCCGCGCTGCGAGCGCTGGCCGGATCCGGGTTGGCGTTCGACGTCATCCGAACGCAGCGGCCGAACAGCGTCGAACAGAGCGCGGAGTTCCAGGGCATCGGGACCGGCCAACTCCTGCGCACCATCGTCGTGCGGCGGGGCGAGGGCGACTACGTGTTCGTGCTGGTGCCCGGCGGCCGGCAGATCGACTGGCCGAAACTTCGGGCTCACCTCGGCGTGAAGCGGCTGTCCCTTCCGGACAAGGACGAGGCCAGGGAGGCGACCGGCTACGAACGCGGCACGATCACGCCGTTCGGCTCGACGAACGCCTGGCCGGTCATCGCGGACGCCGCCATCACGGGCTCGGACAAGGTGGCCATCGGCGGCGGCGGCCACGGCATCAACCTGCATCTGCGACCCCAGGACCTGATCGCCCATCTCCACGCGGAGGTCGTCGGCGTGTCCCGCCCCGCCGACGCCGACTGAGGGCGCGCGGTCGTTCAGGCTCCTCGGGCGTTCGAGCCCGGCCCTTCCTGATCGGGTCCTGGCTGGCCAGGAACGAACGGACGAAGGCGTTGACCTCCTCCGGCTTCTCGATGATCGCGCCGTGGGTGGCATCCCGAACCACGGCCGTCTCGGCGTTCGGGATGGCCTCGGCCATCGCCTCGGCCA
>DAIMKN010000035.1:10826-16583 GCA_036721725.1 Actinomycetota bacterium
GCTGTGGCCGATCAGCGCGGCGCGTCGAACGCCCGCATCGTCCAGGACGGCCTCCAGATCGCGGGCCAGCGTGGAGATGGCGAAGTCTCGCCACGTCAGGTTGCGCGAGCGGTACCCGGGCGCCCCGCGGCATGCCCGACAGCCCGAGTCCGCGCAGATCCCACACGATCACCCGGTGGTTCACGGCGAGGGCGGGCAGCAGTACCTCCAGAAGTTGTCCGGGCAGCAGAAACCCGGCACCAGCGCCACCCACGACCCTCGCGACCCGTACACGCCGTAGGCGATCCGAGTCCCGTCGAACGACGTCGCCCGCTCCGGGCGTTCGAACAGCAGACAGCCACGGAGGTCTTCGGGGGTCGGTCCGTTCCGCCGCCAGTCGATCGGTCGAAGGAACGACCTCGCCGCGGCCATCACGGCCGAGGCGTCGAACGGTCCCAGGGGCAGGTCCACAGCCCTATCTTCCCTTCCCGCGCGGCAACCGAAACGAGCGAAGCGAGCAGGCGGCGCGCGTGTTTCGGCCCCAGCCGGCTCAGCCTGCGGAAGGCGCGGTGGCCGGCGACTGGAGGGATGTCGACCCGGTTGACCGTCCACCCCTGGCCGTGTCGAGCATGCCGATCTGCTTCCGAAGCGCGTCGGCCGTGGAGGGGAGGCCGCCGCCCGCGCGCCGCGCTACAGGAGGGGCTGGAGGGACGCGAGGATCTCGGGCCCCACCGTCGGTCCAGGTCCGAACCGGCCCCGGATGATCCCGCCCTTGTCGATCACGATCACCCAAGGCTCGCTGGTGAATCCCCACGCCGTGAACCCCGGGGAGAGCGTCTGGCCGTCCGGCTTGAGGTCGGGCCCGGGGAGGAACTCCTCCACGTGGATGAAGTTCGCCCTGTCCGGGCCCACGGCGGCGAAGGCCACGAGTTGTTCGTCGACCACGGGCCCGCACAGCTGGCTCTCGCACAGCAGAGGCGTGGCGAACGACACCACGGTCGGTTTGCCGTTGTTGAGGGCCTGGTCCAACGAGATGGAGTGCATGTGGTCGGGGGGTGTGCGCGTGCAGATCTCCCGAAGGCCGTGGTCGGAGGTGGCGACGGGCGTCTTCACGGAGATCGCCTTCGAACCGATCGCGGCCACGATCGTCCCCGAGGTGACCTCGATCTTGCCGGTCGCCGAGGCCGGCCCGGTGCCGTCGTTCGCCAGGGCCAGGACCAGCCAGTCTCCGTGGCCGGGGATGTCAAGTTCGGTGAGGTAGGTGCCGGTGAGGGGCGTCTTGGGCGAACGGTCGTGGAACCGCGCGTAGCCGGTGAAGGGGTAGAAGGTCGCGGGGAAGGGTCCCAGGGCTTTCGAGGTGCGGTCCTGGGCCAGGTAGACCTGGGGCGAACCTCCCGTGATGAGCCCGCCCGAACCCGTGACCAGGCCGAAAGCGAATCGGTTCTTCCCCGGATCGATCGGGGAGTGGACGTCGAGGGAGCTCAGCAGATCGAGCCGAGCGGTTCCCTTCGTCAGGTCGTCGATCGAACCAGGGTTCGGCGGGACGACGGACGGGGTCGGAACGATATCGATCTTCGACGTGCAGGCCGCGCCGATCAACCCGAGCCCGATCAGGGTCAGGAATTCGCGGCGGGACGTCGAACGAGCCACGGGTCGAGCCTATCGCGCCCCGTTCGAATGCGTCGCTCCTCGAGGAGCGACGGGATGACCGAACGTTCCGTGGTTACGGCGTGGCCGCCCAGTCCCACGTTCGCCAGTCGAGGTCTCACGAGCCGCTTTCCTTGTCGTTCGTCGCGCTAGTCCCGGGGCCCCGCGAACGACCGCACCCGGGCGGGTTGTCCCTTGAGGAATCGGCTCGGAGAGGGTCCTGCTTGACCGGACCACCGCGCAAAGCCGGGTAGAGTCGCACCCGCCCATGGCCATGGATCCGTTCGCCGCCCAGAAGCGCGCCGCCGCGGAGGCCGCGGTCCCCTTCATCTCCGACGGCATGACTGTCGGGCTCGGCACCGGGACCACCGTGGCGTTCTTCCTGACCGCGTTGGCCGAACGCCACCTCCGGCTGACGTGCGTGGCGACATCGGTGGCCACCGAACGGACGGCGACGACGTTGGGGCTCACCGTGGTGGCGTTCGACGCGGACTTGGATCGCCTGGACGTCGCGGTGGACGGGGCCGACCAGATCGCGGCGGACCGGTGGCTGATCAAGGGCGGGGGCGGCGCCCACACGCGGGAGAAGGTGGTGGCAGCGGCGGCCGACCGGTTCGTGGTGGTGGCGTCCTCGGACAAGCCCGTCCTGCGCTTGCGACCGCCCGTGCCGCTGGAGCTGCTGGCGTTCGGACTGCCCGCCACGCTTCGCCATCTCGGCGAGCTGGGACCGGTGAGGATCCGCGACGCGGCGTCCACGCCGGACGGGAACGTGATCGCGGACTACGGCGGGCCGGTGGACGATCCGCGGGCCTTGGCGGCGACGCTGGAGGCTGTTCCCGGCGTGGTGGACCACGGGCTGTTCGCGCCCGAACTCGTGACCGACGTGCTGGTGGGCCGCCCAGACGGGTCGGTCGAGGCTTCGCGGGGTCGCTAGATCCAGCGAAGGAACGGCACGCGGAGCTGCCACATGTGCGTGGAGATGATCCGTCCCGTCAGCACCGGGAAGAAGAACGCGAACACCGCTACGGAGAGCACCACCACCCCGATCGCCACGACCTGACCGACCCGGAACCGCCGCGGGGTGAGTCGTTCGCGCTGGCGCCTGAGGCCGGCGTTCGACAGGTCCCGGAGCGATGTCGTCAGCGCGAGAACCATGAACGGCGTGATCGGCGTGACATAGAAGAGGAACGAGGTTCGGGAGGCGGCGAACCACGGCAGGTACTGCAGTGCGTAGGCCAGGAAGATGAAGCCGTAGCGCCAGTCCTGCCGCCGGATCCAGGCGATGAACGTCCACGGGATGGTGACGAGGGTGAGCCAGAACACCACGGGGTTGCCGATGCCGAGGACCTCGGAGGAGGTGTGCTTCGCTGCGTCGCCCACGAAGTAGTAGGCCACGGGCCGCAGCATGAGCATCCACGTCCAGGGCCGCGAGGCGTAGGGGTGCGTCGCGTGCAGATGCAGGGAGAAGTTCGCCATCGACTTCTGGAGGGTCCACCAGTCGCCGATCTTCAAGCCGCCCTGCTGGAAGAACCACCGCGTGTAGGACCCGAGGTAGACGGCGATCGGCACCAGCAACAGGAACAGCACGATGCTGAAGCCCTCGTCCCGAACGGTCTCCCAGAATGGGTGCGGCGCACGGGCTTTCGACCGCCGCGTTCGCTCCCACATCACCGTCAGGATCACCGCCACGATGAGGGCGGTGCCCCCGTTCCACTTCGACGCGGCGGCCAGGCCGAACGCCAACCCGGTCAGCAGGCGCCACGGGCGCAGGATCGGCGAGGGCGGCCGGTCGCCGGGCATCCCCATCTCGGTGAGGGTGCGTTCGTCCTCCGGGCTGACCGGTTCGGGCGGGGGCGTTCGCCGTTCGATCCAGTCGCGGTCCAGGACCAGGAACAGGAATGCCATGGTGACGAAGAACGCCACGAAGATATCGAGCATCGACATGCGCGATTGGACGAACTCCAGACTCTCGGTGGCCAGCAGCAGGCCGGCTACGCCCGCCCACAGCGCGCTCCGCCACAGGCGGTACGCGATCAGTGCGGCGAACAGCACGGTCAGAGTGCCGGCGATGGCGGAGGCGAGGCGCCAGCCGAACGCGCGGTTCCCTCCGACGTGTTCGCCCAGCGCGATCAGCTCGCGACCGATGGGCGGATGCACCGTGACCGTCTGCTCGACGGGGTCCTTGAGACCGCACTGCTTGTAGGGGTAACCGGCGTCGAAGCAACCGTCCTTGGCGTAGTAGACCTCGTCGAACACGTAGCTGCTAGGGAATGACAGGTGGTAGAAGCGCAAGCCGCCGGCCAGGACGGTCACGGCGGCGATGACGATGAAAGGGCTTGCGTACCAATGCTTCCGGTGGTGTTCGGCCCGGCGGGTGAGGGGAAGCACATCGTCGCCAACGACCGGTTCGTACCGAGCCGTTCCCTGGAGCGCCTCGTCCTCCCACGTCGGCAGGAGCGGCTCGGGGCGATCGGCGGGTTGGATGGTGTCCGGGTCCACGGCCGCCAGGATAGACGGGGACGCCGGGATCCGGGGTTCCTCCGGTGGTGCTAGCGTTCGAACTCAAGATGTCGTCGCCGCCGCAGCTGCATCCGAACGTCGAACCGCTGGCGTTCCTTCTGGGCACGTGGCGCGGCGAGGGTCGCGGCGAGTACCCGACCATCCAGCCGTTCGGGTACGGCGAGGAAGTTCGGTTCTGGCACGCAGGCAAGCCGTTCCTGGCGTACTCGCAGCGCACGTGGGCACTGGACGACGAACGCCCGCTGCACGCGGAGATGGGCTACTGGCGTCCGCAGCCGGATGGCCGCATCGAACTCCTCATAGCCCATCCCACCGGCGTGACCGAGGTGGCGGAGGGGACGTTCGACGCGGGCGGGGCGGACGTGGCGTCGGTGCACATCGGACTGGCGGGGACGGCCAAGGAGGTCACGGGCCTGGAGCGTTCGTTCCGGTTCGACGCGTCGCGGTTCGTCTATGACCTGCGGATGGCCGCGGTGGGCGAGGCGATGACCCACCATCTCCACGCCGAGCTTCGCCCCGTGGACTGATCGCGGTGGGCGCCGGGACCCTGTACCTGGTGGGGACGCCGATCGGCAATCTGGAGGACCTCACGGACCGGGCGCGTCGCGTCCTGGGAGAGGTTGACGTGGTGGCGGCCGAGGACACGCGTCGAACGGGCCGCCTCCTGGCTTCCATCGGGGTGAGCGTTCGGCTGCTGTCGTTCTTCGAGGGGAACGAGGCCGGACGGACGGCGGAGGTGGTGGCACTGGTGCAGTCCGGCTCGAACGTGGCCCTCGTGAGCGACGCGGGTATGCCATCGGTCTCCGACCCCGGGTATCGGTTGGTGGCGGCCTGCGTGGAGGCGGGGCTCGCGGTGGACGTCGTCCCGGGGCCGTCGGCGGTCCTGGCGGCGCTGGTGCTGTCCGGACTGCCCACGGACCGGTTCGCGTTCGAGGGCTTCCTGCCCCGGTCGGGGAAGGCGCGGACCTCGCGGCTGGCCGCGGTTGCGGCGGAGCCTCGAACGGTGGTGCTGTTCGAGTCCCCGAAGCGGGTGGCGGCGACGCTGCGGGAACTTTCGGGGGGTGACGGACAGCGGCGGGTGGCGGTGTGCCGGGAGCTCACCAAGTTGCATCAAGAGGTGATCCGTGGCTCCCTGGCGGAGGTGGTGGCGCTGGTGGGCGACCGGGACCTTAAGGGCGAGGTGGTTGTGGTCCTGGCGGGGGCGCAGCCGGCCGCCGGCGCGGAGGAACCGCTGGCGGTGGCGCGACGGCTCGTGGCCGACGGTGTGCCGAAGCGGGAGGCGGCCCGCCAAGCCCGGGCCGCGGCGGGAGGTTCGACCCGCGACATCTACGAGGGATTGCTGGCCGAGGATCGCGCGGCGGCGGACTGAAGGAGGTCGGGACCATGGGATGGATCGGACCGGGAGCGGGACCGATGTCGGAGGGCGAACGCGGAGGTGTTGCTCGAGGTTCAGCAGCACGAGTTGGAGGAGAAGGCCGAACGCGGCGCCCGCGACGACCAGTACCGCAAGGAGATCTCCCACGCCAGGCCGAAGAAGTGGTGGCAGTTCTGGCGCCGCTGAACCTCCGACCGTCGTTCTGAGGCGAGACTGCCTGCTCACCCGAACGTATG